>JBBQAL010000033.1:0-27765 GCA_038316135.1 Candidatus Nanopelagicales bacterium | reverse complement strand
AACACGCATCGCCATGTGGGGACGGAGCCCGTCTTGAGGAAGGTAATCGGTCGAGCGCATCGCCATCGGCCCGAAACGGGTGCCGGGGCGGTGACTGGTACCACCATCGAAGGGTGCGCCGATGATCACCACATCAGCTTCTGCGTAGCTATCGGGCTCTTCGAGGTCGCAGGCCGGGACGCCGAGGAAGGTGATGTCGGGGCCAAACATGGGGCCGTAGCGCGTCATGGCGGCACCCTATCGGGGGCCAGCGGTCTTCAGCCCGCAGCAGCCCAGCTGGGCTGGAAGAACCGTGCGAGCGTGGCGCCACAGGCCACCGCAAGGTCTTCGTCCCCTTCGTCAAACGATCGCCCGTCATCTCGCGCAACCCAGAACTCACCCAGAGCTCGCCCCTCAAGGCGGATGGGTGCGCCGAGGCAGTCAGTACGCCGTTGGGCCGTGAGCAACTCGCGGTACTCCCGCGGGCAGTTGGGGTCTTGCAGCGTCGATCGGTAGGCACCACCGCTCGCCAGATGCTGCGTGGTGAACGGGAAGTCGGAGAAGGGGTAGAACTCCGATTCGGGGGCAGGACTCTCGCCAGGTGAGAGTTGGCCAACGTTCGACAGGGTCTGGTACCGCGAGTGTCCGTAGTCCATCAGGTTCAAGGCTGCCGCCGACCCTTCGAACAGCTGCCGAAGATACTCCGCTGCGACATCTGGGCAATCCCCGGGAGAGACCTCACGCAGGGCGCGACGGAAGTCAACGATGACGCCGACGACGTCTCGGTTTCCTCTGGACCTCGAACGAAGGATCACAACATCTGATGATCGGCCAGCGGCTGATGGTCACCTACCGCCATCTGGGTGAGAAGGCGGCTGGGTGAAGGCGGCTGGGTGCGAAGGTGAGAACGCGTGGGAGGTTAGGCGTTCTGCGGGAACCCGAGGTTGATCCCACCGTGGCTGGGGTCGAGCCACCGACTGGTGACCACCTTGCCGCGGGTGTAGAAGTGCACGCCCTCCATGCCGTGGGCGTGGGTGTCACCAAAGAGCGAGTTCTTCCAGCCCCCGAACGAGTAGTAGGCCATTGGCACCGGGATCGGCACGTTGATGCCGACCATGCCTACCTCGACCTCGTTCTGGAACCTGCGAGCAGCGCCACCGTCATTGGTGAAGATCGCGGTGCCGTTGCCGTACGGGTGGTCATTGATCAGTTTCAATCCGTCGTCGTATGAGTGGACCCGAAGCACCGAGAGCACCGGACCGAAGATCTCGTCGGTGTAGATGCTCATGTCCGGCGTGACGTTGTCGAAGAGCGTCGGGCCGAGCCAGAAACCGTTCGGGTCACCGTCCGGCTCGACGTTGCGACCATCGACGACCAACGTGGCGCCTTCGTCAACGCCAGCTGCGACATAGCCGACGACCTTGTCTCGATGCTGGCCGGTGACCAATGGGCCCATATCGGAGCCGTGCCGACCGTCGCCGGTACGCAACTTCGCCATCCGCTCCTTGATCTTGGCCACCAGCTCATCGGCGACGCTCTCAACGGCGATAAGGGCCGAGATCGCCATACAGCGCTCACCGGCTGAGCCGAACCCAGCGTTGATGGCCTGGTCGGCTGCCAGATCGAGGTCGGCGTCCGGAAGCACCAGCATGTGGTTCTTGGCACCGCCGAGAGCCTGGACCCGCTTTCCGTTCTTGGTGCCGTTCTCGTAGACGTAGCGAGCGATCGGCGTCGAACCGACGAAGGAAAGGGCCTTGACGTCTGGGTGGTCGAGCAGCCGGTCGACGGCGACCTTGTCGCCGTGTACGACATTGAAGACGCCAGCTGGAAGTCCGGCCTCGGCCCAGAGCTCGGCGATGTAGTTCGCCGCCGACGGGTCCTTCTCACTCGGTTTGATGATCACGGCGTTGCCAGCAGCAATGGCAATGGGGAAGAACCACATCGGGACCATCGCGGGGAAGTTGAACGGCGAGATGATGCCGACGACCCCAAGCGGCTGCCTGATCGAGTAGACGTCCACCCGCGTTGAGACACTCTCCGAAAACCCACCCTTGAGCAGGTGCGGAATACCGCAAGCGAACTCAACGACCTCCTGGCCACGGGTGACCTCACCGAGGGCGTCGGAGAGCACCTTGCCGTGCTCGGCAGTGATGAGCTCGGCGATCTCTCCCTTGCGCGCGTTGAGCAGCTCGCGGAACTTGAACAGCACCTGGCTGCGCTTGGTCAGAGATGCATGGCGCCACTCAGCGAAAGCTGCAGTGGCTGCCGCGACCGCCTCGTCGACTAGGGCAACGTCGGCGAAGTCGACCTTCCCGCTAACCTGGCCCGTCGCCGGGTCGAAGATGTCGCCCTGCCGGTCGGCAACTCCGCCGAACGCCTTGCCGTCAATCCAGTGGGTCACGTGCTTGCTCATGAAGGAGCCTCTCGCGGAAGCGGGATAAAGCGGGGAAAAGGGGCGCCAGTCTCGCCAACTGTTCGACGCCTTGGTTCATCTTGACGTGCCACAGACGGCCACACAACCGACAGAGTGTGAGAGCCAAGCCGTTCTCGACTACAGACTGTAAATCCGGTTGAGGACTCGAACACGCCTAGGAGTCGAATCCGAGCCCGAGCCGGTCCAGGCTCCTGAGCCAGAGGTTTCGTTTGCCCTGCTGCTCGTCGGCCCGGCTGATCGACCACCTGGTCAACTGGATTCCCGCTGACTTGATCGGCTCCGGCGGGAAGGGAATCGGCTTCCTTCGCACCATGGCCAGCTCGGTCCGCTCCGTCCGACGCCCGCCCAAGTGGTCGAGCATCACCTGCGCCCCGAATCGAGTGGCACCCACCCCGAGACCGGTGTACCCGAGGACGTATGACACCTTGCCTCCGTAGGCCTGACCCCAGAGGGCGCAGAACCGGGTCGATGTGTCGATCGCTCCGCCCCAGGTGTGGCTGAACCGGAGTCCCTCCAACTGGGGGAACGTGGTGAAGAAGTGCCCAGCCAGCCTCATGAACGACTCTGGACGCTGCGCTAGATCTTCGCTGAGCCCGCTGCCGTAGTGGTAGATGGCGTCGTACCCACCCCAGAGAATCCGGTTGTCGGCACTGAGCCGGTAGTAGTGGAACTGATTGCCGGCATCACCGATCCCTTGGCGACGGTCCCAGCCGATCGATGCGAGCTGCTCGGCACTCAGCGGCTCGGTCATGAGCACGTAGTCCCACACCGGGATGACGTACGAGCGGGCCCGCTTGATCAAGTTGGGGAAGATGTTGGTGGCCAGCGCGACCCTGGAGGCGGTGACCTGGCCGTAGCCCGTGGCCGCCGCCATGGATCCGCCTTCTTCGCTGAGGCCGACCACCTTGCTGCGCTCGAAGATGCGGACTCCAAGGCTCTCCGCAGCCTCGGCCAGACCCCATGCCAGACGTCCAGGGTTGACCAGCGCCGTGCCCTCTCGTTCGTGGAGCCCACCGAGGTACGTCGGCGAGTGGACCTCGGCCCGCATGCGGTCGGCGTCCCACAACTCAATGTCGACGCCGTACTCCTTGCCTTGCTCCACGTAATGGCCCAACTCGTCGACCTGCCACTGCTCGTAGGCCGCGGTCAGCTCGCCGTTTCGCTCCCATTGAGCGTCGATTCCATAGCGCGCAATGGTCGCCTCGATGGCGTCGAAGTTCTCGTCGCCGATGCGTAGCAGCGCGGGCATCTCGTCGGCGAACCTGTCGACCCCGTTGGGCAGGCCGTGGGTGAGGCTGGACGAGACGAATCCCCCGTTGCGGCCCGTTGCAGCCCAGCCGATCCGCTCGCCTTCAAGGACGACGACGTCGAGGGATGGGTCCTCTTCCTTGGCCAGTAAAGCCGTCCACAGACCGGTGAACCCACCGCCGACCACAAGCAGGTCGCAGCGCAGCCGTTCAGCCAGTTGCGGACGACTGGGCGGAGCTTCGGGGTCATCGAGCCAAAAAGGTTTGGGCTCGGCGTCCCGAAGGGACTCTCGAAGGCTCGCAGGACTTACAGGGACCTGGGACAGGACTCCGGACACGTTCTCACCTCGGCGTCGAGTATGGACGACCCATGCGAACTGCGCATCAGCGACCCCACAGCCCAGCCAGTGACCTGGCTCCTAGGCCCGGCTCTTCCGAACGCCCCTGACGATCTCCGGAACCAGGACAACGATCAGAGCGAGCCCGAACATGATTGCACCGACCACGTTGGCCTCCGGTGGAATTCCGCGACCGGCAGCCCCCCAGATGTACATCGGGAAGGTGACCGTCTGGCCACTGGTGAAGTTCGTGATGACGAAGTCGTCGAACGACAGAGAGAACGCCAACATCGCGGCGGCCACGATGCCGGGAAGCACCAGAGGGAACGTGACCTTGGCGAAGGTGGTCTTCTCATCGGCGTAGAGATCCATGGCGGCCTGTTCCAGGCGCGAGTCGAGGCCGGCGATGCGGGCCTTGACCGTCACCACCACAAAGCTGATGCAGAACATGATGTGGGCGATGGTGATCGTGAGCCCGCCCAAGCTTCCTTCTTGCCCGGCCAGGACGAAGAGGGTCAGCAGTGATGAGCCCATGACGACCTCTGGCGTCGCCATCGGCATGAAGATCAGCAGGTTGGTCCCTCCGCGACCACGGAAGTTGTGGCGGCCGATTGCGAAAGCGATCAGAGTGCCGAGCACTGTCGCGACAAGAGTGCTGATCAGCGCGATTTCGATGCTGATCGTCAGCGAGTCGGTGATCTGCGTGTTGCTCCAGACGTTCACCCACGCCGAAGTCGAGAACTGGGCCCACACATAGTTGTACTTGCCGTCGGGAAGGTTGAACGAGAAGATCACGACGATGACGACCGGGATGAACATGAACAGAAGCGCACCCGCAGCGCAGAACTGAATGATGTGCGCCCGCACCCAGCGCGAGCCGCGTGCCAAGATTCCTGGCTCACGGTAGGGCGGCAGCTCGGCGAGCGCCTGCGCGCGGCGTTCATCAATCGTGATCGTCGACATCAGACGAGCTCCTCAGTTCCGGCGCGGCGAACATAGACCGAGACCATTGCCACAATGACGAACATCAGCAGCGCCGACAAAGCGGCCGCAAGCGGGTAGTTGCCCGTCGACTTGAACTGGGCATCGATGGCGTTCCCCATCATGGCGTCGCTGGCAGAGCCGAGCAGTGCAGCGTTGACCGGGTCACCTGCTGCCGGGATGAAGGTCAGCAGCGTTCCTGCAACCACTCCTGGGAGGGAGAGCGGGAAGGTCACCTTGCGGAAAGCGGTCCACGCTGACGAGTAGAGGTCGGTGGCCGCTTCGATGAAGCGAATATCGATTCGCTCCAGGCTCGCATACAGCGGGAGCGTCATGAACGGTAGGAAGTTGTAGGCGAGCCCAACGATCACGGCAAGGGGCGTCGCCAGCACCCGGTTCGGGTCGGTGATTCCGTCCGGGAAAATCTGGGCCCAGCTCGGCCACGAGTCCGGGATGTTCGTCACCGTGTGCAAGAAGTCGAGCAGCCCGATGTTCTCCATGAAGGTCACCACCGGGCCTGAGTCGACCAGAATCGTCTGCCAGGCGTTCGTCCTCAGCAGGAAGCTGGTGAAGAAGGGGGCGATGACCAGCACAAGCAGGAAGTTCTTCCACCGTCCCGACTTGAAAGCGATCGTGTAGGCAAGTGGGTAGGCGATCACCAGGGTGAGCGTTGTGGCGATCAGCGCGTAGATCAGCGATTTCTGGAAGATCGGCGTGTCGATCACATACTTCGTCCAGGCATCGCCGTAGTTGCTCCACTGCAGGGCACTCCTGGAAAACGTGAAGGAGCCGTCGCCGCTAAACGCCGTTCCCGACGACAACGACATCTTGACGAGCATGACCGTCGGGACGACGAAGAAAACACCGAGCCAAAGCATCCCTGGCGTGAGCAGCACGTACGGGGTCCATTTGTGCGCACCGACTGGTCGGGCCACGTCATCTGCCGGAGCTTTGGCGGCAGCGCCTGGAGCTGGCGCGGCGCTCACTCGTCCCCCTCGACCTTCTCAGCGCCGGCGTCAGCATCTTGCGTGGCGTCGAGCGCGAAGGTGTGGGCAGGGTTCCAGTGCAGCACGACGTTGTCGCCGGTACTGAGGGGTCCCTCCGTCGACAGGTTCTGCGCGAACACCCCGACCTCCTGCCCCCACGGCAGGTCGACGAGGTACTGGGTCGAGACCCCGATGTAGCTGGCGTCGGTGACAACTCCGGTGACAGCGTTCTCGCCGTCAGTTAGCGTTCCGGCTCGACTGATCTGCATCTTTTCCGGTCGCACTCCGACCCACACCTCATCGCGCTCTGAGTGGACGCGCTCAGTGGGCATCGCCATCCGCTGCCCCTGTACCTCTAGAAGTGCGTCTCCTCCGCTCTTGCCGGTGAGCTCGCCCTTGATCAGGTTGGACTGACCGAGGAAGTTGGCGACGAAAGTGGTGACCGGGTTCTCGTAGAGCTCCATGGGTGCACCCATCTGCTCGATCCGTCCTGCATTCATGACCGCGATGGTGTCGGCCATCGTCATGGCCTCCTCCTGGTCGTGGGTGACGTGGACAAAGGTGATCCCGACATCGGTCTGAATGCGCTTCAGCTCGATCTGCATCTGGCGGCGGAGCTTGAGGTCGAGGGCTCCGAGCGGCTCGTCGAGCAGGAGAACCTCTGGTTTGTTGATCAGAGCGCGCGCCACGGCGACGCGCTGCTGCTGGCCACCAGAGAGTTGGGAGGGCTTGCGCCTCGCAAAGGTGGAAAGTTCGACCAACTCAAGTATGGCCTCAACCTCGTTGCGGACGTCCTTGTTCTTCGAGCGACGTGGGCCGAAGGCAACGTTCTCGAAGATGTCCAGGTGAGGGAAGAGCGCATAGGACTGAAAGACGGTGTTCACCGGCCGCTTGTACGGCTTCAAGTGCGTGACGTCCTCGGAACCGATGACGATCCGGCCGGCGCTCGGCTCCTCGAGCCCAGCCACCATGCGCAGCGTCGTGGTCTTGCCGCAACCAGAAGGGCCGAGCAGGGCAAAGAACGATCCGGCCGGAATCGTCAGCGTCAGGTCATCAACGGCTTTGAAGCTCGCGAAGCGCTTGGTGACGTCGACGATGTGCAGGTCGGCGCCGCCCCCGGTCGAGGTGGATGCGGCCAAGGTGGTGGGGGTCTGTTCGCTCATCGGTCCTGATTCGTGGGCTGGGATCGGTGGGTAGGGGGTCGTGCGGTGCTCGGGCTCCCAAGTGCGCCCTCGCCACCTTCCGCTACGGCCTTCGTGGCTGTAACGGTTCAGTGTGGCAAGGGCGCACTCGAAAAGAAAGACCTGGGATCAGACTGCGATCGCCTGGAACTCGGTGGAGTACTTCGTCTCCTCTTCGTCACTGAGCGCCTGGAAGATCGCCAGCATGCCCAGTTCCTTGTCGGTTGGGAAGATCAACGGGTTCTTGGCGAGCGTGGCGTCGGTCTTGGCCAGCTCCTCCTGAGCACCCTGCACTGGGCAGATGTAGTTCACCCACGCAGCGAGCTTTGCTGCCACCTTCGGGTCGTAGTAGTAGTTCATCCACGTCTCGGCGTTGGCCTTGTGCTGGGCGTTAATCGGAATCAACATGTTGTCCGACCAGAGCATCCCGCCAGCCTCCGGGATGACGAACTCGATGTTCGGGTTGTCAAACTGCAGCTGGATGACGTCTCCGGACCAAGCGATGCAGGCCGCGATCGTGCCCTGGGCCAACAGCTGGGCGTAGTTGTTGCCGGTGAACTGACGGATCTGACCCGAATCCTTGGCAGCACCCAGCGCATCAATCGCCGCTGCCCACTCGTCCTCGGTGAAGTCGGCTGGGTCGGCACCTTGATCGAGCAAGATCAGCCCCATCGTGTCGCGCATCTCCTTGAGCACCGTGATGCCGCCGTTGAGGTCGGGATTGGTGAGTAGGTCAGTGATCGAACCAACCGCACCGGTGACGCTGGAGTCGTAGGCAATGCCCGTGACCCCAGACTGCCAAGGCAGTGAGTAGTCGCGGTTGGGGTCGAAGGTCGGCTCCTTGAGCGCCGAGGAGAGGTTGTCGAAGTTCGGGATGTTCGCCTTGTCGATCTGCTCGAGCCACGTCAAGTTGATCAACTTCGATGCCATCCAGTCGGTCAGCACGAACGAGTCGACGCCGACGTCCTTGTTGGCGGCCAGAACCGGTCGGATCTTGGCGAAATACTCCTCGTTGTCGTTGACCGGTTCGCTGTAGTTCACCTGGATACCGGTTTGGTCCTGGAAGTCCGCCATCGTGGTGCCGGCAGCCTTCTGGTCCCGCTTGATCTGGTCGATGTAGAGCGGCCAGTTGGCGAAGTTGAGGATCTTGTCCTCGCTGCCACCGGTTCCAGGATCAGTGGTGCTGTCGCCGCCGCAGGCCGCCAGCAGACTGGCACCAGCAGCTGCTGCGCCAGTTGCGCCTACCCCGCGCAGGAAGCCGCGACGGGACAGACCCGTGTTGCGAACGCCCGATACCGGGTTTGAAAATGGGTTCAGGTCAGTCATGCTGGCTTGTCCTCCGCGATGGTTGTGATGGGTGCGAATCCCCTCGATTCGCCGGTCACCGAGATCCAAAGATGGTCCGGTGCCAGTCTTTGCGTACAACCGCGGTGCGGTCGTACATGACGTGCTTGACGTTGGTGTACTCGTCGAACGAGTACTGGCTCATGTCCTTGCCGAAGCCGGACTGCTTGTAGCCGCCGTGTGGCATCTCGCTGATGATCGGAATGTGGTCATTGACCCACACGCATCCCGAGCGGATCTCGCTGGTTGCCCGGAGCGAGCGGAAGACATCGCGAGTCCACACCGAGGCCGCGAGACCGAAGGGTGTGTCGTTGGCCAGGCGCAAACCCTCGTCGTCGTCATCGAACGGCAGCACCACCAGAACCGGGCCGAAGAGCTCTTCCTGAACGATCTCAGAGTCTTGAGCGGCGTCGATCACCAGCGTTGGCTCGTAGTACGAGCCCTTGACCAACTCTCCGCCGGGGATCTGCCCGCCGGTGACGATCTTGGCGCCGTAGTTGCGCGCCCGTTCAACGTAGCCAGCGACGCTCTCCTGCTGCTTCCAGGAGATGAGCGGTCCCTGGTCAGTCGCCGGGTCAGCTGTTGGTCCCAGGCGAACGCCAGCCATGACGTCGGCAACACCCTGCACGAAAGCCTCGTAGAACGGCCGCTGAACGTATGCCCGGGTGGCCGCCGTGCAATCCTGCCCAGAGTTGATCAACGAACCCGCGACCGCGCCCTGGATCGCTGCCTCAAGGTCGGCGTCATCGAAGACCACAAAGGGAGCCTTGCCGCCCAGTTCTAGGTGGACCCGCTTGACCGTCTCAGACGCGGTCTTCATCACCTTCTGTCCCACCGGAGTAGAACCTGTGAAAGAGACCATTGACACATCGGGGTGAGCGATCAGGTGGTTGCCGGCCACCGACCCGCGTCCGGTGATCACGTTGATCACCCCGGCTGGAATCCCGGCCTCATGCGCAGCCTCGGCGAACATCACCGAGGTAAGGGGGGTCATCTCTGCTGGCTTGAGCACGATCGTGTTGCCGGCAGCAATCGCCGGAAGAATCTTCCAACCCGCCATTTGGAGCGGGTAGTTCCAGGGAGCGATCGAGCCGACAACTCCGATTGCCTCGCGTCTGACGACCGAGGTGTGGTCCGCGCTGTACTCACCGGCCGCACGTCCCTCGAGGTTTCGGGCCGCTCCTGAGAAGAAACCAACGTTGTCGACCGTTCCTGGGACGTCAAACTCGGTAGCCAGCCGGATCGGTTTGCCCGCCTGCCGGCTCTCAACCGCGGCGAACTCAGCCGCCCGCGAGTCCAAGATCCGGGCGAATGCCGCGAGGGCGTCAGATCGAGCGCCCGGGGTGGCTGATGACCACTCCGGGAAAGCGGAGGAGGCTGCGGCAACCGCCGTGTCGACGTCGGCCGGGGTGGCGAGGGTGACCTGCTGGATGACCTCGCCGTTGCTGGGGTCAATGACGTCGTCGGTGTCACCGGTCGAACTCTCGACGGCCTTGCCGCCGATGAAGTGGCTGGCGATGGTCATCGCGTCCTCCTCGTATCCGCCGGTTGGCGGAGAGACCCCACTGATCTGGTAGTTCTCCGAATGCCCCTGATACTCAAACTCCTAAAACTCGAACTCCTAGTACTCAAGGTGCGACGGTGGCCCCTCAGCCTCATCGCACCTCAACGCAGTAACGGTACCCGCCCAACGAGCGGTGGCACCCACCGGCCCGACCCGCCAACGACAAACGTCGCGCGAGGGACAGGCCGACCCGCCAATGAGCGCTGATCCTGACAGACGGTGATCCCGCATACAAGCGATTCCGTCGCTTTGCCTCCGCTTCGCGACGAAATCGTGACTTTCGAGGCATCCGGAATGTCGAATCAGGAAGTTGCTGGCAGCGGGCCGTTCCCCTCAGTAGAACGACGAAGGCGAGCCCCGTTGGGGCTCGCCTTCGTCGGAGAATTACAGCCGCGATCAGCTGTCGATGTTGGCCATGACGTGCTTGATCCGGGTGTAGTCGTCGAACCCGTACATCGAGAGGTCTTTGCCGTAGCCGGAATGCTTGAAGCCACCGTGCGGCATCTCGGCCACGAGCGGGATGTGCGTGTTGATCCAGACGCAGCCGAAGTCGAGGTTCTTGGCCATCCGCATGGCCCGACCGAAGTCCTTGGTCCACACGCTGGACGCGAGGCCGTAGTCGACCCCGTTGCCGAAGCGAAGAGCCTCAGCCTCGTCGGAGAACTTCTGAACGGTGATAACTGGACCGAAGATCTCGCTCTGGATCACCTCGTCGTTCTGGGTGACATCGGCGATGACGCTGGGCTTGACGTAATAGCCGTGGTCGCCGATCTTCTCGCCACCGGCCGTCACCCGGGCATGGTCGGGCAGCCGATCGAAGAACCCGAGGACCCGGTCGAACTGTGCAACGTTGTTGACCGGCGGAACCATCGCGTCTTCGTCGCCAGGTCCGTTCTCGTAGGTAGTCGCCGTGTTGAGTGCTTGCTCGGTGAGGGCGGCAACGAAGTCGTCGTAGACGCCAGGGGCGGCGAGCACACGGGTGGCCGCCGTACAGTCCTGCCCCGCGTTGAAGTAGCCGGCAACCGCAATCGCCTCAGCGGCGGCAGCGATGTCGGCGTCGTCAAAGATGATCACGGGGGCCTTGCCGCCCAGTTCTAGGTGCAGGCGCTTCAGGTCCTTGCTCGCCGACTCGGCGATCTGCATGCCAGCCCGGGTCGAACCGGTGATCGAAATCAACCGCGGCGTCTTGTGGTCGACCAGTGCCCGACCGGTGTCGCGGTCACCCGTGACGACGTTGAACACGCCCGGCGGTAGGTACTCGGCGGCGATCTCAGCCATCCGCACTGTCGTGGCCGGTGTCGTGTCTGATGGCTTGAGGACGGTGGTGCAACCAGCGGCGATCGCCGGAGCAAACTTCCACACGGCCATCATCATCGGGTAGTTCCAGGGCGAGACCTGTCCGACGACACCGACCGGCTCACGGCGAATCATCGACGTGTGGCCAGCCATGTACTCACCGGCTGATCGACCTTCGAGGTTGCGAGCAGCGCCGGCGAAGAACCGGATCTGGTCGACCATCGGAGGGATCTCCTCGCTGGCGGTCAACGCCAGGGGCTTGCCGGTGTTCTCACTCTCCAGTGCAACCAGCTCGTCGGCGTTGGCCTCGATCGCGTCGGCGAGTTTCAACAGGGCCAACGACCGCTCGGAAGGTGTGCTGTGCTTCCACGAGTCGAAGGCGGTCGACGCCGCGGAGAAGGCACGGTCGACGTCCTCAGCCGAGCTCTTGGCCGCCTGGGCGAAGACCTCTCCGGTGGTCGGGTTGATGAGGTCCATCATCTGACCATCGGCGGAGTCAACGGACTCGCCGTTGATGAAGTTGCGAATGACGCGGTCGCTCACGTGCTCTCCTCGTTCGGGGTGGGACAACGGGTCGTGTAGCTGGTCGTGTAGCTGGTCGTGTAGCTGGTCGTCTGGCTGATCGTTGGGGCGTGATCGGTGGCAATCTGCCCGGTCTTCTCACCCTAGCCCTCGACCGCCGGAAACGACAGAGTTGGCCAACATCAGATACTGATTCCGTCGCTCAGTCCCCATTTGTCGACGGAATCACTTGCATTCAGTGGCTAATGACGACAGGATGCGCCAATGGTCAGCCGTGATCGCGTCTCCGAGCGCAGCAATGGTGCCGTCCTCGACGACGTGTCGAAGGCAATCATCGAGCAGCTGCAGGAGGACGGGCGCCGGCCCTACTCGGCGATCGGCAAGGCCGTCGGGCTCTCGGAGGCAGCTGTACGCCAGCGCGTACAGCGCCTCCAGGAGACCGGCGTCATGCAGATCGTGGCTGTCACCGATCCGCTCTCCGTGGGATTTCCGCGGGCAGCCATGATCGGGGTCCGGGTCGAAGGCGACATGGAACAAGTCGCCGATGCACTCGCGGCCATGTCAGAAGTCGACTACGTCGTCATCACCGCTGGCTCCTACGATATTCTTGTCGAGGTAGTTTGCGAGGACGACGACCACTTGCTCGACGTCATCAACCGTCAGATCCGGGCGATCCCCGGCGTCCGGCACACCGAGAGCTTCGTCTACCTCAAGCTCCGTAAACAGATCTACTCCTGGGGAACCCGATGAGCACATCACCGCAATACGTCAACGAGCCAGGCGACGACCTCTTGGCCGAGAGCGCCCGCGACCACCTGTGGATGCACTTCACCCGCCACTCAACCTTCGAGCAGGGTGGCCACGTCCCGGTCATCACCCGCGGCGACGGCGCCTACATCTGGGACGACCAGGGCAACAAGTACCTCGACGGACTTGCTGGTCTGTTCGTCGTTCAGGTCGGCCACGGTCGCACCGAGCTTGCCGAAGTCATGGCTAAGCAGGCGTCTGAACTCGCCTTCTTCCCGCTGTGGTCCTACGCGCACCCACCGGCGATCGAACTCGCCGACCGGCTTGCCGAGCTTGCACCCGGCGACCTCAACCGGGTCTTCTTCACCTCCGGCGGCGGTGAAGCAGTCGAGAGTGCGTGGAAGCTGGCGAAGCAGTTCTTCAAGATGACCGGCAAGCCGATGAAGCACAAGGTGATCAGCCGTTCGATCGCCTACCACGGCACGCCACACGGTGCCCTTTCCATCACCGGGATTCCAGACGCCAAGAAGTACTTCGAGCCACTCGTCCCGACCGGCATCAAAGTGCCGAACACCAACTTCTACCGGGCACCTGAGCACGGCGACGACATCCATGCTTTCGGGCAGTGGGCGGCCAACCGAATCGCCGAAGCGATCGAGTTCGAAGGCCCAGAAACCGTCGCCGCAGTATTCCTCGAACCGGTGCAGAACTCCGGTGGGTGCTTCCCGCCGCCGCCCGGATACCTCGAGCGCGTTCGCGAGATCTGCGACGAGTACGACGTGCTCTTCGTCTCCGACGAGACGATCTGCGCATACGGGCGGATCGGCGACTACTTCGCCACCAAGCGCTACGGCGTGACCCCGGACATCATCACGTCAGCGAAGGGACTCACGTCCGGTTACGCCCCACTCGGCGCGATGATTGTCAGCGACCGGCTCTTCGAGCCGTTCCGGCACGGCCAGGAGTACTTCGCCCATGGCTATACGTGGGGTGGTCACCCGGTCGCGGCAGCCGTTGCTCTCGCCAACCTCGACATCTTCGAGCGCGAAGGCATCAACGAGCACGTCCGCGCGAACGAAGGGGCCTTCCGCTCAACGCTTGAGAAGCTCAACGACCTTCCAATCGTTGGCGACGTTCGCGGCGACGGGTACTTCTACGGCATCGAACTGGTCAAGGACAAGAAGACCAAGGAGACCTTCGATGACGACGAGGCCGAACGCCTGCTCCGTGGCTTCCTGTCGAAAGCGCTCTTCGACGCCGGGCTCTACTGCCGCGCCGACGACCGCGGAGACCCCGTCATTCAGTTGGCACCACCGCTGATCGTTGGCCAGAAGGAGTTCGACCAGATCGAGTCGACCCTCCGCTCGGTCCTCACCGAAGCCTGGGCGATGCTCTAACTCCGCACGCACCGGCGGACCCGATCAGTGAGGAACCGATGACCGAGACCACTCTGCCCTCTCCCGGCTCGACCGAGCGGACCACTGTTCGCCGGATACCGGAGAAGACCGTCAACGATCGGGCAACCGGCTACGCGATCTTGGACGCCGGTTTCGTCGCTCACGTCTCCGTCGTCGACGACAGCGGACAGCCCTATGTGGTGCCGGTCGGCTATGCCCGCGACGGTGACCGGGTGCTCTTCCACGGATCGACCGGAAGCCGGCTCTTCCGAGGCCTGGCCGAAGGCCAGCCCATGTGTCTGACCGTCACCCTGCTGGACGGCATGGTCCTCGCGCGGTCGACCTTCGAGTCGTCAATGAACTACCGCGGGGTCATGGTTCTCGGTTCCTCATCGGTGCTCGAAGGTGACGACAAGGACCACGCCCTTGAGGTCATCACCGAACACTTGCTCCCAGGGCGGTGGAGCGAGGCGCGCCACCCCAACAAGAAAGAGCTGGCTGCAACCTTGGTCCTGTCACTCGATCTCACCGAGATGTCGGTCAAACTCTCCGAAGGTCCACCAGCGGACGAGGAAGACGACATCTCTCGCCCCATTTGGGCCGGGGTCGTCCCGATCGTGGAAAGCTTCGGTGAGCCGAAGTCGGCCCCTGACCTGGTCGAGCCCTACCCCGTACCGGAATACGTCTTAGCCTGGCGCCGACCCCTAACCTGACGACGGCTCCCGCTCAGGCCCCCGCTTTCCAGACGTCGGCTGCCACGAGTTCGGCCACCATCAGTTCGGTCAGAAGGCGGACGTCCTCGTCGTCATCGTGCCGGTAGCGCACGACGTGGTCGGCGCCTTCCACCTGAGCACCGGCGGCCACGACGGTCGACCCACGCTCACGTGTCCATCGCAGTAGCTCGTCCTCGTACCGACTGCCCGGAAGGAGCAGCATCCGGTAGTCCTGAGTCTTGGTCAGGTAGACGTCAACATGGCTCCACTCCCCCGTCTCCGAAGCGACTGCGGGGCGTCGCGGTCCCTCGCGGAGCATCAGGGCCGACTGCTGGGCGTTTCCGAGCCTGCGGAATGGCGCGACGACGGCCGTCACGTCGGGGCCGGCCAGGCGCTCAACGGTCTCCGGAAGCCAGCCGACCTGACGGTCGAGAAGGTCCTGGGCTGCTTCAACAGTGCGGCCGAGAATCGCCAACAGATCTCGCTCGACCGCAGTGAACTTGGCCTCCAGCGCCAGGAGCAGTACCTGGGTGTTGGTGTACGAACGACACGACACCCCACCGTGCTCAGGGCCGGCGTGCATGAGCACGGTGTGGTCTGCGACCTCGGTGAGCGGGGATCCCTCCACGTTGGTGACGACGAACACTGGCGATTGGCCGGCATACTGATTCACTGCGTCCTGTGTCTCGCGTGAGCCCCCGGATGCAGAGATGGCGACGACGAGCTGTTCGGTACCCGGTGGCGGCAGTAGCTCAGACGATGCGAGCTCAGCGACAGCGTCAACACCATGGGCCCTGAGCCGGGCAGCAGCAACCCCAGCGGCAAACATCGACGATCCCATGCCCAGCAGGAGAATCTGTCCGATGTCATCGGGAACGTCGGACCACGGGTCGTCGGTGACCAGAACGCGCTGCAGATCGCGCAAGACCGATGGTCGTGCCTCGATGTCGGCGGCGAACAGATTCGGGTCCACGGTTCTCCTGAGCGTCACGCTTGGGGAAAGAGCGCCTGCAACGCCTGGTCCGGCACGTACTTCCACCGCGGCAGGTGCCGCACAGCGTAGAGGAACTCCCGACACTCCTGCTCGACCTGGAACGGCCGTAGGAGCCGTTCGTCAAGGAGACCGGCCAGACCCCGTTCGGCAAGCCGCGCTCGGTAGGCCCCGAGGAAGCGCGCCTGCGCCTCAGCGATCCAAACGGCCGTCCGCCCAGCATCGGCTCCGCCGACCCGGCGCACGACAACCCGCCCCACGTGGTCGATCGACTGCAGCATGCCTGCCACATCGCGCGCCGCCGGCTGTGGAGCAAGCCGCTCGGCAACCGTAAGCACGGGATTGCCGTCGAAGTCTCCTACCGCATACCCGCCATTCCACCGCAGAACTTGACCGACGTGTAAGTCGCCATGCACCGCGATCACGGTCGTGTCGATCACGCCGCTTAGTTCATCAAAGACCTCACCGATCGGCCCGCTGAGGTCCACCAGTCGATGCCCCTCTTCGCCGTCGACCGACCCGAGCACATCATCAAGCAAGGTGCGCGCTAGCCGACGCCACTCGCGCGCATCGACGCTTCCCGCCAGCCGAGTGGGAGACGGCATCACCGTCGTCGGTGTGGCCAATGCCGCATGCATGTCGGCGATCACGGCTCCAACGACTCCCAGAGCATCGATCGACTCATCCAGATTGCCACCCCTCGCGGCAAAGTCACCAGCGTCGAGCACAGCCCACGTCCAGCCGTCAGTGGCCCCGGCGAGGAACTGCATGACCGAAGCGACGAGCACCTCTTCGCGGCCGTCCGTCCAGGTGACGAACCCCCAAGGCCGTGGCATCTCGGCAAAACCAGCCATGCTCAGCTGTGCGATCAGCCGAGGCGCTGGTGTCGGTTCGGCGCGTACAGCCCACTTCACCACTGACGCATCCGCTACGACGACCGACTCGTGGGTCTGGTCAACTTCCATCGCCCGCTCCGCGGCACCTTGGTCAAGCGCCTCAAAGCCATCGGGAGCGAACGAAGTGAACGAGAACCCACCATTTCCCGCTTCCTCGCCATCAACCAGCAGACGCATCAGCGCCGCGGCGGCCCCATCGCCAGGCGCCGCCCGTAGCAAAGCCGCACCCCCTACCCGAAAGGGCGCGGCTAGCAGTTGGCCATCGGGATCGCTGAAGACGCCGATCCAGAGGTCGGACGACAGTGGCGTTGCGCCGACCAAGCAAAGCTGTGCAGGGACGGGCGATCCCTCGACGCGACGGCGCTCGGGCAGCAACTGGATCGGGTCAGTCGCGGCGGCCAGAGCAGCCAGTGACCCGAAGCTGGACGAGTCAGCGTCGGTCACGATGCTGCTGCGCTACCTGCTCGATCACATCGGCTGCCCGCTCCTTGCCACGGCGCGCACGAATCGCCGCGCCCATGGCGTCCATTCGCGAGCGTAGCTCCGCGTCTGCAAAGAGGCCGTCGACCGCTTCGGCCAGTTCGCCATCGGTGAAGGCGTAGGTGCGTAACCGGCGTCCGAAGCCCAGCTCGTCCATGCGCTGGGCGTTGTCGTACTGGTCCCAGAACAAGGGAAGGAGGACCATCGGCTTGCCGAAGTGCAGCGCCTCAGTCGTCGTGTTGTTCCCACCGTGAGTGATCACCAGATCGACCAGTGGCATCAGGGAGGTCTGCGGCAAGAACTCAAGACCCCACATGTTGTCTGCGAGCTCGTACTCGGAGTGCTGAGGGCCTTTGCTCACGATGAACCGGTGCCGTGTCTTTCCAAGAACCTCGACCAAACGCTTCATCAGATCAACATCGGCGCTGCCCAGTGAGCCGAGCGAGAGGTAGATGAGACCGGACCCGTGGGGCCGATCGATCAGTTGAGCCGGCACTTCGAACGGCTCATCGGTGGAGCGGACACTGGAGTCAAGCCGGTGCCAAGTGGCGTCGAGCGGCCGCCGATCGACGTAGTCGGCCTCCTCAGGGAAGACATACAAGTTGGCATGCGCGGACACTGGCATGAAGTCGAGGTCGGGCAGCGGATCCGCACCGCAGGAAACGACGAAATCGTTAAAGTCGTTCCACATGTCGCGGTGGGTACGTTCATACTCCGTCCGAAAGGCCGACCACTCACCTTCATCATCGGCCGGCAAACCGGAGAACGTGGGGGCGACCCCAGCACCCTTCACCTCGAGCGGATTACAGCTGACGATTCGGACGAATGGAGCATCAGCCGTCGTCAGTGCCGGAAAGATCACGACATTGTCTTCAACGATGACGTCAGGCTGTTGCCGCGCGATGATCTCGCGCAAGTGCGGTTCGCAGTACTTCGCTCCGTCAATCAACGCCTGGTAGGTGGGTGCGATGAAGGAAGCCAGCTGGTCGACGGTCGGCTTGCGAAACTCTGGCGAGGTCTCGCGGATGAACTCTTTCCAGAACGCACCCGGGTCAGAGTCGTCGCCCCCCTCGGCAGGAGGAGCCAGGTCGACCAGGTCTTCGACAAAACCCAACGGCTGCAGCTTCCCCTTCCAGCTGGCTTCAGCGGCGAACACCACCCGATGGCCACGTCCCAGCAACACGTTGCCGATGCCGATGCAGTTGCCGGTTGGTCCGTATGCAGACTCGGGCAGGAAAAGAACAGTAAGTGGGCGGTCGGTCATCACAACTCCTCGGTCCGATGCGGGGTCCCCGCGCGAGGCGGTGGTACAGAAAGGCCCCGCGGCATCATGGCACCGCAGCTCGATCCCTACCCCCGAGACGCGCCATCCCCTCAAGGTCCATGATGAAGGAGACGCTTCACGTGCCACATCCTCCTGAAAGGAATCCACCGTGACCACGCCGCTCCTGGTTGCCAATGCCTACGCCGAACTCTCGACCGACCTTGAGGACTGGGGCCCGCGCGTCGGTGCTGACGTGGGTGAACCCCTGATGAGCGGCCGCATCTTCTTCGAAGGCAACGGCGTCCAGGTCGGGCTCTGGGAGTGCACCCCTGGCGGCTGGTCGATCGAGAACCGCCCGGACCACGAGACCGTGCAGATCCTCGCCGGCCGGGCCCGACTGTCCGACGCCGATGGCGCGTCGGTTGAGCTGACCGCCGGTGACGTCCTGACCTTGCCGAAGGGCTGGTCCGGCCGCTGGGACATCCTCGAGACGGTTCGCAAGCTCTACTTCATCTCCGGGTAGTTCGCCCATGACGGCACCCGGTGGTATATTGGATCCAATCTTCGTCCGTCGCTGCCTCCATCGTTGGGAGCCCCCATGCCGGTCCGGCCGCTCGACCTGATCGCCACTGACACCCTTCTCGACGCCGAGGAGCGGGCCATCCGTGACACCGTTCGCCAGTTCGGTGACGACCGGCTGCGTCCGCACGTCGCCAAGTGGTTCGAGTCGGGGACGATCCCAGCTCGTGAGCTCGCTCGTGACCTGGGTGGGCTCGGAGTCCTCGGCATGCACCTAGAGGGCTACGGCTGCGCCGGAACCAGCGCCGTTGCCTACGGTCTGGCCTGCATGGAGCTCGAAGCAGTTGACTCCGGAATCCGCTCGCTCGTGAGTGTCCAGGGATCGTTGGCGATGTTTGCCATCTGGAAGTGGGGGACTGAAGAACACAAGCAGCACTGGCTCCCGGACATGGCGGCAGGAGAGGCGATCGGCTGCTTCGGACTGACCGAACCCGACTTCGGCTCGAACCCTTCGGGAATGCGGACCTCGGCCAAGCGCGACGGCACCGACTGGTTGCTCAACGGCACCAAGATGTGGATCACCAATGGCGCCGTCGCAGATGTCGCCGTGGTGTGGGCGCAGACCGACGACGGGATCCGAGGGTTCGTCGTCCCCACTGATACGCCAGGTTTCAGCGCGCCGGTGATCAAGAGCAAGCTCAGTCTCCGCGCTTCGATCACCAGTGAACTCGTGCTCGAGAACGTTCGGCTTCCCGAATCAGCGGTCTTCCCCGATGTCGTCGGCCTGAAGGGGCCGCTCTCATGTCTTTCCGAGGCTCGCTTCGGGATCGTATTTGGCGTGGTGGGAGCGGCGCGCGACTGCCTGGAAACCGCGATCGACTACGCCATCGGCCGCGAACAGTTCGACAAGCCGATCGCCGGCTTCCAGCTCACCCAGAAGAAGCTCGCCGACATGACCGTCGAACTGGACAAGGCATTCCTGCTCGCCCTGCACCTCGGCCGGCTCAAGGACGCCGGTGCCATCACGCCAGAGATGGTCTCGGTCGGCAAGCTGAACAACGTCCGTGAGGCAATGGCCATCGCTCGCGAGTCACGCACCATCTTGGGTGCCAACGGCGTCACCTTGGAGTACCCAGTGCTGCGCCACGCCAACAACCTCGAGTCGGTGCTCACGTATGAGGGCACCGAAGAGATTCACACGCTCGTCATCGGCCAAGCCGTTACCGGAATCGCTGCTTACCGCTAGGAAACGATACGCACGCGTCGTTTCATCAGCAGAACTCCTGCGAGATGCAGTCTTCGCCACCGCCGTCATCGGTAGCGCCACCTGACATTGCAACGGCCAAGAGCACGATCAAGATGGCGACGAGGAGGGCCAGTCCGATCATGAAGCCTTTGCCATCCACGGACACCCTCCCCTCAACGGCCACGAGAACAGGTCCTCAGCCTGTCACGCCGGACCAACGGCAACACTGGTTTTGCACCGGGGTCCGCCGAATGGGGGCTCACCGAGCTGGAAGGACCCGCTCCAGCGCCGATACGGCCCGATCGCGATGGGTGCGTAACTCGGTGACTGCTCGCTCAGCATCCCCCAGCCGGACGGCCTCAAGAACCGCCCGATGCTCGTCGTGGACGGCCTCCCGGTGATTACCGTCGGAGTAGTACAGCGAACGGTAGACATCGGTGGCGTCCCAGAGCACCCGCACCAACCGCGACAGACGGGGCATCCCGGCAGACTCGATCAAGCCGAAGTGGAATCTGCGGTTGGCCTCAGTCATCATCTGCAGGTCGCCAGCGGCAGACGCATGCTCGACGGCTTCAAGTGCCTCTGCAAGCGCCGTTATCTGCTCACGGGTGATCTTTGGCACTGCAACGCGCACCGCCTCAGACTCCAAGAGGTCTCGGATGCGATAGACCTCGCGAAGATCGTCGATATCGAGCTCGGCAACGAAGTACCCGCGGTGCGGGCGGTAGATGACCTGGCCCTCACCCTCGAGGATCTTCAGCGCCTCACGCAGCGGAACCCGCGAGACTCCGAACCGCTCGGCCAGGGCGTCCTGCAGCACCTGCTCACCAGGGCGTAGCTCACCGCTGATGATTGCGCGCCGCAGCTCAGCCAGCACCGCCTCCTGGGCGGTCGGTGGACGCCGGAACTGCTGCCGGGTCATCGATGGTTCCCCAGGGAAGTGCCGTTGGGAACCTCATTCATTGCGGCACCTCCCAGAGATGGTGGAGCGGTGCGGTAACTGACCGGCGTCCGCCCGAGTCGGATGGGATTGGCAACGGTCGGCTCTCCGTCGACAGTCGCCACCGGAGCTAGTCCGAGCCGATCGGCCAGGGCGAATGCCCCTTCGATGTCGTTAATGGGACCCGCCGGCACACCGGCGGCCGAGAGTTTCTCGAACCAGTGCTCGGCTCCGCGAGTCACCAGACGTGCACACATGGCGGTGTAGAGCTCGTCGCGATGCTGAACGCGGTCAGGATTCGTGGCGAACCTCGGGTCTTTGGACCACTCGGGCACGCCGAGCACCTCCGCGCAAGCCCGGAACTGCCGATCGTTGCCAACCGCGATCACCATCTGGTGGTCAGCTGTCGGATAGGACTCGTAGGGCGAAATGCTGGGGTGCCGGTTGCCCATGATCTGCGGGACAAATCCGCCCCCAACGTAACCAGCTGACTGGTTGACCATCCCCGACAAGAGCGACGAGAGCAGGTTGACCTCGACGCGCTGGCCGCGACCACTGGTTGCCCGCTCAGTCAACGCCGCGAGGATGCCAACAGTGGCATGCAAGCCGGTGATGACATCGACGAGCGCCACTCCCACTTTCACCGGGTTGTCGGCATCAGCTCCGGTGATGCTCATCAGCCCACCGACGGCCTGGACGAGCAGGTCGTACCCCGGTAGGTCGGCTCCCCCCGTGGTGCCGAAGCCGGTGATCGAGCAGTAGACCAAGCCTGGGTTGGTCACGCTCAGCTCGTCATAGCCGAGCCCCATCCGGTCGAAGGCACCCGGCTTGAAGTTCTCGACCAAGACGTCTGCCCGGGATGCGATCTGCTTGGCCTCGTCTCGACCCTCCGCTGTTGCGAGGTCGACAACCACAGACTCCTTGTTCCGGTTCACCGACGCGAAGTAGGTCGACTGGTCGGCCCGCCAGGGCGGTCCCCACGCCCGGGTGTCATCGCCGACGATGGGGCGTTCGATCTTGACGACCTCGGCCCCGAGGTCGGCCAGCAACATCGTCGCGTACGGACCAGCCAGTACCCGGCTGAAGTCAGCGATGACGATGCCATCGAGCGCACCTGCAGTCACAAGACCTCCACTCATGAGGTGGAGATTGTATCCAATGAGCGATTGGCTCGGGCGCCAAACGGGTCGCCGTCGGCAGATTCAGTCCTGGTCGTGCAGGCGTTCCTTGGCGACCATTTGCGCGATGCCGAGCGAGACCCGGATTCCGGCGCCCAGCAGGGTGACCCCCAGCACCATCTGGATCATCGTCACCGAGCGAGTGACGCCCGAGGTGGGGGTGATGTCCCCGTAGCCAACAGTGGCCAGCGTGGTGACCGTGAAGTAAAGCGCATCGAGTCGACTCAGTACCTCGGTGTAACTGCTTGGAGTTACCGTGCTCAAGGTGAAGTGAATACCAGCCACCACAACAATGAAGAGCGTCGCCACCAAGGCGATTGCCTCGACAGCCCGAAGAACTGGGTAGTGCGCCTTGCGAATCTGCCGCATCTGCCGGACGAAGATCGCCCCAAACACAGTCAGACCGACAATCACGGCGATGGCCCTGACCCCGACGTGGTCCCTGTTCTGCAGGGGAACCATGAAGTAGACGGTCAGGAGCGCCGTGACTGCGATGGCTATGCGACCGAGCGTGGCGAAAACCTGTCGCGGACCAGCAGCCCCCGGAACCAGCGGTGATAGGGGCTCGCCGGTCAACGCTGCTCCCGTTCCGGGTCGGTCGTTGCCGCCAACTGGCCGCACGCGCCATCGATTTCTCGTCCTCGGGTATCGCGCACCGTCACCGCGACACCATGATCCTCGAGCTTGGCTACGAACGCCCGCTCGGCCTCTGGCGACGATGCCGTCCACACCGATCCCGGCGTCGGGTTCAGCGGAATCACGTTCACGTGTACAAGACGCCTCTTGAGCATAGATCCAAGCAGATGGGCTCGCCACGGTTGGTCATTGATGTCGCGGATCAAGGCGTATTCGATGGAGACGCGACGACCGGTGGCGTTGGCGTACGCCCACGCGGCGCCGAGGACCTCGTCCACGGAGTACCGGGTGTTCAGTGGTACCAAGGTGTTGCGCAGCTCGTCGTCGGGTGCGTGCAGCGAGACCGCCAGGGTGACGGGGATTCCCTCCTCGGTGAGCCGCTCCATGGCCGGCACGAGACCGACCGTCGAGACCGTCACCGAGCGCGCCGAGATACCTAGACCGGACGGTGATGGCTCAGTGATCCGACGCACGGCGTCGAGCACCGAGCGGTAGTTGGCCAACGGCTCACCCATCCCCATGAAGACCACATTCGATACCCGACCAGCGCCACCGGCGACCTGCCCTGAAGCCAGCATCCTGGCGCCGGTCACCACCTGGTCGACGATCTCTGCTGTCGACATGTTCCTCGTGAGCCCGGCTTGTCCGGTGGCGCAGAAGGGGCAGTTCATGCCGCACCCGGCCTGCGAGGAGACGCACATCGTCGTCCGCTTGGGGTAACGCATAAGAACGCTCTCGACCATCGCGCCGTCGAAGAGTCGTACGACGTTCTTGACAGTGGCTCCGTCGTCGCAGGTAAGGCTTTGGACCGGCGTCAACAAAGGTGGCAGGACCTGTTCGACTAACTCCTTTCGGCCCGTGGCTGGAAGGTCAGTCATGTCGGCGGCGTCATGTTCGAGTCGCTCGAAGTAGTGACGCGAGAGCTGGTCGGCACGAAAGGCCGAGTGGCCCAACTCGACGAGCCACTCGCGTCGGCTGGTTAGGTCGAGATCGGCGAGGTGGCGTGGCGGTTTGGCGCGCCGAGGCGCCACCATAACGAGTTCGCCCGGGTCAGGAGACATCTGGACCACTAGCGGCCGAGGCTCGGACCAGTAGATCGTTGGCGTCGATGCTGAGCTCGTGCGCAACCCCGGTCAACCACTCGATCGCCATGTCGTCAGGGGTGAGATCAGCACCGCCAAGCACCGCCTGCACGGCGAGACCGTCCATGAGGCATGCAATGCGCAGCGTTGTGCGTGCGGAGTCATCGACTGCGAACACCCCAGCCCCGACGCCGGCATCGACGGCGCGCTGAATCTCGTCACGCCAACGCTGGTCGGAGAGCCGTCGGAGTCCGTCGATCCGCTCGTCGTGCAGTCCACGCACCCAGACCTCTAGCCAAAGCTGCCAGTCGCAGAAGGCGGGCCCCCCTTCGGCAGAGAGCAGGGCCATGCGGACCAGCTGGTCACGAGCATCGGCGTCATGTCCCTCGGCAAGTTCGGCGTAGTAGTCGTCCTCCACCGATTCAAGAGCGGCGACCAAGACATCTGCCAAGCTGCTGAAGTGGTAGAGAACCAGCGCAGGGCTGGTTCCTGCAGTTGTCGCGATGTCCGCCACCCGCGTCCCTGAGAACCCGCGTTCACGCAGTACGGCGATGGCCGCGGCCAGAATCCTGCGGCGGCGTTCGTCGGGGGCTTTTGCTGCCAAAGTCATGCCCTCATCATTCACCATGCGAGCCCCATCACCCTGCAATGGCTGCCAACACCAGCGCCATCACCGGCGCTGTCGGCAGGAGAGAGTCGAGGCGGTCCATGATTCCGCCGTGCTCGGGGAGGAGCCGGCCCATGTCCTTGACGCCAAGATCCCGCTTGAGCAGCGACTCAGCAAGGTCGCCTGCTGTCGCGGTTGCGACGGCTACAAGGCCCACCAGCGCACCCTGCCACCAGGCGGCGCCCAGCAGCAGAGGAACAGCGATCGCCGAGCCAACTGTGGCAGCTGCCACCGAACCGGCAAAGCCCTCCCACGACTTCTTCGGGCTCACTGACGGTGCCATCGGATGCCTGCCGAATCGAACCCCAGCCGCAAATCCGCCGGTGTCGCTCAACGCGACAGCCAAGATGAAGACCACGATGCGATCCGCACCGTCGTCTGCGGCCACCATGAGGACTGCCGACGCCGCCAACAACGGCACGTACACCGCGACAAATGCTCCAACGACCATGTCTTTGGTCAGTCGATTCCCACCGGGACCGGCGAGGCGCGCCGCAGCCATAGCGACGATCGTCAACACCAGGGCGACGGTAAGCGCGTCTGTACCGTCGGCGTATGCCGCCACCACCATCGCGGCGCCACCCACCATCAGCGGTACGACCGGGACATCGATGGCATTGCCGGACAACACCTGGCACACCTCGTAGACCGCAATTACGACTGCGACAGCTACGAGCGCGACGAAGAGCACAGTCACGGTGTAGAGCGTGATGAGCACAAGACCGGCCATGGTCACGCCCACCGCAGTTGCTACCGGCACATTGCGCCCAGCCCGACGTTTCTTCCCGGTCGCGGGGCTGGGTTCGGTCGCCGGTAGCGGCGACCCCGGCGCGTCCGTCATCAGACTTCGAGGAGCTCGGCTTCCTTGTGCTTGAGTAGGTCGTCGACCTGCGCGGTGAACTTGTGCGTGAGCTCGTCGAGATGCTTCTCAGCCCGCCGGACGTCGTCCTCGCCAACTTTCCCGTCCTTCTGAAGCTTGTCGAGGTCGTCCTTGGCGTGACGGCGCACATTGCGCGTTGCCACCCGAGCATCTTCAGCCTTTTGCTTGGCAACTTTGATGAACTCTTTGCGTCGTTCTTCGGTAAGCGGGGGAAACGAGATCCGGATGATCGTGCCATCGTCGACAGGGTTGACGCCGAGGTCGGAGTCGCGGATCGCCTTCTCGATCGACGTCAGGGCACCCTTGTCGTAGGGGGTGACGATCATCTGCGACGGTTCTGGTGAATGAAAGGACGCAAGTTGGTTCACCGGAGTTGGGGTGCCGTAGTAGTCGGCCAAGATCTTGTTGAACATCGCCGGGTTGGCTCGACCCGTTCGGATGGCCGAGAAGTCCTCCTTGGCCACGGCGATGGCCTTGGTCATCTTCTGCTCGGCCTCACGCATGGTCTCGTCGATCATCGGCTCCTACCTTCTTCCTAGGTGTCCTGCGTCACAAGCGTGCCGATCTTCTCACCCCGGACCGCACGGGCAATGTTGCCCTCCTCGAGCAGGTTAAAGACGATGATCGGCAAAGTATTGTCACGGCAGAGGCTGAAGGCGGTCGCGTCGGCGACCTTCAACCCGCGAGCCAGCGCCTCGTCGAAGGTGACCTGGTCGTAACGAACAGCATCGGGGTTCTTCTTGGGGTCGTCGTCGTAAACACCGTCGACGCTCTTGGCCATCAGGACGACCTCTGCCGAGATCTCCAGGGCACGTTGAGCCGCAGTGGTATCGGTGGAGAAGTAGGGAGCACCGAGCCCCGCACCGAAGATGATGACCCTGCCCTTTTCCAGGTGCCGGATCGCCCTGCGGGGAACATAGGGCTCAGCGACCTGCCCCATCGTGATCGCTGTTTGAACGCGCGTTTCGACGCCCTGCTTCTCGAGGAAGTCTTGGAGCGCCAGGCAGTTCATGACGGTGCCAAGCATGCCCATGTAGTCAGCCCGGGAACGATCCATCCCCCGCTGGGACAGCTCTGCCCCGCGGAAGTAGTTGCCGCCACCAATCACAACGGCGACCTGGGCACCGGTGCCAACCACGTCGGAGATCTGTCTGGCGATCGCGGCCACAACATCGGGATCTACGCCAAGACCACCATCACCGGCGAAGGCCTCGCCCGAGAGCTTGAGCAGCACACGCCCGAAGCCACCCTGCGCTGGTCGGGCTGGTTCGGGGTTTGCCTCGGTCATCTGCTGCTCCTCGGTCGGTGTGCGCAGTCTGCCTCAGACCTGGCCGACCTCGAAACGGGCGAACCGGCTGAGCGTGACACCTGCGTCGGCAAGCACCTGCTGCACCGTCTTCTTCTGGTCCTGGACGCTCGGCTGGTCAAGCAGTACGACCTGCTTGTAGAACCCATTGACGCGGCCATCGACAATCTTCGGCAGTGCGGCTTCCGGCTTGCCCTCTTCACGAGCTGTAGCCTCGGCGATCCTGCGCTCGTTGTCGACAACATCAGCTGGGACGTCCGCACGGGTCACATACTGCGGACGCATCGCCGCGACCTGCATCGCCGCACCGCGCGCCGCATCGACGTCGCCACCGTCGTAGGCGACGAGCACTCCGACCGACGGAGGAAGGTCACTCGCCCTTTTGTGGAGGTACACCGTGGTGGCGCCATCGAACACCGCAACCCGACCGAGCACCAATTTCTCGCCAATCACCGTCGCCAGGGCGTCGATGGCTTGCTGGACGGTCTGGCCGTCCGGCAGTGGCGCGGCCGCCAACTCTTCACTGGACGATGCCTTCGTCGCAGCGGCAGTGGTGGCGATCAGGGCACCGAGCTCTTGGAACTTGTCGTTCTTGGCGACGAAGTCAGTCTCACAGTTGAGCTCGATCAGAGCACCACCGTTCGCAGCCACCAAGCCGTTCGCTGCCGTGCGCTCAGCACGTTTGCCGAGGCTCTTGGCGCCCTTGATGCGCAGGAGCTCGACAGCCTTGTCGAAGTCACCTTCGGCCTCTTCGAGTGCCTTCTTGCTGTCCATCATCCCAGCGCCCGTTGCTTCACGGAGGCGCTTGACGTCGGCGGCGGAGACGTTCGCCATGGCGGTTCCTTCCTTCGTCGATCGATGCTCGTGACTGGTCGGCCCCGAACTGGGCTTAGCCCGACCTTTGGCGCGACCGGCCTGCGGTTAGGCCTGCTCGGCTGGTGCCTCGGCTGG
>JBBQAL010000018.1:0-37113 GCA_038316135.1 Candidatus Nanopelagicales bacterium | reverse complement strand
AGTACGTCGATCCCCCCGTAGGCAGATATCGTCGCGGTCACTGCGGCTGTCACGTGCCCCTGGTCGCTGGTGTCTCCGGCAACCGCGATGCCGCCGACCTCAGCCGCGACAGCAGCAATGGGCTCTGGGCGTCGGCCGGTGATGACGACCTTGGCGCCCTCGGCGGCAAAAAGTCGCGCGGTGGCGGCGCCGATGCCGGTGCCGCCACCGGTGATGAGCGCCACCTTGTTGTCGAGTCTCATGCGAGCCTCCCGGTCGGTCGTTGGTCACGGTAGCGCTGGTAGCGGAGTCTCGAAGTCGCCAAGTGCAGGAGGCCCTCGACTACGGAGCCACGTCCCGGACCACGGTGAGGTCCACGAACTCAGGAGGGCCGTCGAGCACGTCCCCCATACCGCTCATGAGGGCGGCCATCGCTTGCTGGCGGCGCGGGTTCTGCTCACGTGCGCGGGCCTTCTCCTCGCTTTCGAAGGCAACAAACACGTAGGAGACCTGGGGGTCCTTTTGGTCCCAGCCGATAGTGGTGCGTAGTAGGCCTGAGTCCGGTTCTTCCAGTGCCTGGATGCGCTCGTGCATCGTCATCAGGTCTTGTTCGCGACCCAACTTCGCGCGCATCTTAATGAGTTGAGCCCACATGTGCGGCCCTCCGATCTTCCGTTGACCTGACCTGGCGTCTGGCATTGACCGGCAAGTTTGGCGGTGGCGGTGGGATTTGAACCCACGGAGGAGTTGCCCCCTCACACGCTTTCGAGGCGTGCTCCTTCGGCCGCTCGGACACGCCACCGCCGCAGAGATTACCCGATCGGGTCGGCGCCGCCCGAATTGCGGTGCTCGGCGAAGAACGTCTGCAGCAGGGAAGCGCACTCCTGTGCCAGGACGCCGGAGACCACCTCGGGCCGGTGATGCAGGCGACGGTCGCGGACGACGTCCCACAGGGTGCCGACCGCCCCCATCTCCTCGTTCCAGGCACCAAACACCAAACGTCCGACCCGGGCCTGCACAACGGCTCCGGCGCACATGGTGCACGGCTCGAGGGTGACCACCAGAGTGCAGTCGTCCAGGCGCCAGGAGCCCAGCCGCGAAGCCGCATCCCTCATGGCGATGATCTCGGCATGAGCAGTCGGGTCGTGGTCGGCTTCACGTCGGTTGGACCCGGTACCCACCACCTCACCCGACGCGTCGATCACCACAGCGCCGATGGGGACGTCCCCGTGAGGCCCTGCGGACTGGGCCTCGAGGAGCGCGCGCCGCATGAACTCTTCGTAGGACGGGTTGACCTGGGTCATGCCGTGAAGGGCGTCAGGCAACGAGCTGCATGGCAGCTTCGTACTGCGCGAAGAACCCCATGTGCTCGGCAAGTTGACCGAACAC
Source organism: Candidatus Nanopelagicales bacterium (assembly GCA_038316135.1). Taxonomy (GTDB): domain Bacteria; phylum Actinomycetota; class Actinomycetes; order JAHEKZ01; family JAHEKZ01; genus JAHEKZ01. Next base: position 35,745 of record JBBQAL010000018.1, on the reverse strand, counting down.
GTCGTCAGGGTAGAGCTCGAGATCATCACAGAGGCCAGCAATCAGCATCGGACTGATCCCCAGGTCTTCAAGCAGGTCGAGGTCGCCGGCCGGCTCGATGTCGTTCTCGTCGTCGCCGTCCGGCATCGGAAGCTCGAGGCGGTCGAGCACCTGGCCCGCAAACGGGGCGTCGAAAGCAGCAGTGACGTCACTGAGCAAGATACGGACGTCCTCGCCCATGATCCGCAAGATGACGAAGAAGTCTTCGGAGAACGACAGGAGTCCGATCGAGCCGCCATCACCCGGCTGCTGACGCAGGGCGTGAATGATCTGGTCGAGATCGTCCGCCGCGGCCGGGGGCATGGCGACGACCGACCACAGGCCATCCTCGCGGACTGCGCTCAAGGCGAAGTCAGCTGCCATCTCGTCGCTCATCACGGCCTCCGCCTGTCGTCCCCGCCCACGTGATCGTGCCAGACGCGGGGCGGCCTTGCCTAGGCCAGGGTGCCCTTGACGACTGGTTGACATGGTGCCGGCGTCAGTTCGAAAGGACGAACAGGTGTGGTGTGACCCCGGAACTAGAGAGACTTGAGGGCGGTCACGGTTTGGCTGAGGGTGTCCTTGGCGTCGCCGAAGAGCAGTTGAGTCTTGGGATCGAACAGCAGCTCGTTCTCGATGCCCGCGAAGCCTGGCCGCATCGAGCGCTTCAGGAATACGACAGCCTGAGCCTGATCGACGTTGATGATCGGCATACCCGAGATCGGCGTCCCAGGAGTACGAGCTGCCGGGTTCACGACGTCGTTGGCGCCCACGACCAGTGCGACGTCGGTGCTCGGCAGTTCGGGGTTGATCTCGTCCATCTCCTTGAGCTGCTCGTACGGCACATTCGCCTCAGCGAGCAGCACGTTCATGTGCCCAGGCATACGGCCGGCCACCGGGTGGATGCCGTATGACACCTCCACACCGCGTTCACCGAGTAGATCGACCAGCTCCTTGAGGGCTCCCTGCGCCTGCGCGACGGCCAGCCCGTATCCCGGAACGATTACCACCCGCTCTGCGTACGCGAGCATGACGGCGACGTCAGCCGGTCCGACCGACTTGACCGGGCGATCGGAAGCCTCGCCGCCGCCCAGGGTCGAGGTGCCTGACAGCGCACCGAACAGCGTCGCGCCGATCGGACGCCCCATCGCCTTGGCCATGAGCATTGTCAGCAGCGTTCCACTCGCCCCCACTAGCGTCCCTGCCACGAGCAGCAGCACGTTGTCGAGCACGAAGCCGGACGCCGCTACGGCGACACCAGTGGCCGCGTTGAGCAGCGAGATGACGATCGGAACGTCGGCGCCGCCGACCGGCAGAACGAAGAGCATGCCCAATACCAGGGACGCCGCCGCGAGCCCCATGACCATCGGAACCGAGCGGGTGTTCAACACCGCAATGGCCAGCCCCACCGACACCACAGCGGTCAGCGGCAGCAGCACCTGCATGCCGGGGAAGACGATCGGGCGAGACGTCATCAATCCCTGCAGCTTCAGGAACGTGATCACCGATCCGCTGAACGACACCGACCCGATCAGCACGGTGAACACCGAGGCAGTCAGCTCACCGATACCGGCGTCTTGACCACCGGAGAGGAACTCGACGATCGCCACGATCGCTGCCGCGCCACCACCGACGCCGTTGAACAACGCCACCAGCTGCGGCATGGCGGTCATCTGAACCCGGCGCGCAGCCGGAACCCCGAACACCGTCCCAACGACGATGGCCCCCAGGATCAGGGCCATGTGGTCGAAGTCCTCGGCAACCAAAGTGACGACGACCGCGATGATCGCCCCCAAGGCGCCGAGCAGGTTGCCGCGCCGCGCGTACTTCGGTGATGACAGACCTTTCAACGCCAAGATGAAGCAGATCGCTGCGCCGAGGTAGGCGAGCTGGACCCAGGTCTGGTTCACGGGTCAGACCTCTTTGCTGGCGACTGGCGGGGGCGGAACATTTGCAGCATTCGGTCGGTGACCACGAACCCGCCCACCATGTTCACCGTTGCCATGACGACTGCGACCAGTCCGAGCCAGAGTTCGGGGTCGGTGTCCGCGTGACCGGTGACGATAATGGCGCCGACCAGGATGACGCCGTGAATCGCGTTGGCCCCTGACATCAGCGGTGTGTGCAAGATCGTCGAGACCTTCGAGACCACCTCGAAGCCGACGAAGATGCTCAACACGAAGATGGTGAGTAGTGCGACACCGTCCATCAGGAGCCCCCCTCCATCGCCTCACGTGCAGGCGCGAAGCGCACCTCACCGTCGTGCGTTACGCAGGCACCGTCGAGGATCTCGTCCTCGAAGTCCATCGTCACCACACCCTCCTTGAGGAAGAGCTGGCTGATCGCGACCAGGTTGGCCGCGTAGAGCCTGGACGCCGCCACCGGCATCTGTGACGGGACGTTCAACCCGCCCCACACGCTGGCCTGACCGACCACTACCTCTTCGCCGGCGACTGAGCCCTCAACGTTGCCTCCACTTTCGGCTGCGAGGTCGATCACTACCGAACCCGGCCCCATCGTCTCGACCATCTGCCTCGTGAGCAGCAGCGGAGCGCGGCGTCCTGGCACCGCAGCTGTGGTGATCACGGCGTCAGCGGCGGCGATGTACGGCGTCAAGAGCTCGCGTTGACGTTGCGATCGCTCTTCGGTCATCTCCCTGGCGTATCCACCTGCGCCTTCCATGGAGTCGAGTTCGAGGTCGATGAACTTCGCTCCCATGCTGCGGATCTCGTCGGCTGCCGCAGCGCGGACGTCGTACGCCTGCACGACCGCGCCAAGGCGCTTGGCGGTGGCGATCGCTTGAAGGCCAGCGACACCCGCACCGAGGACAACGACCTTTGCCGGTTTCACGGTGCCGGCCGCAGTCATGAGCATCGGGAAGAACTTGGGCAGACGTTCGGCCGCCACCAGGGCGCATCGGTAACCGGCGACCAGTGCCTGCGACGAGAGCGCGTCCATCGACTGTGCCCGCGAGATACGGGGAACAAGCTCCATCGAGAGCCAGGTGACGCCTGCCTCTTGCGCAGCCTTCACCTTGTCGAGTGACTGAACGGGAGCCAGGAACGACACAACGATCGTGCCCCGATCGAGCGCGTGAACCGCATCTGCGTCCAGCGAGTTCACACTGAGCACGACGTCTGCCCCGGCCATGACGTCCCCGTCGACGACGGATGCTCCCGCGTCGTGGTAGGCGTCGTCGGTGGCGTTTGCCGCCAGGCCCGCGCCAGCTTGGACACGCACGTCAACGCCGAGTGCTGTAAGACGTCCAACGCTCTCCGGCACGAGAGCGACCCGGCGTTCGCCGGGTCGGGTTTCCGTCGGTACCGCGACAGTGGTCACATCGGCCACCCTATGACTTCACGATTCGGATTGGTGGAAGACACCGATGACAGTAGTCGGCAAAGAACTTGCCGAGGGGTCAGTGCAGGACCTTCAGCAACTTGTCGATGGCAAGGTCCAAGTCGTTCTGCTCGATCACCAAAGGCGGTGCCAAGCGGATAGTCGTCTCGTGGGTGTCTTTGGCTAGGACGCCATCGACCATGAGCCGCTCGCAGCGCGAACGGGCTGCCTCCTGGCCCGGGTGAAGTTGGACGCCGGCCCAGAGCCCTCGACCGCGAATTTCGGCGACCGTTGGCGGCGCCTCAGCACGTAGCCGCCCCAGCATGTGGTCGCCCAAAGTGCGCGAACGCTCCTGGAACTCATCGGTCTTAAGCATCGCGATCACCTCGCTGCCGATCGCCGCCCCGAGCGGGTTACCGCCGAACGTCGAGCCGTGCTCACCCGGCTTGAAGACGCCGAGGATGTCCGCGTCCGCCGCAACGGCCGAAACGGGGTAGAGCCCGCCGCCCAGCGCCTTGCCCATGATGTACATATCGGGGACGACGTTCTCCCACTCGACAGCGAACGTCTTGCCCGTACGACCCATCCCGCTCTGGATCTCGTCCGCGATGAAGAGCACGTTGTTCTCGCGACAGATCTCGCGCGCCCCTGACAGGTACCCATCCGGGGGCAGAAGAACGCCGGCCTCACCCTGGATCGGCTCGACCAGGAAGGCCACGGTGCTCGGCGTGATTGCTGCGCGCAGCGCGTCGAGGTCGCCATAGGCAGCAATGTCGAAGCCTGGAGTGAACGGGCCGAAGTCATCGCGCGCATCCGGGTCGGTCGAGAACGAGACGATCGTCGTGGTGCGTCCGTGGAAGTTGCCGTCCGCCACGACGATGCGCGCGGTGTCCGCTGGCACGCCCTTTACGAGGTAGCCCCACTTGCGCGCAGTCTTGATCGCCGTCTCAACCGCCTCGGCGCCTGAGTTCATCGGCAGGATCATCTCTTTGCCGGTGAGCTCGCAAAGCCCTTGGACAAAGTTGCCCAGCTGGTCGTTGTGGAAGGCCCGGCTGGTTAGCGTCAGCCGGTCCATCTGCGCCTTGGCCGCGGCGACCAGCCGAGGGTGTCGGTGGCCAAAGTTCAGCGCCGAGTAGGCCGACAACAGATCGAGGTACTGCTTGCCATCGGTATCGGTGACCCAGGACCCCTCCCCGTGTGAGATGACGACCGAAAGCGGGTGGTAGTTGTGGGCGCTGTAGCGCTCCACCTGTTCACGTGGATCCATGGGCGCAGTCTGGCATCCAAGTCACCTTGATCGCATCATCTTGACTCAGAAATCACCCCGCGCTCAGCGAGAAACTGCAATTCGAGTTCGGCCTGGGTGATCTTCTCGTCAACATTGTTGGCGTGGTGACCGGCGTCATAAACGTGCAACTGAACCGAGCGCCCTCGGGTTTGGAGTTCGTCGGCGTAGTAGCGAACCTGCCTGATCGGACATGCACTGTCGTGCTCGCCGGCGATGATCAAGACAGGCGTCCGCACTGCGTCGAGGTAAGTGGACGGCGACCGCTCCGCGTACCGCTCAGGTACCTCTGAAGGACTCCCGCCCATGATCGCGCGGTCGTACGCCTGTTGAGATGGTGAGCAGTCCTCGTGGGTCATGACCGAGTCGCAGACGGGAATTCCTCCGATCGCTGCCACGAATGCGTCAGGGTGCAGCCCGATCGCGAGCAACGCGATGTAGCCGCCCCAGGACCAGCCCTCGATCGCGCATCGCTGGGGATCTGAGATACCGAGGTCGATCAGGTAACCCATTCCAGCTACGACATCGGCTACCTCGGGGAACCCGATGTTGCCGTCGTGGATGGACTCACGCCAAGCGACGCCGAACCCTGTCGATCCGCGGTAATTCACCTTGGCGACGGCAACTCCGTGGTCGACGAGCGTTGACGTCCATGGGTCGAAGACGTCGTGGTCAGCCCACTCCGGTCCGCCGTGAACGGACATGACCGTTGGGAACGGTCCGGCGCCATCGGGAGTCGAGACCATCATGTGAGTCGGCTGCCCCGTCGGCCCCTCGAAGCGGATGCTTCGCTGCGCTCTGCCGGTAGGAACATCACCTGGTGTCGACAGCACGCGCCGGCCCGAAACGTCACGGACCGACGGTGGCCGGTCGCCGGCCTCCTCGCGCAGCCAGACTGATCCGTCCGGTCGCACTGCAGCCGCCGAGATGTACCCCTCGGGATCGATCAGCAGCTGATATGCACCAGATGCAAGATCGAGCCGGTGCAACTCGGAGCGGCCATCGTGCCAGTGTGTGACGAGCAGGGCGTCAGCCTCGGGATACCAGTCGACGACATCGATCTCGCCCGGCAGCTCACTGGGATAGTTCCTTCGGACGCCGGTCGTCGGCTCCCACACCGATGGTCGGTCAACCCCATCGCGTTCATGGATCAGCGCTACCCGCTGGTCGCCCGAGACCGGAGACCACGAGGCGACTCGGACGCTGAGACCCTCGTCGACGAGGTCGCCGCGCGCATCTCCGGTAGCAACGTCGAGGACCCGCAGTCCGAAGTGCAGCATGTCCCCTGCATCGCTGTGCCGAAGGCAGAGCAGAGTCCCATCAGTCGAAAGCCCGCCCGTTGTCGTCTCCCACTCTCGGCCCAGGCCGAAGGGCCGGGCCGACTCTTGCACCAGTCGGCCCGCGCCTCCGGCGCCCCCGACGTAGAGACGGTAGGACTCGCCATCGGTGAGAGCGATGGCAACGGCGTCACCGCACCACGCCAGACCCTCGCTCCACCCTTCGCCGAGCCCAGGGAGGAGTTCAGTCGTACGGGCGCCATCGAGCGAGGTGGCAACCCAAGCGCCGTTACCGTTGCCACTGTCATCGCTCCACCATGCGACGGAGTCGCCACGGGGCGACATGACGAACTCCTCGACTCCAACGCGCTGCTCGGTGACAGCCCTGCGGTCACCCGTCGCGAGGTGGGTCGTCCATATTTGAGTTGACCCGCCCTCATTACTAACGAAGACGAGTCGATCGGGGTCAGCCGAAGACCATGAAGGGAATCCAACTGAGGGAAACCGGTAGCGGTCGCGCCAGTCAGGAACTCGATGGCTCACCTCGCTCACGCTACCGGTATGGGGATTCTTGCGGGGGCCAACGCTTGGCATTCGCAAAAGACAATCGCAGGGCGAGATGTCAGGCTACTTTGGATGCAAGGTATCGAGCGCGGAGGAATCGATGTGCGGTGACGGTGGGCATCAGCACGCGGTCCTGCCGGAAAGTTCAGACCTTTCTCGACGCGACCTCTTCCGTGCGCTCGGGCTTATTGGCGCATCGTCTGCTGCGGGGGGCTTGCTGGCTGGACCAGGCTGGCTGGGTACTGCCGCCGCTGCCTCGTTCGACGGCGCAACGCCGTTCTCCATGGCCATGCACATCCACTCGTCGTTCAGCGAAGGTAGCGGTTCGATGAACTCCCACCTGGACCAGGCCAAGCGCAACGGTGTTGATGTCATCTGGTGGACCGACCACGACTTTCGGATGTCGGCGCTTCACTACCGCAAGGTCGTCCACTTCACCAGCTTGACGCAGGAGAGCGGTGACGGCGCCCCGTGGCAGTGGATCAAGCAGACGAGTGGCTCACTGAAAGCACTGTCCGACGGTGGCATCCTGCAGAGCCCCGCGTCGCCTAAGGACACCGTGGCCGACGGGAGCCTGTGGGTTCAAGCGCAGAGCACTTCGTCGTCAAAGGCAGCGCTCGGGTTCTTCGCCGAGTCGCATCCGGCCGGCTGGAACTACCACAACAACATTTACGGCCAAATCCTGAGCATTGACGTGCATCCCACGTCGACTTCCAGCGCTGCGTACCTCGAGCTCTCGATCTCCACGTCTTTCCATCCCGCCACGAACAACCGTCCGGCCGGCAAGTACGTGCTGTCCTACCGTGTGGGTGGCGATGGTGCACCAGGCAGTCGCGTTGTGAACGGTCTGACCGGCATCGTGACCGTTGCTGCGCCCATGAACCAATGGACCACTCTTGCCTTGACACCAAGCGACGACATCGCTGCCTTGTGGCCGGATATGGATGAACATGACTTCGCGTGCAATTCCATCACTTTGAACGCCGTCAGCGCTGGCCCCCTGGCAAGTGGCCACTTTGACTACCTGCGGTTCGAGCGGCCATTCAGCAGCGGGGACATTCCCGTCCAGCTTCAGGACTCGATCCGCGAGGGATACAGGGACCGCTATCCAGACGTAGCCCAGCGTAGGGCCCTGGAGATGGGGCAGTTCCTTCCCCATATCAACTGGTTCGGCGGCAATCTCAGTCTCACCGACTACACCGGCGTAACGATGTCAACGCACATGGACTTCATGCGGCAGCAGATCCGGCTCGCTCACGCACAGGGTGGGTTGGCGTCGTACAACCACCCTTTCGGTTATACCAGCGTCGCACTGCTGCCCAAGGCCACGCAGGATGCCAATCGCGCGGCACTGGCAGCGCAGATGATCGACAACAACGCGCTCGATTGCGACATCATGGAAGTGGGATATCGGTCGCGGGCGGGGATGGACCTGGCCCACCACGTCACCTTGTGGGACATCCTTTCGCGCAATGGGATGTTCATAACGGGAAACGGTGTCAGCGACGATCACGCGGGTGACAACTGGGCAGGACTCTGGAACAACTGGGTCACATCGGCCTGGGCCGCCAACCAATCTGAGAGGTCGCTGCTGCACGCGATGAAGGCCGGCCGGGCCTGGACTTCATCGCTGACTGGCTTCAGAGGACAACTCGATCTGCTCGCTGACGGAAGCTGCCCCATGGGATCGGTCTCGGTGTCCAGTATCAGTCAACGACAGCTGCAGATCACCGCGACCAACGTACCCAGCAACGGCAGCCTTCGCGTCATTCGCGGTGAGGTTGACTACGCCGGCAGTGGTTCACCGCAACCGAACACGAAAGTAGTCAGTACCTACCCGGCGGGCCAGCTCACCACAGGTACCACGACCCAAGGCATCGACACGTCAACTTCCTGCTTCGTTCGTACCGAGGTTTTGAACTCATCCGGGCAAACTGTCGCGGTGTCAAATCCCGTCTGGCTACTGCGGGAAAGGCCGACGCGAAGAATCCCGAAGCCACGACAAGTTGCCTGATCCGCGCAACCGGTAGGGCACAGTATGCGGGGAGGGCGCGCCTTCACCCGGTCAGCGTAGGAACCGCGAGCATGAGGATGGAGTCCAACCGGACATGAGACGAAACAACGCTGGTGCCGCACTGTTGATCGTTGTGACCGCCGCGTTGGCGCTCACCTCATGCGGCGGTGCCGACACTCAGGCTCCTGCCGACCCCAACCAGCTCGACCTGGTTGGCCAAACATTCCTCAGCAACGACATCAAGGTAAACGACACGTCCTATCCGTTGGTCAAGGGATCGCAACTGCGACTGAGCTTCGAGGACGGAGCCATTGGTGCCTCGGCTGGATGCAACTCGATGAGCGGCAACGCACGCTGGTCAACCGGGACGCTCCTCATCGACGGCCAGAGCCTGGCCATGACCGAGATGGGCTGCGACGAGCCACTCATGCAGCAGGACACCTGGTTCGCCGACCTCCTGACGTCCAAGCCGACGCTGCTTCAGGACAGCACGACACTAACTCTGACCAGCGGCGACACGATCATCGTCTTCACCAACGAGGAGGTCGTTGTGCCTGACGTATCACTGACCGGTACGGCATGGCAGCTCGACTCGATCGTTGCCGGTGACGCAGCGAGCAGCGTTCCGGAGGGTGTTGAGTCAACTCTTTCGTTCAGTGACGGTGGCGAGCTCACGGTTTCACCTGGCTGCAACACCGGGAGCGGCTCCTACACCGCAACCAAAACCACCCTCACCATCGGACCGATTGCTCTGACCGCGAAGGCCTGCCCGCCACCCGCCTCGGGCGTCGAGGCGGACGTGACCGGACTACTACAGGGTGACGTGTCTTACTCCATCGATGGCAACTCTCTCGTGCTCACGGCGCAAAAGGTGACCGGCTCCGGCGCCACCGCGCTGGTTTACCGCGCCTCCTGACCACCACCGGCACCACCGCCCTCTGAGTCAGGCATCAAGCTCGGCAGCACGCCGATCGATGAAGGCACGCAACTCAGCGTCGATGGCATCGTCGATACCAGGGTCCTCATACGAATCCAGCAGCTTCTTCCACTGCGATGTCGCAACGCTGGCCACCGACGGCGACCCGAGCTTCACCCAAGTCGGAAATGCCTGCGACCTGAAGAGCGGGCTCATGAACGACTCGGTGCGGAAGTGTTCCAGCGTGTGTTCATGCGCGAGGAAGAGACCTCCCGGCCCCAGCTCTTTGATGACGTCGTAAGCCAGCTGATCCTCGTCGACGGCGATGCCTCGACGAATGCGCTCGAACATCGCCAGAACCTCGACATCGAGCGCGAGTTTCTCGTAGGACGCCACGAGTCCGCCCTCGAGCCATCCGGCTGCGTGCACCACCAAGTCGCACTCGGCCAGATACGTCGCCCAGAGAGACATCGTGCTCTCAGTGGCAGTCTGCGCATCGATATCGAGTCCGGAGCAGAGCCCGCCGCCTCCACGCAGCGGTAGGCCGTACCGCCGCGCCAGCTGTGCGCCGGCCAAGGTGGCCAAGGTTGACTCCGGAAGTCCGAGCGACGGACCACCAGAGCGCATGTCGACACCGTTGAGGAAGGTTCCCAAGATGCAGGGTGTTCCTGGGCGGATGAGTTGGGCCATCGCAACGCCCGACAGCGTTTCAGCCACAAGCAGAGACAGACCCCCAGCCAAAGTGACGGGGGCGGATGCACCGGCGAGCAGGAACGGGGTGATCGCGACGGGCTGCCCGAACTCGGCCAACGCCATCAGCTCTTCGACCATCAGCGAGTCCCACACCAGTGGGCTGTTGGGGTTGACGATTCCGATCACGCCGGGCTGGCGCATCAGCGCTTCCTCACCACCGGCAGCGATGGCCGCAAGTGCCAGACCGTCACGGGTACGCGGACCGGTGGCGCCGTAGAGGATGTAAGGACGACCGCTCCAGCGCAGGATCGCGTAGTCCATGTCGAGGTGCCGACTGAGGTCGGAAAGATCCTGTGCCTCAGCAGTCCCGCTCTGCAGGATCGGCAGCACGTTCGATGCATGGGCCATCTTGACCAGCTCGACGTACGACTCGATGTCGCCATCGCGTCGGCCGCGCTCGGAATCGGAGACAAACGGTGATCCGCCGGTCGGCGTGTGCACCAAGCTTCCACCGCCGATCGTGACCGAGTGGCGAGCGTCACGCCCCTGCAAGGTGAACTGCGACGGAGCCTTGGCGAGCTGCTGCATGATGAAACCGGAATCCCACCTGACGCGCGTTCCATCGACACGTTGACCCGCATCTTCGAGCATCCGCAGCATGCTGGGACTGTCGACCTCGGTGCCGATGTCTTCGAGGATCCGCATCGCCTGGGCATGGATGACATCGAGGTCCGCTTCGCTGAGCGGGTAGCGGGCAAAGACTTCGGGGCGATCGTCGGGAGGCGTCATTCACCAGTCCTGTCGGGAGTTGCTGTCGCCATATCATGGACGATTCCCGGACTGGTCCGATCATCACAAGTCCAAATGGAACTCGGCGACCCACGACCGCCCTCCGGCAGATGAACGCCTAGCTCCTGCCGAACATCCGCCGCTTGCCGCCGCCGTCGCTGGCGGATCCACCCGCGTCAGCGCCACTGCCTTGACCGCCGCCGCCGCCCTGGCCCCCACCGCCGCCTTTTCCTCCACCGCCCTTGGCTTTGCGGGCCATCCGAGCCTGCCGCTGCGACATCCCGAGAATGCCGTGGGCAGCGGCCTCCATCAGCTGCTCGGTCGGGATCGTCGACGGGTCAGTGGTGGTGTTGTCACGCTCTGGAGCGTAGACAGGCATGAGCTCTTCGAGGTCACCAACCACGGTCGGGTCGAGAGCTGAGATGTCCTTGATCAGCGTGCGGCTGCGCTTGGTCGTCCACTCCTGGTACTCCGGCGGCAGGAGCAGCGTCGGCTCCGACGACTTGTGCGAAGCGAGGATGTCTTTGGAGACGACCTTCTTGAGATTGCGCCGAACAGCGTCCGAGGTGTTGATGCTTTCCGCAGCCGCCGAGACGTACCGCATGACCTCAGCTGATGCGGCACCGAGCGACTCGTTGGCGCTCGTCTCCGAGTCGAACCGCTCGGGAGGGATTCCTACTGACTCGCAGAACCGCTCCCACAACAGGCCCTTGGGTGCCCCCGATGGGGGAACGGTGACAAGCACGAGATTCTTGGCAGCGACGTGCTTGCTCCATGGCTTGAGGAGAGCTGCAAAGTCCTGCTTGTTCCAGAAGTGACGCCCGAAGCGGTTGGTCATCGGCGCCATCGAGGCGAGACCATCGACGTAGTCGCGATACGACCAGCTCGACGCGTTCTGCACCGACTCCTGCCACTGAGCGGGGATCTGACGTCCAAGATCACGCGCTGTGAGGATGACGCGTAACTCATGCTGACTGAGCGAGTCAACGCACTTGGCGACCTGCTCGTCGGAGAGGAGCGACAGGAACTCCATCGAGATGATCACCGAGTCGCCCTGCCAGCGGTCGATCTCACCGACGAGGTCCGACCATTTCTCGTAGGGAACCTTGCGGTTGTCACGCATCCCCTGAACGCCCTGCACCACCGCCTGCCAGTCGCGACCGGGCCAGAGGACACCGAGGTCAGCGAGCTCGCTACGGCTGTCCATCAGAACCTTCTGGATGAACGAGGTACCGGTCTTGAATGCCCCGATGTGCAAGTTGACCGTTGCCACGCGTGGAGTCCTTTCCTTACCTGAGCGACGGCCAACCGAAGTTGGGCGTTGGGGGCTTACTGGTCGGCGTTGGCCTTCAGCCGGAACGATCGGTAGCGGTCGAGCGCCTTGCTACCGAGCTTGGTGCGATCGGCAACCCCGGCCAACCGGGTGCGTGCCCTAACCATCGGAGCAGCCTCACGCATCTGTCGACGCAATTTGCCCTCGGTGCGACGTCGGTCGTCCCGCATCCGTCCCATCCGCACCAGGAGTGCAGCGATGGCGTCAACGCTGGCGTCGAGCACCTCGCCGTCGCTGGGGATTGGCTCACCGGACGCCAGGTCCTCGTTGATGGTCACCTCGGCGAGATCGCCGACCAGGTCGACACCGGAGCCGCGCATTCCCTCGATCGCCTGCTCTGAACGCTTCCGGACGAGCGGGCGGACGGGCTCGGGAAGCTGCGGCTTCCCACCCTTTGACCGCGGGCCCAAGATCTTGGTCGCCAACACGTCGCGGCCGAGGAAGCGGTGGTGCCACACCGGGAAGGTCTCGGGCAACGCAGCGTTGACCCGCCGCAGCAGCTCGGCCTCGGCAACGCCGAGGGAGTCATTGCCGGCCACCTCGAACTCGGTGGCAACATCAGAGTCGACATCGACGACGACGCAGAAGCGGCGCCAGAGTTCGTTCTTGTCGGCGTCAGGAAGCGGCAGCGTGATGACGTGGATCCGTTCAACCGGTACGTGACTGGACCAGCGGTCGATCACGTCGACCGGGTCGTGGACGCTCCAGAACCACCTACCTGGGCCCTTTTGCCGGCTGTTGAAGATCTTCTCGGTCCACTCACCGAAGGTGAGTTTGGACCCGTGTTTGACGAACTCTTGCCACTCCGACGGCAGCAGTCGCGCAAGGTTCCGGGTGGCATACACAACGTGGACTTCGCGGCCCCGGAGTGCCGTAACGGCCCGCTCGACCTGGTCGGGGGTGAGCGCAGCCAGATGCTCGTCCGAGATGACGACGTTGGCGGCATCGCTCTCGCCGGCCAGACCGGCCAGAACATCCCAAGCGCCTGTCCAGTCTGGCCTCGGATCCTTCGGGTCGTACGGGACGCCCCGCAGGTCGTGACCTCCGCGGTAGTGATCGCCTCGACTCGCACCAATGACGTGCAGACCAGCGGCCTTGAGCACCGAGCGGTTCGACCAAAGGACACCCTGGATGTAGGTGGTGCCGGTCTTAGGTGCCCCGACGTGCAGAAAGACCCGACGCTGCTTGCGCCTACTTCGCTCGGGGGCGGTGGTCGTCGACTCAGTGGTCGTCACTGGAACTCCAGGTCTGCTGCCAGGCCTTCGGATCGGTGAAGTCCGGACACGCCTCGCGGTACTCCTCCGCAAGACTGGACCACCGCTGGCCCAACTGCTCGTGCATCGTGATGCTGCGACGCATGATGTCGTTGAAGCGCTTGCGGTCGCGCTTGTACCAGGCAGCGCCGGACCCGTCAGCGGTCGACACAACGGCAGAGTCGAACTGGCTCAGCATCCGCCACTTGGCGTCCATCGCAGGAATCCGCGCCTCGGGGTTGATCCGGCTGGAGTCTCGCACCGGCTGAACCTGACGCACCATTCCCGCGAGCGCCCCTGCGTACCGGCCGATGATCCCCTTGGGCTCGGTCGGGTCTTGACCGCGCTTAGGTGGCTTCACCCGCTTGGTGCTGGGGTAAGCCTGCGGGTCCTTCTTCATGGTGGCGTCGTCTTGGCTGGCACGGTAGGCCCGGATCTCTGGAAGCTTGGTCTTGATCGTGCGGTGCAGGTGGTCGGGGCCGTCGAGGATGTCCTGCAACGCCCACAAGCGCAGTTCAGCGGTGCTGTACTGCATGGCCAGCGAGTGCTTGAGCTGCGTCTGCAACGACTCCCAGATCACCTTGCCGCCGCGCGGGTAGGGAGAATGCAGCAGAGCCGCAAGAAGCCTGTTGCGCGCGTGATGGTAGGCCTGCCAGTCGATGGCGTCGTCCTTGTCGGCCCAGTTGACGTGCCAGACGGCTGCTCCTGGCAGCGACACGGTGGGATACCCCGACTCACGTGCGCGCAGGGCGTACTCGGCGTCGTCCCACTTGATGAAGATCGGTAGCGAGAGGCCGATCTCACGCACAATGCTCGTGGGGATGAGACACATCCACCACCCGTTGTAGTCGACGTCGCTGCGGCGGTGCAGCCATCGGGTGGAGCGCAGCGGGTACTCGGCGAAGTTGTGCGAGTTGAGCGTGTGCGGGTCAGCGCTCCACCAGAAGCGGTACTTGTTGACCCGCTCGCCGAAGGCGTGCAGCGTGGCTTTCATGTGCATGTTCAGCATGTGACCACCGACGATCGTCGGTGTTCTGGCGAGGTCGCCGAATGCCACGGCGCGCAGGATTCCTTCGGGCTCGACCAGCGCGTCGTCGTCGAGCAACAGCACGTACTTGCTGCCCACTTCGTAGGCGGTCTCGTACATTGCACGCGAGAACCCACCCGAACCACCCAGGTTTGGTTGCCGGATGACCTCGAGCTTGGAACCCAACGCCGTAGACGCCGCAGCGAAACCAGGGTCGTCCTCGACGTTCTCGGTGCCTTGGTCGACAACGAAGACCTTGTCGATGACATCGAGGACGTCAGAGTCGGACGCCAGCGAGTTCAGCAAGAGCACACAGTCGGCGGGGCGGTTGAATGTGGTGATCCCGACGGAGATACGGCTGGGGTCCACGATCTCCTGAGCTGTCGACCACTCAGCTTCGTCGACGAGAGCATCTTCGTGACCGGCAACGACGTCGAACCAGTACCAGCCTCCGTCGCCGAAGTTCGCCAACGACAGCTCGAACTCCGCCACCGAGTCTGAGACCGACTCCTTGCTGATGCGGTGTTGGTCACCGCGAGCACTTGACCGGTACACGATGACATCAGCAGAGCCCTTGATGCCGACCCGAAGCATGATCTTCTCCACCGACGTCCAGCGGCGCCAGTAGCTTGCGGGAAACGCGTTGAAGTAGGTGGCGAAGGAGATCCGCGTACCGGCCGGGACAGTCAGCGTCCGGCGTCCGCGAATGAGATCGGGGTGGACGATGTTGTCCGACGCCGAACGCTTCTCACCGATCTCGGGTTTGCCGGGAACCAGCTCAGGGCCAGGGAGCGCAACCCCCGACTCAACGTAGAGGGGCAGCGTGTCGAAGTCGGCGTCGGCGGGAAGCACCAGACGCTGCAGGACAACGCGGGAAGACTGCTGGGTGGACTCGCTCACTCGGAGACTCCTCCGCTGACGAAGGCTGTGCCCTCGGTGAAATGGGGACGTAGAACATTCTCGAAGCGCGTCAACGCTGACCCGATGGCCATGTGCATGTCGAGGTACTTGTAGGTGCCGAGGCGGCCACCGAAGAGAACGTCGCGTTCACCTGATGCCAGGTCGCGGTAGGCAAGCAGCCGTTCGCGGTCTTCTGCGGTGTTGATCGGGTAGTAGGGCTCGTCGTCCCCCTCTGCCGAGCGCGAGAACTCGCGCATGATCACTGTCTTGTCACTGGGGTAGTTGCGCTCAGGGTGGAAGTGCCGGAACTCGTGGATGCGGGTGTAGGGAACGTCCTCGTCGGCGTAGTTCATCACCGACGTCCCTTGGAAGTCGCCGGTGGGCAGTACCTCGCGCTCGAAGTCCAGCGTTCGCCACCCGAGGCGACCCTCCGCGTAACCGAAGTACTGGTCGACCGGGCCGGTGTAGACGACCGGGACCTGGCCGATGATGTCGTCCCTACGGTCGAAGAAGTCGACGTTGAGCTCGATGGAGATATTTGGATGGTCAGCCATCCGCTCCAGCCATGCGGTGTAGCCGTCAACGGGAAGGCCTTCGTAGGTGTCGTTGAAGTAGCGGTTGTCGAAGGTGTAACGCACCGGAAGACGCGCAATGATTTCTGGCTGCAGCTCAGTGGGGTCGGTCTGCCACTGCTTCAACGTGTACCCGCGGATGAACGCCTCGTACAGCGGGCGTCCGATCAGCGAGATTCCCTTCTCCTCAAGATTGGCCGCCGTCGCCGAGTCAAACTCTGCTGCCTGCTCGGCGACAAGGGCTCTGGCCTCTGCTGGGCTGAACGACTTGCCGAAGTACGAGCACATCGTCCCGAGGTTGATCGGCATCGAGTAGGTCTGCCCTTTGTACCGCGTCCAGACCTTGTGCTGGTAGCCAGTGAAGGACGTGAACTGGTTGACGTACTGCCACACTCGCTCATTGGATGTGTGGAACAGGTGCGCGCCGTAGCGGTGGATCTCAATGCCGGTCTCGGGGTCGAGCTCGCTGTAGGCATTGCCGCCCATGTGGTCGCGGCGCTCGAGGATGGTCACCTTGAGGCCAAGCTCTGTGGCGGCTTGTTGAGCAATGGTGAGCCCGAAGAACCCCGAACCTACGACGACCAGGTCTGTCACGAAATCTCCGCATGCAGTGGTGACAAGGGCGGAACAGAGCACGTCAGAGCCCTGCTGACCGGACCGGTCAGCCCAGACCAGTCCAACTCAGCCTACCGGGGCCGAACGCTGCCCGACGCTGCGGCAGGGCCGTTCACCCGGCCGGCTGACCGCCGTTACGCGTACCACGGGGGGCGATCACCCTCCGGTACGCGAAACGGCGCAGCGACTCGGGCACCAGGCGGTAACCGCCCCGCACGGCGAGGTTGCGCACGTACTGGGGTCGGGAGGTGAACCCGGCCGACCTGAAGTGCCGCTGCAGCTCGATCTCACTGCGCAACAACTGCCATCCGCCGCGGCGTGCGTAGGCCCCGGCGCCCACCCGGTACTTGACGAGCGGCTCGGCGACGTTGCCGACCCTGGCACCGGCGTCGATCATCCGGGCGAAGAGCCAGTAGTCCTCCAGCAGGGGGAGATCCTGGTAGCCGCCCACCATCTGCACCATCGTGCGCCGGTAGACCACCGTCGGGTGGTTGAACGGGTCATGGAAGCGCGACCAGGCCCGGATCTCGTGCTGGCTCAAAGGCGGTGTTCGACGACCCACGATGTCGTCCTCATGCTCGGCGAACTCAAGCAGCGCACTGCCGAGCAGGTCCAACCCCTCAGCAACGAGCGGGATCTGCACGGCGAACCGCTCCGGCAGGCTGACATCGTCGGCGTCCATGCGAGCCACGATCTCGTGGGCACATGCGGCCAGCCCGGCATCGAGGGCATGGCCCAAACCGATGTTGTCCGGCAGGTTCACCACATTCACCGGCACCGGCGAGTCGGCCACCAACTCGTCGATCACTGACTGCAGGCGCGGTGGCACCACCCCGTCGCGAACCAGGACGACTTCGTCGGGCTGGAGAGTCTGCTCGTCAACGGCGCTGGCGAAGGCCCGCCTGAGGTGGTCGGGATCATCGGCGTGATAGGTCGGGAGCAACAGCGAAAAACGCGCATCGGAGTCGCTCACGAGGGTCTGTGCCCGGACGACTCGATGGCCGGGATGGGCGAACCGGCTGCCGCCATCACCTCGTGCGAGTCGCGTGGCGCGCGACGGGCACCGTCGGCCAACCCGCGGCGCAGCCCGGAGAGAAGCACACCGCGTTGCTCGGAAGCCGCAAAGGTACGCACCCAGCGGCGCAGCGTGGATCCGGCGTACAGCGCCTTCTCGGTTGGCGCGAGGCCATTGCTGCGGGTGAAGGTCCAGACCTTGTTTCGCACCTCGAAGTAGAACCGCTCTCCCGGATCGGCGTCGGTCGAGCCGAAGGCTTTCGTCCGGTGCTCAACGACGCTGGCCGGGCAGTAGAGCCCCACTCGGTCACGCAACAGCCGGGTGCTGAACTCGAAGTCGTCATTCCAGAGGAAGAAGTCCGCCTCCGGCAGGCCCACCGAGCGAACAGCATCGGAATCGATGAGCAGGGAGACGAAGGACGCCGACCGCACGGGTGCGCATCCCACGGTGGTAGCGGCAGCCAATTCGGCGCGCGAAGCGCCGGGCCTGGTGCGTGGCGTGTTCATCGGGTGGTCGCGGCCGTCCGTCCAGACCACCTTGCTCGCGACACCGGCCGGTCGGTCGCCTGGATAATCGTTGTGGGCGCGTAGCAGTTCCTCGAGCGCTGTCGATGACGGCACCGTGTCGTCGTCCATCAGCCAGACCAGGTCTGCACCATCCGCCAGCGCGAATGCGATGCCTGCTGCGAATCCGCCGGCTCCGCCGGTGTTGGTGGGCAGGGTGCGCAGGAGGGCGTCCGGGAACTGCTCGGCCACCATGTTTGAGGTGCCGTCGGTCGACGCGTTGTCGATCACGTGGAGGCTGTCGAGGGGTCGGCTCTGGCTCGTGATGGCCGTCAGCGCCTCGGCCAACAGGTCGCGGCGGTTGTACGCGACGACGACCCCCTGGACGTTGAGCACGCAGCGAGAGTAGTCGACGGACAACGGCCTTTTGGGCGGCCTTCGCTACCGTGTCATCGACAGCCCTAACCATTGACCCGCCGACAGCCCTGAAGAGAGCCCGAATGGCCCCCGCCACCGTCTACCTGCACATCGGCTCGCCCAAGACGGGGACGACCTACATCCAGGACGTCCTGTGGGCCAACCGTGAGGCGCTGGAAGCAGACGGCGTCCTCCTCCCCGGCAGCTACCGATACGCCCGCGTCCAGGCGGCCCGCGACCTGTTGAAGTGGGAGGCCGGCGACGAGGAGCTTCCACAGACCTGGCGAAAGCTTGCCGGCGAGGTCAATCGCTGGCCGGGACGGTCAGCGATCATCTCCCAAGAGTTCTTGTGCTGGGCATCAGCCGACCAGATTGAGGCGATAGTCCAGTCGTTCCCGAAGAGCCGCGTCGAGATCGTCCTGACCACCCGAGACCTCGCCCGACTGTTGCCAGCTCAGTGGCAGACGGCCATGCGGCAGCGGAACACGTGGACGCTCGATGAGTACGCCGATTCGGTGGCAGGCTTTGGCGATGGGAAGCAGGCCAAGATGGCGCCACGTCGCTTCTGGCGCCGTCAGGACTATGGCCCCATCCTGCAGCGATGGGTGGATGCCGTTGGTCTCACGCAGGTGCGCGTGGTGACCTTGCCGCCGTCCGGTGGCGACCCGGCTGAGCTGTGGAACCGGTTCTGCCGCGCCTGCCACATCGACCGGGAGACAACAGAGCCGGGCGGGGCGAGTCACGAGTCGCTTGGCGCGGTGTCGGCCGAACTGATGCGCCGGCTCAACGCCCACCCGACTATCGACGAGATGCCGATGCGCACCTATCACCAGTCGGTCAACGGAGCCCTCACCCGCCGGGTGCTGGGGAAGCGACGGTCCCTCGAGCCGGGACTCGCCCTTCCCGATGGCCACTTCGCCTGGGCAGAGCGCGAGTCGGCGCGGGTGATCGCCGACATCAAGGCGCTTGACGTCGAGGTCATTGGCGACCTCGAAGATCTGCGGCCGCTACCAGCGAAGAACCCGCCAGTCGCCCCTGAAAAGCTTCCGACCGAAGATCTGCTTGCAGCAGCGCTCGACGGACTCGCCGGACTGGCAGCTGAGCACGCTGATCTGATGAAGAAGCTCAACAAGGCTGAGGACAAGTCTCAACGTCGAGCCAAGAAGGTGGCCGCGCCGGTCAAGCGTGGGTTCTTGTCCAGGGTGCGCAGCGGGTTGGCCCGACTGCGCGCTGCATGGCGCCGCCGCAGGGCGCGACGCTAACCGGTCGCCGGTAGCGTGGAGTCCATGGTGCAGCCGGGCAGCGATCCATATGTCGACCACTCGCTGCATACCTCGATGTTCTTCCCGGCCACCCGACTGTTCGTCGCAGGGAACCCCAAGGCGGCCGGAACGATGCTGCGCTGGTGGCTGCTCGGTGCCCACGGCGTCAACGTCACCGACCGCACCGCCCACTCGTGGTGGGGCGAGTCAGCGCCCTTTCAGACCGTGTGGGATGGCGGCATCGACCTTGACTTCACCTGGGGTGACCTGTCGGACGCCCAGCGCGAGGATGCCCTGACCGCCACCGACGTCTTGACGGTGCTTCCCGTTCGCCACCCGGTCTCGCGCCTCTTCTCGGCGTGGTCGGGCAAGTACCTCATCGACGAGCCCTACTACGGTGAGCGACTCCCTGAAGAGTTCCATCCACTGCCGGACAGCATCGACACCGAGCAGCAGATCGGCGAACTGTTCGAGCAGTTCGTGGTGGACCTCCACCGAGTGGTCTCCGGCGGCGACTTCGATGACGTCGATGTGCACTTCTGGCCGCAGCACCGCTTGCTGGCTCGCCCCGTTGCCGGCGATGCCCTCGAGCTGAGGCAGGAGTCGATGGGCGAAGGGCTTGAGGCGATCGCGCACCATCTACGCGACCACGGGCTCGATCCGGGCGCGGCTCCCCGGCTCAACGAAACCGTTGTCCCGTACCGGGCTGAGCTCGTCAGCGACCTTGCCCTCAAGCTCGCTGACGAGATCTACGTCGCGGACTTCGAGCGATGGAAGTACGACCGCGAGCGCCCCACGAGCAGTTCGCGTGCTGTCGACATCGAATGGCTCAACGATGTTCGGGGGCGCAACAGACGCTACGGCGTGGTGCACCGAGCGCTGGTGCAGCTGCGCCATGAGAACGACTCGCTGCGTGGCGAGGTGGGGCACCTGCGGGGCCGCGAGCACGAGCTGCTCGACAGCACGTCGTGGAAGGTCACCGGCCCGCTTCGCTGGATCAGCGACAAGACCAAGCGCTAACCCCTCATTGCGGGGCGAGCGAGAAGGCGCCGGCCCCTCCGCAGGGAACGGCGCCTCCCCTCTTGGGGTGCCAGTTGGTCAGGGGCCGGCGAGGAATGCCAGACCGTTTGTCATCGGCCGCTCGCAGCCACAGACGGACGTGTCGACGCCGTAGAGGTCGCGGCGCGTCCACTTACCGGCCGTGCTGCGGGTCCACAGGGTCGTCGAACCGCCACCGTCGAGCTCGTAGGCGTTGGCCATTCCCAGCTTCTTGGCGATGTTCGCGGCGTTCGCCAGGCCGAAGCCACCGACCCGAAGGCCGACGCCATCGAAGCCCTTACCGGGGACGGTGAAGCTGCGCCACACACCCTTGCTGTTCCAGCCGACGAAGGTGCGTGGACGGGCCGCCTTCGAGAGGTTGTACGCGTTGCACCCGAGCGGTGCTGCGACGCCACCCTCCACCAAGGGGAGCCCGCGGCCAACGGCTGTGAAGAGCTTTACACCGGTGTCGGTGCTCTGCTTGACGTTGACCTTGACTTTGGTACCGCTGGGCACACCGACTGTTGCCAACGCCGAGTTGTCGGAGAACGCGAGAACCCGGGACCCTGCCTTCACCGGGTCACCCAGCTGGCCTGTGTTCTTGGTCGACGAGCGGATCGACTGGATCTTGTTCCGTGAGTTGAGCACCCACTCGACAGCACCTGCTGGCCGGGGGACGACTGCCTTCCCGTCAGTGCGCAGCGCCGGGCTCCAGTCGGTGGTGTAGATGTTCACGCCACCGCCGATGATTTTGTGCCAGTTCATCGACGTGATCGGCACCGACTGTGTCGTCACTCCCGTGCCGGCCGGAACATCGAACGTAACCGCACCGCGGACGGCCACCATGCCGCCGAACGGCTGCTTGTTCGTGTCAATGCCAACGACGCGCTGACGTTTGGTCGTGCCGCGGATCACCCGTCCGTCGCGGATCATCGGGCCGCGCGGCATCTCGATGTTGGTGGCGTAACGGATGTCGGGGAAGATGAAGAAGTCGCCATCGATGGCGCCTAATGCCTGCGGCTGCTGAGCCTTCACCATGCTGCCGATGACGGTGCGCTGGCCGACCTTATCGCTAATGAGCGACGGGTAGGCGCCGCTCGGGTACGACGTCATGACGACCTTCGCGGTCTGGTCGTAGCCACCCTTGGCACCGCCCTTGGCCGAAGCCGTGTAGCGCCGAAGAACCCCACCACCAGCAAATCGCTGGCTGGAGTCGAGGCTGGTCGTGGTGTCGATGCGGCACGGGCGCGCAGCATCCGCCTGGTCTGCCGGCGTAACGGCAACGGCCAGGGTGGCGACGAGCGCGCTGGCGCCGAGCAGGGCCGCTGTGCGGACAGCGGTAGGTGTTGTCAGTTCCATCAGTGTTTTCTCTCCCCATGGTGGGCGGCTCGTCCCCTGAGCCGACCGTGTGACCGTAACCCAGTGCGACCCCTCAACGTGACCTGGAGCACAAAATTTCGCCTAGTGGTCACCCCTCTGCCTCAGGTCCGTCACCCACGGTGACACCGCTGCTACTGACCCCCCATTCAGACCAGGGCGGCGGAGCACCAGAACTGCCCAGCTGTTGGGCCGCCCGGTGGCGCGACCAGGCGGGGCCCGCCTTTAACCTGGACACATGCACAAGGGCGGGACTATGACGGTCGTCGGCGCGGGATTGGCGATCTTGGTGCTGGCGACGGGCTGCGGCGCCGCCGCCGAGCCAACTGCGGCGACCCCTACTCCTAGTGCGTCCGGGCCGATCGAGACCCCGAAGCCTTCGAGTCAACCGGCGAACTGCCTCAGTGACCCGGTGGGGACCCAGACGCCGCCGAACTCGGGCCCGAAGACTGACGGCTACCTGGGTCTGTCCGAAAAAGAGGCCAAGCAGTACGCGGCAGAGAACAACCAGACGATCCGGGTCGCGGGTCGCGACGGCAAGTGCTTCCCCCTCACGATGGACTACCGCCCGGACCGGGTGAACATCTACCTCGAGAACGACGTGGTCCTCAGAGCGACAATCGGCTGACTACGGCAAGATCTGGGCATGGCCTCTTTCACATCAGACGACGTCACCGCAGTCACCGCCAACGTCGAGGGCATGCGCGACACGCTCATCACGCTCTCCCACGACATCTCCGCCGACCCCGAGCTCTCCTACAACGAGCATCGCGCGGCCGCCCGCTGCGCGGACCTGCTCGAGCAGCACGGGTTCGAGGTTGAGCGGGCGAGCTACGGACAGCCCACCAGCTTTGCCGCCACTCTCGGCAGCGGTGATACCCACGTCGTCATCTGCGCCGAGTACGACGCGCTGCCCGGCGTCGGCCACGCCTGCGGGCACAACATCATCGCCGCGGCCGGGCTGGGCGCCGGCATGGCACTTGCCCCGCTGCTGGACGCCGCCAACATGCGCCTCACCGTGCTCGGCACACACGCCGAAGAGGTTGGCGGCGGCAAGGTCGAGCTGATCGACGCCGGCGCCTTTGACGACGCTCACGCCGCGCTCATGATGCACCCCACCCCATACGACGACTACGGACCCAAGAGTCTGGGCTGTGAGGAGTGGATCGTCGTTCACCAAGGAAAGGCATCGCACGCGTCCGGTGCCCCAGAGCTTGGCCTGAACGCGCTCGACGGAGTCATCGCCGGTTATAACAACATCTCGTTGCTGCGTCAGTCGTTCCGAAAGTTCCAGCAGGTGCACGGCGTCATCGTCGACGGTGGCAAAGCGCCCAACGTGATCCCAGAGCGTGCCGAAGCTTCCTACTACCTGCGCGCCGTCAACGCTGAGGACCTCGAAGATCTACGCACCCGGGTGCGCGCATGTCTTGAGGGCGCAGCAACAGCGACCGGCACGACGGTCGAGATCACCGTCAACGGCTACGTGTACGAGTCACTGAAACCACACGAGAAACTCGTCGCCACCTTCACCGAGGCATGCGACGCCATCGGGCGCGAGTTCTTCCCCGATCCGAGCGGTGAAGAGCTCGGTGGATCCACCGACTTCGGCAACGTCAGCCAACGCGTCCCGGGGCTGCACGCCGACCTGGCGGTGTACTGCTTCCCCGCGGTCAACCATCAACACGAGTTTGCGGCCGCCTGCATCTCCCCTGAGGGCGACCGCACGATGCTGGAGGCCGCGAAGGCACTGGCGCTCACGGCGCTCGCCGTCGCTGCCGACCCGGAGATGGTCAAGCAGTAGCAGCCCTACTCCTCGGGACGCCGCGCGACGTAGACGGTGTTCGTCGCTTCGCGACCTTGCAGTGCACTCTCGAACCTGACTATCTCGGCCCGCACATCGACAAAGACCGCCTTGAGTTCGGCCTGGTACTCATCGTCCGGGGGATCGTTCGACCACAGACTGAAGACGCCACCAGGGCGCACATGTCCGGCCAGACGCGCGATGCCGGCCGGCTCATAGAAGCCGGCGTGGCTCGGATGTAACAGCTCGCGGGGTGAATGGTCGATGTCGACGATGACCGCGTCGAACTGTCGTCCGGGGCCAACAGCGTCGAAGCCGTCCGCTGCGGCGAGCGCAAAGAAGTCACCCTCGACCAGTCGGCAGCGGGAGTCGGAAGTGAGCGACTGCCCGAGCGGCAGCAGATGACGCTCGTGCCAGTCGATCACCTGGCCTA
Source organism: Candidatus Nanopelagicales bacterium (assembly GCA_038316135.1). GTDB lineage: Bacteria > Actinomycetota > Actinomycetes > JAHEKZ01 > JAHEKZ01 > JAHEKZ01. Next base: position 11,304 of record JBBQAL010000018.1, on the reverse strand, counting down.
GTGCATCCACGACGATGAGAGAGCGGACGCGCGGGTCCGCCAGCACGGTCTGCGCGGTGTAGCCGAGCCCAAGCCCGCCAACGACCACATCCAACTCGTCGCCATCGATCTCAGCCAGAGCCAGTCGAGCCACTTCTTCCTCTGCCGCGGTGAACAAGCTCGACATCAAGAACTCGTCGTCGAGCTTGGCCTCGTAGACGACTTGGCCGGAGACGGGGTCGTGACGGCGGCGCAGGCTGATCACGCCCATCGGCGTCTGTTGCGCGTCCAGGAACTCCAACTGAGCCGCCACGCGCCACCCCGCCGTTGTCAGTGAATCGCCGACGATCGGCAGCACTCCAATCTAGTGGGGTTCGGCCATCAACGGTGTCGGCGTCGCATGGTTGGATCGGTCCCATGACAACTGTGGTGCTCTTTCACTCCGTCCTGGGTGTCCGCCAAGGTGTACTCGATGCAGCCGATCGGCTGCGTGGCGAGGGCCATGAGGTGCTCATCCCCGATCTTTTCGAGGGACGATCGTTCGACGAGTACGACCCCGCGATGGAGTTCGCCTTGAAGGAGACCGGGTTCCCCACGCTCCTGGGGCGCGCGGTGGATGCGGTGGCCGACATTCCCGACGGTTTCGTCGTTGCCGGCTTCTCGCTGGGCTGCGCCATGGCCGCGTTCGTGGCGACACAGCGTCCAGTCTCTGGCATGCTGATGATCGCCGGGGCCATCCCGGTGTCGGGATTCGGCGATGGAGTCACCTGGCCGGCTGGCATTCCCGCGCAGACGCACGCGACCCTTGACGACCCGTGGCGCGAGCAAGAGGAGATCGATGACGCCGTTCGCGACATCGAGGCTGGGGGCGGAACCATCGAGGTCTTCGACTACCCAGGCTCAGGGCATCTGTTCACCGACCCGACGCTGCCCGACGAGTACGACGCGGAAACCACCAAACTCTTCTGGAATCACGCGCTGCCATTCGTCGCCGCATGCGGGGCGTCCTGACTGCTGTCTGGGTAGTCAGAGCCGGCTGTCGTCCACCTCGAACGACACCGTCACGAGGTCACCGTCGCCCTTTGCGCGCCTGACCTTCTTCGGCACGGCGAGCAGCCAGCCGGCATTCTTGTCGCGCCAGACGCTGGTTTCCCAGCTGACATCGTCGACGGTGGCCACCACCGGCACCCGGCCAAAGGCCCCGGCAAAGTCCGGAGCGTGCTCGTCTGGCACCCGCACGAAGTGCCAGGCAGTGGGGCCATCCCACTCGACAAGTTCAGCGACGAACTCAGCGGGTCGACTCTCTTGCTGCATTTCGCGAGGCTAGCCCGCAGCACTGACGAATCGAAAGGAGGTGCTCAGCAGCGTCACCGCTGGTCCTCTTGGTCCTCGTCCTGGACGACTTCGGGGACGATTCCAGCGCGCATTCCGACCAGAACTGCCTGCAACTGAGAGTGCACCTGCAACTTCTGCAGAATGGACTTCACATGGCCCCGAAGGGTGCTCTCGTGCAGGTGATACGTCTCCGCCAGGTCGCTCACACTCGCCCCTTCGCCAAGCCCCCGCAAGACTTGGCGCTCCCGGTCGGTGAGGTGCTGTGCAAGGTCACCCGCCTGCGAATGATTGGCGACATTCCACTCGCCACCTGCTGCTCGTGAGAAGACCCCGGACGGTGCTGGCGTCCCCACACCCACTTGCCGAGTTGAAGCGTTCCTGCTGACGAGAACCGCGAACCGTCCGCGAACAGTAGTCAGTACCCGAACGCTCGTGTCGAGCCACCGATAGCCTCCGTCAGCTTGCCTGGCGCGGTGGATTCGTCGAACGGCCTTGCCCGTGGCAATCGCCTGCCTCCTGGCCGCGACAAGCACATCGACGTCATTGGGGTGATTCGTCTCGGTGACCGGGTGTCCTTGGACCTCCGCCGGTGTGCATCCAAGCAGCTCGCGCGTGGCACCGGATGCGTAGACGACAACATCTCTCTCGTCCGCTATCCGGATGAGATCAGGCGCGGCCCCGAGCAGCCCAGAGAGAGCCTCAGGCGAAAACGCCCCCGTCGATGATTGCGACGAGTCGGGCGTGAACACCGGCATACGAAGTCCTCCGCATCCATGGCCGCTCCGATAACCCAGGCTAGGCGGCCACGCGCTCCCTCAGTAGGGAACAAAGTCACGAGGCACCCAATTTTGGGCTGTCGCCCAGCGCATCTCGGGCATAGACCGGAGAGGTGGCGCACAGCCACAGTCTGTTTCATCCCAACTGTGAAGGGATTGCCATGAAGATCTCAAGGGCAGCACTCGCAGTCGTGGGTGCGTCCGCCCTCCTCGTGGGCACAATGGCAGGGCCAGCAATGGCCGACACCAGTGTCCCAATCTTCGGCGGAACAACTACGATCACGACTACCGCAAAGTCACTCCCGACGATCACCAAGGCCGGGATTGTCATGTCGGGCGTTGACAGCGCCACATCGAAGTACATGACCAAGACAGGTGAGGCACGTCAACAGTTCGCCTTCGACATCGTGACTCCGAGCAACCTCATGCTCGAAGACGATCCGGTGACCGGAGCCGTCGGCTCCATCACAGGTGGAAAAATTCTACACAACGGTTCGGTGGAGTTCTTGAACACCAACAACGGCAAGGTCGTCACGGTTGGCGTCTTCTCCGTCAACTTCAACAACATGAAGGTGTTCGCCACCAATGTGAACGGCGATCCGATCACTCCACTGGCCGTTTTCAAACTGGTTCCTGTTGAAACCCCCGTCTACCCGACGTACGACGATGAAGTCGCTCCGACCATGGCCACCGTTTCCGGTGTCAACCTGGTCATGACTGGCTCTGGGGCTTCGACGCTGAACAGCGCACTCGGAACCGGCGTCTTCGACGGCGGGCTCAAGTTCGGCAAGGCAGTAGCCGTGGCCGAGTTGCTCGCCACGTAGTGGGACAACCGCACTACGTTAATGAGCAGAGGGACGGGTGAACCCGTCCCTCTCTCGCTGCCCCAGGGGCGGCGCTGAGGGCCTGCCGGCCTCGGGTGAGGCCATAGAGTCGACAGTTAGTTCGAAAGGTTGTCGATCTGGGCGCTTCTCATTCGTATAGAGGGTGAGAGCTCGGAAGATCCGGCTCCAGCGATGAGAGGAACCACCATGCCTCAGTACCTGCTCTCCGTCTGCGGCGACGAGGCGGAGTTCGCTCGGCAGCAAGCCGACCCCGAGCTGATCGCCCAGATCTACGCCGACGTCGACAAGGTGAACCAGCGTCTGATCGCTGATGACGCCCTGGTCTTCGCCGGCGGACTGCGCCCCACGAGCACCGCCACCGTCGTCCGCGCCAAGGACGGCGACTTCCTCACCACCGACGGCCCGTTCATCGAGGCCAAGGAGCAGCTCGGCGGCTTCTGGGTGATCAAGGCGGCCGACCTCGACGCTGCGCTCGGCTGGGCGCGGGACGCCACGGTCGCCTGCCGCGTACCCGTGGAGGTCCGGCCCTTCGAGGACGAGCCAGAAGCCTGACCCGCGAATGGCTCCGGTTGCGGACGATTCTGCACCCGAGGCGTACATGATCGTCCGCCACCAACCGCAATGACCAGTACCAACGAGCGGGACGTCGTCGAGCAGACGTTTCGTGAGGCGTCCGGACGCGCCGTCGCCACGTTGGTCCGCCTCTTCGGTGACATCGATGTCGCCGAAGAGGCGGTCCAGGACGCCTTTGCCGTGGCGACCGAGCGGTGGCCGCGCGAGGGGGTTCCGCCCAGCCCTGCCGGCTGGATCATCACGACCGCGCGCAACCGGGCGATCGACCGCCTGCGCCGTGAGTCCACCCGCCAGGACCGCCACGCACAGGCTCTGTTGTTGCATGCGGCGGCCGAGCCCGAGGAGGTGGACAGCATGCTCGAAGGCGTGGTGCGCGACGACCAGTTGCGGCTCGTGTTCACCTGTTGCCACCCGGCCCTGGCATTGCCGTCTCAGGTGGCGTTGACGTTACGGCTGCTCGGGGGGCTTGAGACGCCGCAGATCGCGCGGGCGTTTCTGGTGAGTGAGGCGACGATGGCGCAACGGTTGGTGCGCGCCAAAGCCAAGATTCGGGACGCACACATCCCCTATCGGGTGCCGCGAGACGCCGAACTTCCTGAGCGCGTACGCCCGGTGCTCGCGGTCGTCTACCTCATCTACAACGAGGGATACCTCGCCACCGGTGGTGACGTCGTCGACCGCACCGAGCTGCGGGCCGAAGCGATCCGGCTAGCGCGGTTGCTCACCCAGCTGATGCCGGACGAACCTGAAGCCGCCGGGCTACTCGCACTGTTGCTGCTGACCGAATCGCGCGACTCCGCACGCCTGACGCCTAGTGGTGAATGGGTGCGGCTGCCCGATCAGGACCGACACCTGTGGAACCACGACCTCATCGATGAGGGCCGGTCACTGGTCCGTGCTTGTGTGCGACGAAACGTACCGGGGCCGTACCAGCTGCAGGCTGCCATTGCAGCGGTACACAGCAGCGCTCCGACGGCGTCCGAGACGGACTGGGCCAAGATTGTGTCGCAGTACGACCAGCTGTTGACGTTGACGCCGACACCGATCGTCGCGCTCAACCGAGCCATCGCCGTCGCCGAGATCGATGGACCTGGGGTAGCGCTGACGCTGGTGGACGATCTGGGGCTCGACTCGTACTACCTGTGGCACGCCACCCGCGGCGACCTGCTCGAGCGACTGGGCGCGGCGGATGAGGCACGCGCCGCGTTCGAACGAGCGGCTGAGCTCACCGACAACCCGGCCGAGCAGGCGCTGCTGGCCAGCAGAGGGCGAGCCGTCTCGCCGTTCTGATGTGCGTGAGACGATGCCAGGATGGGCTTTCAGATGACCGGCGAGCCAGCCGCTGACCAGGTGCTCGACAAGTACCCGTTCGCACTCGTCATGGGGATGATGCTCGACCAGCAGTACGGCATGGAGCACGCATTCCGCGGTGGGTGGAAGGTGTTAAGCCGGTTCGGCACTCTCGACCCCGCGGCCATTGCGGGCGCCGACCCCGAGGCCTTCACCGAGCTGTGTCGTCAGCCTCCGGCTATCCATCGGTACCCCGGCTCGATGGCGGCCCGGCTGCAAGAGCTGGCCGCGCTGGTCGAGGCCAAGTACGACGGCGACGTGACGCGGCTATGGACCGAGGCAAAGACCGGCCAGCAGCTGCTCAAGCGAGTTCAGGAGCTGCCTGGATTCGGGCCACAGAAGTCGAAGATCTTCGTGGCCCTGTTGGCCAAGCAGCTTGACGTCAAGCCGCCCGGGTGGCGCAAAGTCTCCGGCGACTACGGGCTGAAGGGTTTCCGATCCGTGGCTGACGTCGTTGACGCCGAGTCACTGCAGAAGGTGCGCGACTACAAGAAGAAGCAGAAGGCGTCGGCCTCGGCTGCTTCCCGCTGACTACCGCTGGACCTGACGCGTGCCTCAGGGCGTTGGCTTGACGAAGGCCAGACCGTTGCTCATCCACCGCTCGCAGGTGCAGCCGGTCGGATTCTTTACGTGGTACAGGTCGCGGCGTTGCCACGTGCTCTGGGAGCGCGTCCACAACGTGGTCGAGCCCCCGCCGTCGAGCTCGTAGGCGTAGGTCATGCCGAGTTTCTTGGCGATGTTGGCGGCGTTGGCCAATCCGAAGCCGCCGTTCCGCAGCACGACACCGTTGATGACCTCGAGCTTGCTCCCTGGCACGGTGAACGCCCGCCATTGACCGTTCACGTCCCAGCCGACGAAGGTTCGAGGACGCGCTGACGTCGCCGACGGCGTCGCGGCGTAGGCCTTGCAGCCGAGCGGAGCTGGTTTCCCGTCCACCACGACCGGCAGGCCGCGCCCGACACCTGTCCGCAACTTGACCCCGGTGGTGGTGGACTGGTTGACCTTCACCCGTACGCCGGTGCCGACGGGCACGCCCCTGGCCTGCTTCGCAACGTTCGATGAGAAGGCGATCACCCGGGTGCCCTTCGCGACCGGCGCCCCACGCTTGGAGGCGCTCTTCGTCGCAGTACGAATCGCGATGATCTGGTTGCTCTTGTCCAGCACCCACTCGGTCGCGCCAGCGGGTCGCGGGGTGAGCGCCTTCCCGTCGGCGCGGGTGAGCGTGCTCCAATCGGGGGTATACACCGTGACGCCGCCGCCCATCACCCGGTGCCAGTTCATGCCGCGCAGCTTGAAGCCGGCAGCGTCGGTGAGCTTGGCCCGGACCTTGCCGCGCACGCCGAAGAAGTCGCCGAAGGGCTTGCCCTTCGTGTCGACACCTACGGTGCGCATCCGCTTGTAGACACCTCTGATCACTTCCCCGCCCTTGACCATCGGGCCGCGGGCCATCTCGATGCCGTTCTCGTACCGGATGTTGGGGGCGATAAAGAAGTCACCGTTGATGCTGGCCAGCGACGCGGACGCCTGCGCCTTGGTCATCTGCCCAACGGCCTCGCGTTCACCGATCCGCGTGTTGACGAGCGCCGGATAAGCGCCGGCCGGAAACTTCGTCATGATGACGTTCGCCTTGTGGTCGTACTGACCAACAGCCGAACCCTTGGCCGTGGCCCAGTAGTACTTTGACACACCTCCGCCGGCGAAATTCGCCGTCTTGTCGAGGCGCGTGGTGACCTCGATCTTGCAGGGGGTTGCGGCGTCCGCCTCGGTGGGGACGGCCGCCAGCAGCCCGGTGGCCAGGACCGTCGCCCCCAGCAGAACAGCAGGGCGGGTCAACGTGATCGACAACGACACGAGCACTCCTTCGGCAGCTTGGCGTCCCACGGATCAATCCGGCCAAGTTAGCCCATTGGGGTGACACGACCGATGCCGCCGTGACGGTTCAGCCCGAACTGGTGGTCAGCCGCTCACTCGCACGGTGCCGGTGTACTGCCAGCGCAGGTTCTGACCTCCGCTCACCGGCTCGTGCCCATGCTCGGCTAGCACGGCGAGCATTGCCTCAGGTGAGTGGACGAAGGTGCGGAAGGTTTGACGCCGGACCGCATACCCCAGGTTCTCCATCACCGTTTCGGTGCGCGTGAGAAGGCGGGGCCGGGGGTAGCTGAAGACGAGCATTCGTTGCGCGCGATCGGCCGCGAGGCCGAGCAGCGCAGGAAAGTCGGGGTAGCAGCAGACCACGCGGTGCAGGACGACAATGTCGGCCGAGGGAGCCAGCGAAGGGTCTGCCACCGCGTCGCCATTGCGGCGGCTCACGCGATCGGCGAGACCGGACTCGGCCAACAGCCTGGCGGCTTCGACCTCGTACGCCGTCGACAGCTCGACGCTGGTCGCACGGGACGCCCCGCGTCGCAGCAGCTCCATGTGTAGGCCACCGACGCCGCCGCCGATCTCCAGCACGGTGGCACCGTCCGGTCCCTGCTCAGTGACGAAGTCTGCCATCTTCGCGGCGGTGTTATCGAGCCCCTTGACGCGCAGTTTCTTGGCCAACTGCCGGGCGTACTTCGACGTGAAGACAACGTCGTACTCGTCGGGATCGCAGCAGGCGGCCATGCGCCCAGTAGAGCAGCCGCCACGTGATCTGCGCCCGCTGCCCCGGCGGCTGCTGGCGGACGTTAGCGTCGCCTGGCGCCGGGCTGTGGATCATCCAAGAGCTCTTGTCGGCAGCTTGCGCCACGAGTTCGTCGCACGGAACGTGTTCAGCGGCTGAGGTGTTCGGCGGCGATCAGCGCCAACTCGTCCGCCTCGCGTTGCGAGAGCCTGGGGTTGGCCTTCATGAGTTTGGTCGACAGCAACGGGTCTGGCTCTCGGGACTTCGCATGGTGCTGGGCTGATCCCCGGCGTCTTGGATGCACCTCCGGAGGCGGCGGCGTCACGATGTAGCCGGTAGCGACATCTCCGTAGACGGTCGTCGCTGCCGGATCATTCGCCCACAGCCAGGCAAGGTAGCCGCAGAAGATGGCGTCCACCTCGTCCTCGATGCGACCTAGATCTACCTTGCGGGAAGCGCCTGCGGCGATCGTTCGCAGCTCACGCCAGCGCGGGCTACCGCGTAGGCCCATGACAGCGCCCAGGACGCGCTCCATGTGGTTCATGAGCAGATCGAAGGCGGCCTTCAGGCTGGTGACGTCACGCCCCTTCTTGTTCTTGTACGGAATGACTCGGTCGAGCCCGAACAACGACACCATTGCCGGGTGCGGGTACACCTCGATCGCGCACGAGCGACCGGCGCCCGGCCGGACCTCCGGGTCGAGTGTCCATTCCCGGGCCAGGGCGATCTCGGCGCCCCGAGGCTGCGGCCGGAACCAAGGCTTGCTGAGGTTCGAGGGGTGTGCGCCAGCGTGGTAGGCGCCGAAGAGTCGCGAGATCTCCGACTCACAGGGACGTCGGCCGGTCTCGTTCGCGACGACGAGCGGTGCATCGATCGCTGCAACCACGTCACCGTGAACGTGCTGATCGAGAACGGCAGCGATCTCGTCGTTGGTGACCACGGTGGCGGACGCCGTCAGCCGACCGTCCGCGTCCAGCACCGCGATTCCGGTGCGAGCGCGTGGTCCCCAGGCGAGGTCGATGCCCACGTAGCTGAAGTCCGTCACGAGTACCCCTGTCACTGTCACGTCGGCCGGCGCTACGGGCTTGCTCTGCTCATCGTGGTCCAACACCCTGAAGATTGCCGGTGAACGCAGAGCCCGCCCTCCGTCCGTGGACACCTGCCCACCTCAGGGGTGCAGGATCGTCCACTCTTGGACCTTGAGGGGTGGAGGCGTCAACCGGCCACTCGCTCGACGCCGGACCTTCCCACACAGAAACCCACGGACGGGTGTCTGCGTCAGCCCCTCAGCTGGCAGCACCCTCACTGACGGACGGGCCCCGATTGTCGTTGGCCACCCGAATGGCATACGCCACCAGGCTGAGCGCGGCCACGATGCCAACGATGAGCGTGAGGTTGCCGAGGTAGTTCTGCAGCAGCATGGACTCTGCCACTGGCTGGGTGTCTTCTCGGTAAGCCAGCGGGATCGCGATGACGGCGACCGACGCGGCGACAAGGAGAGTGAACTGCACATAGCGACGGGCCCGAGGTGGAATCCAGCGAGCCAGGGTCCAGCCCACTGCGATGATCAGCGGCGACACGATGCCGTCGTGAATCACGATGGCCGCGATCATCCAGGTCGCCAGGACGACGAGCATGTTGACGGGAACTTCTGTCAGCAGTCTCATGGCACCGAAGAGCATAAGCAGGATGCCAGCCACCGCCAGTGAGATTCGCCAAGGCCTCATCTCACGTCACCTCGACCCGGTTGAGCCACTTGGTGTTCAGGACACCGGCACGGTTGGGAGAGATGAGGCGCAACGGATACCCGTGGTCGATGTTCAGGCGTTCGGTGTTGATGTGGGTGGCGAGCAGCGCCGCCGACACCTGTGGCCCCACCAGGTCGGACGCGTTGTAACCACCCTGCTGTACCGACACCACTCGAACCCGCGAATCAGCGTCGCCGCCGGCACGCGTCACGAGGTCGAGCAGACGGAGTCCCTGCCACTCGGCGCCGACGCTCCAACCCTCCACGCAGTTGATCGGCCAGTGTTCGACGTGCTGAGACATTTCCTCGACCTCGTCGAGCGTCATTGTGAAGGGGCTTGGTCCCTGCACCGTCAACGTCCAGTCGGCACCGACGTCAGCTTCGGTGATGCCAGCCGATGCCGCGGTCTTGTTGACCGGCACACCCTGCGGGCCTTTGCTCGGCTCCCGGATCGCCAGGAGTCCGATCGGCTCGAGGGGCGTGAGGGTTTGGCCAACGCTCGTCGCGACGAGGATTCCGACCCCAACACCGGTGCCGACCAACAGCCCGCGCCGGGTGATGGCGGGAGTCGACGGCGGGGCGACGTCACCGGCGTTCGAGTGAGCCACGGGATTCTCACTCCACGGGATCTCTGTCAGGACGTCGGCGTCAGCCACCTTTGCCTGCAACCCGTACTTGATATCAGGCAACTTGATCCCGATGTGCAGCAGGATCGACCCGATGACCACATAGGCCAAGAAGCGGTGCACCGAGACGAAGTCCCAAGGCCAGACGTACCACCCCAACACGTTGAGAAATCCGGTGCACAGCTGCACGAGAACAGCACTGATCAGGACGGCGACCGAAGCCCGCTCAGCGGCGTGCTTGACCGACTTCAGCGCCGGCCAGCGAAACAGGTTGGGGTACACCGACCACAACTTGACGATGGTCAGGGGGATGGCCACGATGCCGGTCATAACGTGAAGGCCCTGAGTCACGCGGTATGCCCAGACCGGGCTCGCCGGCTCGGGGAGCCACGTCCAAGGGCCGTACTGGTAGTGGCTGAGCATCCCGGTGACGAAACAGATCGCCAAGCAGACGCCGAGCACGCGGCCGAGCCGTGCCGTGACTGCGGTCGACCGCAGAGGGCTGCTGAAATGCGGCCATACCTTCGGTCTCGCCCACGTTCGGGTCGGGGTCATTTGCGCAGTATCGCGCAGGTTCGCCGGGGACGCACGCAAAGTGCTCCCGGATCCGACTACAAAAGTCTTACGTGTGCAAAGTCGCGTTCGGCGTCCAGCGGCTGTCAACTGACGGTTCCGGCCCCGGGTCGCGGCGAGAAGCGTCAGTTCAGAGCCACTCGTCGGGCTCGGTGACTGTCCACAGCCACGTCGAACGCCGCGCGCTGCGGCAACGCTTCGGGCACGGTATGCCGATGCTGCGCTCCCTACCGCCGGAGGTCGCCGGTCTGCTCGCGACGCAGCACGGTGTCGCGTCCACCGCGCAGCTACAAGCCGTGGGTCTCACCGCGCGCCAGTGCCGACTGGCCGTGCAACGCGGCTTGCTCCGGCGGCCGTACCGCGGCGTCTACCTCGACTCGGCGGCGTGGAGCGCGGCGTCCGACCCCGTGCGCCACGCCATACAGCTGCTCGGCGCACAGTTGGTAGCCCCGGACGCGGTCGGCATCGACGTCACGGCGACGATCGCGTGGCAGCTGCCCGTGCGCGCCATCCCGAATCGGGTCGCCGTGGCACGTGACGGGAGCGCCGGACGCCTCGTGTGCGCGAAGGTTCGCCGAGCACCGGTCGCGGCCGTCGACACTGCGATGGTGGACGGCCTGCTCGTGACGACCCTGCCCGTGACCTGCGCCGCAATCGCCGCCACTCGCCCGTTGGCAGACGCGCTGATCACCCTGGATGCCGCGCTGCGCCGGGGCGTCCGCGCCGACGACCTCGTCGCTGCCGTCGAGGGCTTGCCGGTCGCCACGCACCGAGAGCGGGCACGGCGAGCGATCGGTCTGGCCGACCCGTGGTCTGAGTCATGGCTCGAGTCGCTGTCGCGCGGGCGGGGGATCGAGGCGGGGCTGCCCGGACCTTTGTGCAACGTCACGCTGAT
>JBBQAL010000014.1:0-39989 GCA_038316135.1 Candidatus Nanopelagicales bacterium | reverse complement strand
GGCCCTGAGGTCACCGACTACCCGCTGAGCGTCCTTCGGTGAGCCGAGATCGAGAACCAGGACGTCGACGCCGACGTCCTCGCCGCCAGCCAACCAATCATCGAGCCCAGATGGCCGGATCTCCTCGACGCTGTGGTCGCTGGCGGAGAAGGCCATCGACATGACCGGGTTGCGAGTAACGAGGGCTACCCGCGCCATGGCTTACTGCCCGACGACTATTGCGTCGTAGATGTTGATAGCGGCCGGCCCCAACACCACGATGAACAGACAGGGAAGAATGCAGAAGATCAACGGGAAGAGGATCTTGACCGGCACCTTTTGAGCCTTCTCCTCCGCGCGTTGTGAGCGCTTGATGCGCATCTCCCTGGCCTGAATCCGCAGAACGTTAGCGATCGGGATACCGAAAGCGTCTGCCTGGATCATGGCGGTAACAAATCCCTGAAGCTCTTCTACGTCGGTGCGTTCGCCGAGCGCCCGCATGGCATCGCTGCGACCCATTCCGATCTGCATCTCTTGCAAGACACGGAAGAACTCGTCAGCAAGCGGCCCGTACGTGTTTCGCGCCACCTGAGAGACCGCAGCGTCGAAGGCAAGACCTGCTTCGACGCTGATTGTGAGGAGGTCGAGGGCGTCCGGAAGGTCCTTGCGGATCTGGTCGCTCCGATTGTAAGCCGCCTGATGCAAGGCCATGTTCGGTGCGTAGAAGCCAGCCAGCGTGAAGCCGATCGCGGAGGCAAGGGTGGGGAGGAATCCGCCGATCAGAAACCCCCCGAAAAGTAGTCCAACGATCAGTCCGGCGAAGAGTCCAAGAACTTTGAAGGCGATGACTCGGTCGACGTTCCAACCCGGGGGGTTTCCGGCCAAGTCAAGCTTCCGTTTGATCCGATCGGTCTGGTCGCCCGCCGTGAACCGGTGGCCGAGGCCCGTCAGACCTCCCATTGCCGGTGCCAAGACGCGGTCGCCAAAGGGTCTGTCCAGCTCGGCCCTCATCTGGTCGGGTGCGGAGTCCATAGCCCGAACAGCAGCGAGTGAGCGGTTGACTGCCTGTCGCTCTGACGTCATGGTGCCAATGGTGGTCAGCAGGATGACAATCGCCAGGAACACGGCGATCAGCCCAATCGCAAGCACGAGTTGGGGCGCCATGTCAGACCTCTACCTTCACTACTTTGCGGAGCCACAAGCCGCCGACGGTCAGCAGAACCACGCCTGTGCCTACCATCAGCCAACCGAACGCAGTGGTGAACAGCGGCTGAAGGTACTCAGGGCGTACCAGCACGAGGTAGAGCGCGAAGACTGCGGGCAACAGCCCGAGAATCCACGCCGAAAGCCGACCTTCGGCTGACAAGACCTGCACTTGGCGACGTAGGCGCTCACGTTCCCGAAGCGTCGCCGACACTGTCGTCAAGACCTCGGCTAGATTTCCACCGACCTCGCGTTGGATCCGGATAGCCATGACCACCCATTCGAAGTCGACGCTTTCCATTCGCTGGGCGATCCCGTCGAGGGCATCTTCGAGGTCGACTCCCAGCCGTGTCTCGACGAGTGCGCGGTTGAACTCCGTAGAAATCGGGGGCTTGCCTTCGCGGACCACCGTGTCTACCGCCTGCGGCATCGAGTATCCCGCTGAGAGGCTGCCAGCCATGAGCTGCAGAGTATCGGGAAGGGCGGCCATGAACTCCTTGCGCCGCTTTCCAGCCTTGTACGACAGATACGACCACGGAAGCACAACACCGAGGACCAGAGCTATCAGGGTCATCAGCACTCGTCCATTGGTCAACAGGAAGGCAACGAGTCCAGCACCGAGAGTGATACCGACGTGAATCAGCAGCCACTCAGCCGGTTTGAGCGGAACCGCCGCCGCCTCGAGCTTGGCACCCAACGTTGACTCAAAGTCTCGCTGGGCGACCACGCGGCCTGCGAACTCCACGGCACTTCTGGCGACCTGGGTGTCGCCGAGGACGGTCGTCTCCTGCTCCTTGACTGGCGTTCGACCCCCGAGCGTGTAGATCGACAGGCGCCGCCGGACACCGCTACTGCGGCCACGCTCGGGATCGGTACCAGCCGAGATGGCCACGTAGACCAGGATCAGCAGGGCAATGAAGAGTGCGCCGACGGCGACCCAGATCAAGTTGTCAGCCACGTTCGCGATGGGTCTGGGCTCGGGGGCGGGTGAAGGGGGCGGAACTTCACCAGACCCGACTCCGCCGGTGTCACCGAGCACCACCTGTGCCTCGTCGGTGACGGGAACCCCGTCGACCGGGATGGTGGCCGACAGGGTGCCGGAGGTTTGGGTATAGCCATCCGGCAGGTCTGCAGTCATCAGGAACCGGTTGGACAGGGTATTCGCGGCTTGGTCGAATGCCGCGATCAGCTGATCGGTGTCGGCCGCTTGGTAGACCGTTCCCTCGGTTGCCGCGGCGATATCGGTGAGTGCCGCAACCTGATCGGTGCTGTCGCCGAAGGAGACCACGTCAAAGCGTGCACCCGACTGCTTGGCCGCCTTGGTTGCTTCTGCCAGCGTCGCCGAGCTACCTCGGTCGGCGCCGTCGGAGAGCAGCAGGGCAGAGGCGACGTCTGCCGACGACAGCTCGTCAGCGGCCAGAACTACGGCGTCGTAGAGCACCGTCTTCGGGGCCGTCGTCAAGCCGTCGATGGTGTTTAGGAGGTTGACTCGGCTGGTGGTCGGAGCGACCTGGAGCTCGGCAACGTTGTCGAAGGTGACGAGCCCGATCTCCACCTCGCTCGGGACGGAGCTGACGAACTGTCGCGCAGCGTCTTTGGCGGCCGTGAGCTTGTCGCCCGCCATCGAGTCGCTGGTGTCCATGACCAGCAAGGCGGTTTGGGTGACGTCGCTGGCATCGGACAGCGACTGAACATCAGGAGTCAGCGTTTGCCCTTCGAGCGACGCGCTGGCGTTGTTGGTCTCAATCGAGGCATCGGCGGGAACGCCGTCCAGAGTCACAACAAAGCTCACCTGGCCGTCAGCGACCTCCACCTCGCCGATCGTCGAGCTTGCGGCGGCGAAGGCTGGCCCAGGAGTGGCAACCAGGAGCAGCGCAGCTGCTGCGGCGCCGGTGATGATCCGACGCACGCTCATCGCCCCGCGAACTTCTCGAACGCGAAGATCGACGCGTCTACCTGCACTCCGCCGGATGCGAGTTTGTCGAGGAACTTGGGACGGAGCCCGGTGGACTTCAGGGCGCCGAGTGAGCGCCCGTTGTCGTCAAAGCCGGAACCATGATCGAAGAGGAAGAGATCCTGGAGAGTGATGACGTCACCCTCCATGCCGACGACCTCGGTGACGTGGGTGATGTGACGCGTTCCGTCCTTGAATCGGGTTTGCTGAACGACGACATCGATGGCACTGGAGACCTGTTCCCGAATCGCGCGCATTGGCAGGTCGATCCCCGCCATAAGCACCATGGTTTCGACTCGGGCGAGAACGTCGCGTGGTGTGTTGGCGTGGACGGTACAGATCGAGCCGTCGTGCCCAGTGTTCATGGCTTGAAGCATATCGAGAGCTGCCGCGTCACGGACCTCACCAACGACGATTCGGTCGGGGCGCATACGCAGTGCGTTGCGGACGAGGTCGCGAACTTTCACCTCACCACGACCTTCGATGTTGGGCGGGCGAGCCTCGAGGCGCAGCACGTGGTCCTGGTGCAGTTGAAGCTCGGCCGCATCCTCAATGGTGACGATGCGCTCATCTTGAGGGATGAAGGAGGAGAGCACGTTGAGGGTGGTGGTCTTTCCTGCTCCGGTTCCGCCGGACACCAAGATGTTGAGCTTGCCGCGCACGCACGCATCCAAGAAGTCGGCAACCGTCCGCGTGACGGTTCCGAAGCCGATGAGATCTTCGATGCGGTACGGGTCAGCCGCGAACTTACGGATGGTGAGGAGTGAGCCGTCGAGGGCAAGTGGTGGGACGACGGCGTTGACGCGACTGCCATCGGGCAGGCGAGCATCGACCATCGGGCTTGACTCGTCAACGCGTCGGCCGACTCTGGCGACGATCTTGTCGATGGTGCGGCGCAGGTGGTTCTCGTCAGTGAACTCGCCCTCGGTCTTGTAGATGCGGCCAGCGCGCTCAATCCAGATGTCAGAGCTGCCGTTGACCATGACCTCGGTGATATCCGGGTCACGCAAGTAGGGCTCGAGCGGCCCGTAGCCGAGGATGTCATCGGCAATCTCTTGCGCGAGGCGGGCGCGGTCGGGGGTGGTCAGCGGGGTGTCCTCCTGGCTGAGGACTTCCTGCAGGGTTTGTCGCACCTTCTGCTCGAGCTCACTTTGGGTTTGGCGTGAGTCGTAGAGCTTCGGGCCGAGGTTGTCCAGAAGTGCCTGATGAACCTGGCGCTTGAGATCGGCGAACGGGTCGCTCGTCTTGCGCTTCGCCGCCGGCTTTCCGGTGAGGGTGTCGTCGGCTTCGACACGTGCGGTCGGCGCCTTCTGCCGACGAGCTTCAGCGAGGCGGTCTGCCAGACTCATGAGGTCTTGGCCTTCCTGCGTAGGAGACCGCGGCGGTCACTGCGGAGCTCGGGCGGGATGGATGAGTCGGTGTGGTGGCCGGTCAGCACGAACTTTTCGGCGAACTGGCGGATGGCCACGCTAACCGGGTGCTTGGGGTTGTCGTAGATGATCGGCACGCCACGGTTGATGGCCGCCGGAACATCTCTCGAACTCGGAATCTGGATCGAGATCGGCACCCGAAGGGTCTTCTCAACTTCGTTGAGCGCTAGGCCGACCTTGGAGTCTGAGCGGTTGAGGACAACTGCCCACTTCTCCCGCGGGAAGTTGATCTCTTCGAGTGTTTCCAGCGTCAGTTTGAGGTTCTTCAGAGCCGGAATGTCCAGCGTAGCGATCAACGCGATCAGGTCGCTTTGGTCAAGTGCCTCGAGTACCTGTTCGTCGAAGGCCGGGGGAGTGTCGACCACGACGTAGTCGAACTCCTGCCGAAGGATGTTCAGGATCTGCCGCACCAAATCCGCGGTGATCCCACGATTCGAGCCTGGGTCGAGTGGCGCGACCAGGGTGGAGAGCCCCGGCATGTTGCTGTGTGGCGTGAGGAGCGACTGCAGCGAACCGGAGTCGATTCCGTCCCCCAGTGCGACTGCGTCTGCGATGGTGTGCGCGGGGAAGAGCTGCAGTGCGATGGCCACATCCCCGAACGAGAGATCGAGGTCGACCAGGCAGACTCGGTTGCGGCCGCCCTCGGTGAGTGCGACAGCAAGGTTGGTCGACAGCGTTGTCTTGCCGCAGCCGCCCTTTGCCGAGAAGACGGTGACCAAGATGCCGTGGTCGAGGTCGTCCTCTGGAAGCGAAGCCCCTGGCACCGTCTCACGCATGGACTGCGCCAGCGCCTTGACCCGTGCGACCGCCGCATTGATGCCAGGGAGGTCGCGTTCCTCAACGACCTCGCGAACGCCGGCGCGCAGGGCGTCGGCGAGCACCGAGGTGTCGACCCTGCGGCGTACCAGGACCACACCCAGGCTTGGGCGAGTGAGCCGCATGGCGGACGCGAGATCCAGTGCGCTTTCGAGATCGACTGAACCTCCGACCACCACGGCGTCCTCACCGAGGTGTGTGTCGAGGTGTCTCCGCAGCGCGTCAACTGTGGGGATGACCACCGTTTCAGCGCCAAGCGCCGAGCGGAGAGTTTCCGCTGCGCTTGGGTCGTAGTCGAGGATCGCGGTCATTAGCGCCTCAGGTCCAGTGGTGTCGTGATCACGCCGGTGCGGGTCTTGGTGTTGTCCCCCAAGAGACCGAAGTAGAGACTGCCAGCTTTCTGCCCGGTGATGATTCGCTGCGCCTGCTTTTGGTCAGCGTCGAGGGTCAAGATGGCTTGTGGGATCTGCTCGGTCGTCGAGTCCCCGGTCTCGTTGGTAATCACCTGCGTGCTGATTGTGGTGGCCCCAGTCGCCAGGACCTCGATCCTGGGGACGATCACCATCGTGTCGTTGCTTCCGGCCTCGGTGTAGAAGACCGTGACGTCCGCACCCGGTGTGACGAATCCCGCCACGCGCTCCGGGTCGCCAAGCTGGACGGACATAGCCAGCCGGTCCTTAGGAACGGCGAGCCCACTTGATCCACCCCCGGTTGGCCCGAACATCTGCGCCAAGATCTGCTGCCCTGGAAAGATCGGGGCCAACGCTACCTGGTCAGAGATGATCGTGATGTCGGTCAGCGCGCCTTGTGCAGCGGCCGATGATGGCACCGTCTGAATCTCGAAGGCACCTTCGTTCGACGCGTCAGCCGCGGTGGTACCCGCGGCGACCTGTTGTGTCGCGACCAGCACGTCAACCGGCGCAGCGTCAGCCTGCGCTCGATCGTCGGCGTTTTTGACGTACACGAAGATGAGCACCGTGCCGAGCGCGGCGACCACCAGAGCGGCAATGAGCAAAAGTGTTCTACGTCCCATACGACCTCTATCGGAGTGTGGAGCCCACGGTTGAGGGAACAAGGCGGACAATTTTCAACACAGCAGCATCGAAAGTGTCGTGACACCCTCGTAAATGCATGGTTGTTCCCGAGTTCGCTGAGTTCCCCAAGGCGACATCTGCCGCTATGACCGAATCGTGCCATGCGCCCTGTCCGTTACGTCGGGGGCGTGCCAACTTGTGCCTAGTAGTTAATGACTAGTTCTCACGGCTAGCCGCCCGCGACGGTCAGCACGACCGAGGCGCGGACGTGCGGATGCGACCACGCTTGACCAGTGCGGTACCAGTGCAGAGCGCTCAACAGCAGCACCGGAACGGCCCCCAAGAGTGGCAGCCACCAAAGACCGGAGTAGGCGAGAACGACGTAGTAGAGGCTGGTGAAGGCAGTCACCACGGCGAACCGGATCGACTGGGCGGCCATGACGCCGGGTGTTGCTGGGGTGTCCCGTGGCCCTTGAAGGTCGGCCCGGTGTGGATTGCGCAGCGATGATCGCATGCCCAAGGCGACGACGATGGCCGCGCAACTGAGCGTCGACATCAGCGCCGCTGTCACTTCCGACGTCGCGTTCGGCGGGTGAGCGCGTAGTGAACCACCAACGAGTGCGGAGAGCACAGCGCCCATCGCCACTTCGAGGAACACTAGGGACTTCGCCAGGAAGGCGGGTGAAGCCCATCCGGGCAGAGTCGAGAGCCAGACCGAACCGGTGGAGTCCAGGGTGAAGGCGTTGATCCCGAAAAGCAGTCCGGCTCCTGCGGCAATCAGCCCGGGGACCAGGATCAGCGACTGCCAACTCATCCCGGCAAATGCGGAAACGACGCCAGGAACGATGACCAGCACCAGTACACCGCGTCGCAGGGGTGTCGACCGCCACACGCTCGCATGATCGACAGCGAGCAGCGCGTACAGCGGACTGTGCGACCAGCGCCGCCGGGACAGCGCCCGAGAACTCGTTCGGTCAGCGTGGTCGCCTGGGCGCCGCAGAGCCCAGCCGGTCACGGCATCTCCCAGAAGCAGAAGGATGGCTCCGCCCGCCACCAGTAGTCCGACGACCACCAGCCAGGGGCCGTAGTTGCCTTGGTAGCCGTCGAATGCCCCGGTGAGAACGTATTTCGTCGGCGAGTTGTCGAGCAGCGGTATGACGCTGTCGGTCCAGAAGATCATGAGCCCCGCCGAGACGGCGAGGGCGCCAGCAGCATTGGTGGCTAGGCGTCCGCGATGCGTTTGGCGGATCCCCATCACGAGCCACCCGATGGTGTGGCCGGCGATGGTGGCGGCCCCGATGAAGGCGCTGACGGTCAGCAACGACCGCGAGGTGCCGCCCCACGCCAGTTGCCCGGTTGCCAGGCCAGTAATCGCGAACAGTGCGACCACGTTGATCATCCACGCCAGGTTGACGGGCGCAAGAACCAGCGTTCCGCGGAACACGGTCGCCGGCTTCACTGGATAGACCACCAGCTGGTCCGCTGGGTACAGCTCATAGCCACCGCCGGAGACCAGCGGAGCGAGTACTGCGAGCACGAGAAATCCGACGTAGAACGTGGGGGTGGCCAGCGACAGGTTGAAGATCTGGTCGTCGGGGATGGTCTGCGCACCTAGTAGTGCCGCGATGACCAAAGCGGCTGGTATGAGCGTGACAGCGGCGATGCCCAGCTGCAGCGGCCGCGACCGAATCATCCGCCAGCGCAGGCGGAGCAGGGCAAGTAGCTGTCGGGTCGATCCGATATCGCCACGTGGCGTCATGAGGTCAGCAATGCCCGGTAGCGCTCGGCGCCAGCTATGCCGGCGAGTTCTGACGCTGGCGCTGCTGCGACCACTTGCCCTCGGCGCAACACGACCGCTTGCTCGCAGGCCTGGACGGCGAG
The DNA here is from genome assembly GCA_038316135.1 of Candidatus Nanopelagicales bacterium. Taxonomy (GTDB): domain Bacteria; phylum Actinomycetota; class Actinomycetes; order JAHEKZ01; family JAHEKZ01; genus JAHEKZ01. Next base: position 31,692 of record JBBQAL010000014.1, on the reverse strand, counting down.
GCTGAGCAGGTGGGTCGAAACCAACACAGCTGATCCAGTGGCCCGGAGCTCGGCGATGACGTCCATGGTTGCCTCGACGCCAAGAGGGTCGACTCCGTCGAAGGGTTCGTCGAGCAGAAGTACCTCTGGTTCATGAAAGGCCGCGAGCACGACCGACATCCGTCGCCCCATCCCGTGCGAGAAACCCGCCGTGATCCGGTCGGCGACCCCGAGCAGCTCAAAACGGTCGAGAAGGTCTTCGGCACGCTTCTCCCAGCCGTCCCCGATGTCGCGCATGGTGGCGGCCAGCTGGAGATGCTCCCAGGGTGTCGCACGCGGAATCAGTCCGCCGACGTCTGGGCAGTACCCCACCCTTGCGCGAGCCTGGTCGGGATGGCGGACAGCGTCGATTCCGGCCACGCGCACTGTTCCGGTGGTGGGCGGGAGGACACCAGCGAGGACTTTGAGCGTCGTTGACTTGCCAGCCCCGTTGCGTCCCACCAGTGCAAGCGCTGCCTTGGCCGGCACGCTCAGGTCGAAGCCGTCCACCGCGACGACAGACCCAAACGACACGGTGAGTCCTCGGGCCTCCACGACTGCGCTCATCGTCCCCCCTCGGCTAGTCAGACTCCCAGGTTGATGGGCCTTGTAGGGCATTCGCAACTGGAGAGTGCTTTTGCCGTCAAGGCTCGACCCGACGGTGCCGAGGAAACCCTCGTGAGTACCACCTTGTCGTGCGGCCAGTGCGGCGCTCAGCTGCGCCCTGAGCAGGACTGGTGCTCGCTCTGTTACGCGGGCGTTGAACCGTCGTTCGACCCGTTGACGGCGCCACTGGACGAGGTCGTCGGGCGAGCTGAAGCATTTGAGGCCCCCGTTCCCGACCCCATTGAGTCTGCGCCAGCCGCACCAGTGGGAGACCTGCGCTTGGACGGTGCCAGCGATCGACTGGCGTTGTCACCTCTGGAAGTGCCCGTCGACACCGCCGATCGCGGGCCGATGGCCGACGTCAGCGATCTTGATGTGATGTTCTCGATGCTCGCGGCCGAGCATCGGCGCAGCGATTCAGCAGCAGGTGTTGCTGAGCGGCTGGAGGACCGGTCGACCCGCATCGCTGTGATGGTCGGTGGAACGTTGCTCATCGGTACTGTCATGTTCCTCGCCCTCACCCTGCTCGGCGCCTTCGTCTGAGCCGATACGCTCGGTGTGTTCACCGCTGACGCACGGCCTGGAGCACCCATGAGCGAGCAGACGTCCTCGACCATCGTGATCGAGGCGATGCCCTCTGTCGTGATGGGCGAGATCGCAGCTCTCGAGTCGTACCCCGAGTGGACCGGATCGGTCCGCTCGGTCGAAGTGCTCGCGCGAGATGACGGGGGACGACCCGCGCAGGCGACCTTCGTTCTGGACGCGGGCGTCGTCAAAGACACCTACACGCTGCAATACACCTGGGACGGTGACGAGTCCGTCAGCTGGACACTGGTCGAGGCTCAGATGCTGACGGCCATGGATGGCAGCTATCGGCTGACCAACCAAGGCGAAGCTGAGACGGTCGTCGAGTACGTGCTGACGCTCGACCTGAAGATGCCGATGATCGGCCTGCTGCGCCGCAAGGCGGAGAAGGTGGTCACCGACACCGCGCTGAAAGAGCTCAAGCGCCGGGTCGAAGGCGTCATCGAGGTGCGTCCGTGCGAGTAGTGCTCTTCACCGGCAAGGGTGGTGTGGGAAAGACCACCCTCGCGGCAGCCACCGCGGCCACGGTTGCTGCTGACGGTCGCAAGACCCTCGTGCTCTCGACGGACCCCGCCCATTCACTGGCCGATGCCTTCTCTTGTGCAGTCGAGGCAGAACCTACCGAGGTGGCGTCCGGGCTCTACGTCGGTCACGTTGATACCCAGCGCCGACTCCAGGAGTCCTGGGGAGATCTGCAGGGTTACCTCACGTCTTTGCTCGGCTCTGCTGGCTTCGACAGCCTGCGGGCTGAAGAGCTGACTGTTCTGCCGGGCGCTGAAGAGCTGCTGGCGCTGATCGAAGTGCGAGACCACGTGCGCAGTGGTCGGTGGGACGCGGTCATCGTCGATTGCGCCCCGACGGCGGAGACGTTGCGGCTGCTGGCCTTGCCCGAGGCGCTTGACTGGTACCTGAGCAAGGCATTACCCGCTGAGCGGCGTGTGGTCCGTGCGCTACGGCCCTTGCTCGGTCCTGCGGTGGGTCTTCCCGCGCCGAACGCCGAGGTGTGGGCCGCTGCCGAACGCCTGCAGGATCAGTTGCTCGGCGTGCAACAAGTGCTGCGGGCTCCAGAGACCACCGTGCGATTGGTCTTGACGCCGGAGTCCGTCGTAGTTGCCGAAGCGCGTCGAGCCCTGACGCAGCTGGCGCTCTATGGCTATCGCGTCGATGGGGTGATCGCGAATCGGGTCTTCGACGGCGGTGGGGATCCATGGCGTACCGGCTGGGCACAGACGCAGCGCCGTCAGCTTGAGGAAGTTGTCGACTCGTTCGAGCCCCTGCCGATTTTCACCGCCGGATACCTCCCGGCGGAGCCAGTCGGAGCTGAGGCCCTCGCCAGTCTTGGAGCGGTCGTCTACGCGAAAGCCGACCCGTTGGCGACAGTGGCGTCCGCTGACTTCCTGCAGGTCCGGCAGGTCGGCAGCGGGTTCGTCATGACGCTGGCGCTTCCGTTGGTCGACAAGGACTCGCTTGACCTCACCCGAGTGGGCGACGACCTCGTCGTGACCGTGTCAGGGCGCCGACGAGTGTTGGCGCTGCCCAGTGCGCTTCGGCGCTGCCACGTGCGCGGAGCCCATATCGACGATGGGCGTCTGGAGATCAGGTTCCAGCCAGACCCAGACCAGTTTCCTCGCGGTTCGAAGGCACACCCATGAGTGAGCGGGAGCCATTGGGCAGTGCGGCACACGAGGCCGGAAGATTGATGGATGCCTTGCGCGAATGGCTTGATGCGCGAGGCGTCCCAGAGACACCGATTGCCACGGGCAGCGCTGAATGTCGTGCGTGCCCGGTCTGCCTCACACTGAGTGCAGTTCGCGAACACCACCCAGAAGTTGTCGAACAGCTCGGCAAAGCCGCGGACTCGATCCTGGCCGCCCTTCGCGCCGTGGTCGCCGACCAAGAGGAACGCTGGACCGACCCGGGCCGTCCCGATGTTGAAAGGATCGACATCGACTGATGGCTGCCTACACCGTTGGTGTCGACGTTGGCGGAACCAAGGTGGCTGCCGCGCTGGTCGACGAGGCCGGTGCCATCATGCGGCGCAGTCGAGCCGAGACCGAGTCAGCCGACTACGCAGGCATGGTCGCTGGGATTGTCTCGGCGGTCACTGAGGTACGCGAAGGCGTCAACGTGTCCGGCGTGGGGCTGGCGATTGCCGGCAACGTTGCAGCTGATGGCTCCAGTGTCTTGTTCTCGCCGCATCTGCCGCTGGCCGGAGAACCGCTCGCTCAGGATCTCTTGAGCGCACTGGGCACTCGGGTCTACATCGAAAACGACGCCAATGCCGCTGCTTGGGCCGAACATGAGTGTGGGGCAGGGCGTGGTGCCGGTGAGATGCTCTTCGTCGCGTTGGGCACTGGCCTGGGTGCTGGGCTCATCCTGCGAGATCGGATCTACCGCGGCTATCAAGGATTCGCCGGCGAGGCCGGCCATATCACGGTCGTGATCGATGGACGCGCGTGTCCCTGTGGCTCCCGGGGCTGCTGGGAGCGGTACGCCAGCGGCACGGCGCTCGTTTCTCACTACGTCGAGCGCGGAGGCGATCCGGAGGTCGGGGGACCGGGGATCACGAGGGCGGCGGCGAAGGGCGACCCCTTGGCGCTCGCGGCGCTGGCAGATGTTGGGGACTGGCTCGGTCGGGGTTTGGCCAGCCTCGTCGCCGTCTTGGACCCCGAGCTGATCGTGATCGGCGGGGGAGTGAGCGAGTCAGGCGACCTTCTGCTCGATCCCGCACGACGAGAACTAGCTGCGTCGGTGACCGGCGCTGGCCGCCGTCCGCTACCGCGAGTCGTTGCGGCTGAACTCGGCAATGAAGCAGGCGTGGTCGGGGCTGCCATGCTCGCCCGTCATGACGACCAGTAGCGGTGCGTCACTCTCCGTAGTCTTGGTGCTCTGACCAAGGGGGACTTGGCTTCCGGAATCTCAAGAAGTCGCCAAATCCTGCCGATGGCGCCTCTGGGACGGGTGCCGTAGGGCTCCCGCGCGGAGGGAGTCATGAAGCGACTGCGAAGGACGATTCAGGGACGGCGAGACGACGGTGCTACCGCCGTGGAGTTCGCCCTTGTCGCGCCAGTTCTGCTGCTCCTGGTCTTCGGCATCATCGAGTACGGGCTCTGGTTCTCCGATTCGCTCTCGACTCGTCAGGGCGTTCGCGAGGCGGCCCGCCAGGGTGTCGTTGCCAACTTCGGTGAAACCACAAGTTGTGGCTTGATCGGCGCCACCGGTGATGACAACTCAAAGAAGCTCATGTGTACGGCCCAAAATCGGATCAGCGGAATCACCGGCGACCCAGCGGTCAAGGTGATGGCACCAGAGGGCTGGTTCCGTGGCAAGCCGCTCATCGTCTGCTCGCAGCTGAAGGTGGGAATCGGGACCGGCCTCGTTCCGCTACCCAACGACCGCATCATTCGTAGCGAAGTCCAGATGTCGATCGAGAACGCGACCCCGGCCCCGCCCTTTACCGGTGGTCAGGAGACCCCGCCAGCTGGAGCGGACTGGACGTGGTGCGGATGATGTCGCGTATTCGTGGAGACGGTGGCGCTGTCGCAGTACTAACAGCAGTCATGGCCGTGATGCTCTTCGGGATCGCCGCGTTGGTGGTCGACCTTGGCATCGCCCGAGATAGTCGTCGTCAGGCGCAAAACACAGCAGACTCAGCTGCACTTGCCGCAGCGAACGCCCTTTACGCGACCACAGCTCCGAACCTCAACAAGCCAGGAGACTTTGACGCTGCAGTGAAGGCAGCCAAGGACTACGCAGCAAAGAACTACGGCACGACCGAGCCGCAGTGGAGAAGCTGCGTGAACCCCGAGCCGTTGGCCTTCGAGGCCCCAGGGACTAGGACCAGTTGCATTACTTTCGATTCTTTCCTCTACCCGAAGCAAGTTCTGGTCGTTGTGCCGCTGCGCAAGCAGCCCTCGATCTTCGGTGGCGTGTTCGGCTATACCGGTGTCAGCATCGGGGCGTTGGCACAAGCCCGGCTTGACCCAGGTGGCAAGAACATCTGCACCTTCTGTGTGCTCGGTAGTGGCACGCAGAGCATCAAGAATGGCAACTTGAGTGTGACCGGCGGCAACATGTGGTTCAACGGCAACGTTGACATCAAGAACAACGGTTCCGTGGGCACAGCCGAAGGCCCCGTCACCGGTGACGATGGCACCGTGGTCAATGATGGCGGAAACGCCTATGTCTCCGGGACCCTCTCGGGCAGCATCAAGGCCAATAGCGTGCAGATCGGGCAGCCGAAGATCGTCGATCCGTTGGCTTCCTACCAGCTTCCGTTTGTGGCGCAGTCGACCTTGAGCCCCACCCCCAAGGTGGATCCTTGCGCCGCTGGTCCAACTGGCGGTCCTGGGTTCTACGCCGGCTTCACGTACCGGAGCAGTGCCCCATGCGTGATGCAGCCGGGGCTCTACGTCTTCACCGAAGACTTCAACCTTGCCGGCAACGCCGGTCAGCTTCAGGCCAACGGCGTGACGTTCTACTTCACCTGTGGTTCCGGCGGGGTTGCCCGTCCCTGCCTTCCAGGAGAGGGGGGTGGGGGCATCAAGATCACCGGTAACGGTGGCTACACCATAAGCGCACCATCTAAGGCGACGATTCCGTTGCAGCCCGAAGAGCTTTACGGGTGGGCTGTCGTCTACGACCGCTACAACGAGGCCCAAATGAGCCTGAGGGGCAACGGCGCTTCGTCCATCTCGGGGACGATCTATGGCGTAAACACGACGCTCGACCTGCGTGGCAACGGTGGCACGGACGCAATGACGTCGATGGTCGTCGTTGGTGACGTCAACTTCGACGGCAACAACGCCACGCTGAACGTCACCTACGACTCATCGAAGAACGTGAAGCCCGGTGAAGGTGCGCGCGGCTTGGTGCGGTAGCGGCTACTTGTAGAGTTGGGCGCTGAGGATGGCGTACTTGCACTTCGGATCGGTGAAACTACAGATTGCCCCACCACCGGAGTAACCAGTGGTGTAGTCCACATATTGGAACTGTATGTAGTTCACCTTGGCCGTGTTGTACGGAGCGGCTTTGGCTGCGTCATAACAAGATCCCGTGCCTGTCTTGTTGTTGAGTCGGAACGCACAAACCTTCGCGGCGACGAACCCAATGAGATCAAAGCGGGCGTTACTCCCGCTCTTGGACGGAGGCGTGTAGCCCGTCACCACGGGGAACAGGACGATTTGGTCGATGAGCCCCGTCATAGGTCCGTCGAGCTTGCCGGGTCCTGGCATCCCTGGGTCACCCGGCAGGTTGGAGTCGGGTGCCGTGATGGCATTCGGGTACCCGTTTGTTGTCCAGTCAGAGATGTCTCCAAGTGGGTTGGAGCCGCCATCGAAGTCGACGACCCCCCAGTTTCCGCTCTTGGTTCCGTTGCACAGGCCAATCTTGTTGTCGAGGTCCATCACAAATGTGGTTCCCGGAGCGGCGGTGGCCTGATCCACAACCGTGTTGCACGCGGCAAAGGGACGAAGCCCCCCCACAGCGAGCCGAGGAACAACGGCCGCAGTGGCCGAGCGCTGCGGTGCTATGCCTGCAATGCCAGCTGCTCCGCCGAAGAACACCGGGAGATCACGGCTGTTGTCTACCTGTACTTCTACCCGCTGATCGCCGACACATGTGACAGTTACCGCATCGACGGCGGATTCGCCGCTGATGTCGTTAGCCGCGTTGGTAGTGTTTGCCGCTGTCGTGGCCGCCGCCATTGCTGCGTCCTTCTGCGGCTGCAGCCAGCCCGTGCAACCCTTCCCGCCGCCCAGTATGGGTGTGGTGCCGACCTTGGCGACAGCAACTGCCCGGGCGGCGTTAAGTGCCGCCGCGTCGGCAGCAACAGAGAGCTGACGCTTGACGGCATACGCATTTCCTAAGTCAACAGCAAAGGCGGCCATGAGAAGCATCACGACGGAGAGCAGCGCCACAATGATTGCGATGGCACCGTCATCTGTGTGTCGTAGGCGCGACATCAGTTGAACTCGCACTTATAGACCGCCTTCGCCTGAAGGTCGAACTGTGAGGGGAAGCCGGGGATCGGCATCGGAATGAGCAGGTTCGCCTGGTACTTCGAAGTGACGACAATGCTCTGTTGCGCGTTGGTCGTCGAGTTGATTGAACTGGCGCAGACCTTGGTAGTAGACGACGGGTTGTCGCTTGTGCCACAAGGGGTCGAGCTGGACCGGGCCACGTTGACGTTGATTTTTGACGTGTCCATAGCGATCGTAGGCCCGGTCGAGCCTCGGACAGCAGCCACCACGGCGGCACACGTCTGATTTGCAGTCGAGCCCTCCACGACAGCGAGTCGCGCTCCTTGACGAACGCCATTGTTTAGCGCCAACTGCTGTGCGAACAGAGTGCCGAAGGAGATGATTCCGAATACCAGCACGAGCAGAATTGGAAGGACAAGGGCGAACTCGACAGCAGACGCGCCGTCGTCGGAGCGCCGCTTCGGTCGGAAGCGAGCGATCATCGGGCCCCCTCTGAGGCGACATTCGCCCGTACGGTCTATCAAGGTGATCTGCGCAAGTGTCCTCTAGCGTTTGAACATCTGTGAGGATACCCCCCACGTTCACCCATTTGGAGCAGAGTGTCTTACCCACTACGCCTGATGACCTGGAACATCCGCTCACTGCGGGACGACCGGGCAGCAGTCGTCCAAATCCTCAGAACGTGCGCGCCAGATGTCCTGTTTGTCCAGGAGGCCCCGCGCTTCCTGCGGGCCCAGTCAAAGCTGGCCGCCCTCGCTCGTGAGGCCGGGCTCGTCGTCGCTTCCGGGGGTCGCGCCTCGGCGGGGATCGGGCTGCTCACGACTCTGCGCGTCGACGTCGATGCTCCAAGTAGCCACCTTCTGACCAAGACAGACCACTTGCACCAGCGCGGGCTGGCGATAGCCGAGCTGTCACTCGGTGACCTCAGGTTTGTGGCGGGATCCCTGCATCTCGGCCTTGACGCGGCTGAGCGCCAGCGGCACGGATCTGAGATCGCCCGCCTGCTAGGCACCGGGCCGTCGGTCGTTGCTGGCGACTTCAACGAAGGGTCGGTCGGTCCGGCTTGGCAGGCCTTGGCGGCCGGACGTCAGGACGTCGGAGCTGCCGCAAATCTGCCGACCTTCTCGTCCCGTGACCCTCGGAACCGAATCGACACGATCCTCGTTCCGGCCGATTGGCGGGTGACACCGGTCTCACCCCTCGAAATACTGCACGAATCGGACCTTCGTGCCGCCACCGATCACCGCCCGGTGATCGCTGATGTGGTGGGCTGGGGCCGGTAGCCGACCAACGACAATCATCGCCACGGGGGCGAAGGGGACGAGGCTGGTGCCGGACAGCTTTGCGCAGCGGGTTGCACAGGTGCCGCCCCGCTTGTTGCTGCCCCACGGCGGCGCCGCACCCGACCGGCTCACCCTGCTGGATGCCCTCCCACTGCCGGACGCCGTCCCGGCCTGCTGGCTGGTGCTGGCCGCCGACGACGAGGACCAACTCCACGTGCTACCGCTCGTCGACGACGGTCAGCAACCTCGGCGGGCTCGCGCTGGCGACGGATGGGCGACCGCCCTGGTCGCGCTGGGGCTGCATCCCGCGGGCGAGCGGGGATGGCAGGTGAGGGTGGTGGACCCTTTGGACGCCGCATCGCTACAAGGGTCCTTGATCGAGGAACCGCTGTCGGCGTCATCGTGGACCGAGGTGCTCGAAGTTGCTGGCGCATACCGCGTCCGGCTGATGCTGCAGCCCGATCGACTCGGCGCGCCATCGCCTCAACCATGGCGCCAGATCGGCTACACCGCACCAGACCTCGTCGTCGGCGGCCGATTCGACGTTGCGTGGAGTTCGGCCGACGGTGCTCAGTCGATGGCATCGGTCGTGCTGGTTGCCGACGTTGCGTCGGAGACCTCGGTGGCCCAGGTGCTCAACCGAGAGGCAACCAGGCACCTGCGCGGTGCCGACACCGCCGACAGCACTCTCTCGCTTGCGACCACCCTCGGTGAAACCCTCGCCCGAGCCCACCATGCTCTTGCCACCCCTTCCCCTGAGGTGCCAGAGCCGCTGACGGTGATGGACGCCGCAGAGGCCGCGCTTCTGGACCGCCGAGTCAAGGACGTGCTCTCAGAAGCTGTCGTGCTGACTGAACCTGATGTCCGAGAGACTCTCCGATCGCACATGGATGATCTGCGCAGTTCTTTCGCGGAGCTGTCGTACGCCACCGGCGCATGGATGCTCCCACCCGTGCCCTTGGGCAGCCTCGAGCAATTTCTGGTGAGGGGCGACCGGTTGGTTCTTGACCCGCTGGCGCTTCGGGCCGCTGAGGGTCCGCACTTGGCGGTGATGGATCTGGCCCGGCTGCTGCGCGAGGTGACGCATGTGGCGCACGGTGCCTTGCGACGCATGGTCGGAGGCGGCGAGCACGTGCCAGCTGAACGGGTGCCGACCTGGGTGGGCGCTGTGCGCGAAACCGTTCTCGAGCGCTACGAGGCAACGCTAATTGCGTACGGGCAAGAGCCGCTGCTGGACGTTCGGCTGCTTCGGGCCTTTGAGATCGAGGCCGAATGTCGGGCCTTGATCTTCGCGTCACGTGAGCTTCCGACCTGGAGTTCGGTGCCGGACGCTGGTCTGGTTGAGCTGCTGAGCCCGTGGTGAGTCCGACGCAGGCCTGGCCAACTCAAGCACCTGGCACGTCATGAGCGGCAAGGGTGCAACAAGAGCGTGGGCATTCCTGGCTGGGTTCTTGACGATTGCCGGGCTCGTGCACTTCATCGCCCCGCAGTTCTATCGACCGCTCATCCCCGAGGCCCTCGGCGACCCTGATGTATGGGTCTACGGCTCCGGTGTCGCCGAGATGGCGGTTGGAGTTGCGCTCATTCCACGCAGAACCCGTCGGCCAGCTGCCTTGGCCGCGGTGGCACTCTTCGTCCTCGTCTTCCCAGGCAATCTTCAGATGGCATGGGATGCCCGCGATGAATCCACCTGGCGCCAAATGGCAACGTTGGCCCGGCTTCCGCTTCAGGGGCTGCTGATCTGGTGGGCGTTGGTCGTTGCGAGGACGGCGAAAGGCGAGGCGGACCGCTAGACGACAGCGCCGTCGTCGGGACCTTCGTCGACTCTCGGACCGGGACGCAGCCGCGAGATGAGCGTGCCGAAGCCGGCGAGGAAGGCGACGACGAGTGCGATGCCGGTCAGCCCGTCAAGGCCCCAGCCAAGGATCGGCAGCACGATCGCAAGGATCGGTGCGCCGATGGCACCCGCCCACGCCCAACGGCCGGCAGCGTCACCCTTCGGCAGCGGGGGAGGTGGCGGAGGGACGTAGTGGCCCTCGTCCTCATTGGCCGGCTCGACGGGGGGCTCGCTCTGGGGGACGCGGATGTCGTCCCACGCCGACCATTCGCCTTGTGGCGTGCGTTGTGGAGTTGGCGCTGCCGGTGGAGGCGGCGTTGGGTCGACGGTGGCTTCCTCAGCTTCTGGCCATGGCGCCGTTGATGCGGCAGTGCCTGGACGATCGATGTTGGCGACGATCTCGTCGAAGGCGGCATCGATGGCGTGCGCATCGTCGGGATCTCTTGCGTCGTCGGGAGAGTTGCTCACGACTGCAGCCCGGTGGCGTCCCAGGCGGTGGGCTGGTGCGTCGAGATTCGCTCTACGAAAGCGAGGCTCTGTTCGAAGATCAGCGTGGCGTCGTTGTCGAGGGTGGCGACGTGGTAGCTGTCGTGCAGCGGGACGAACGTGACGTCCTTCGAGCTGACCCCTTGCACGATCTCGACGGAGTTGCTCGGCTCGACGACATGGTCGTCGTCGCTGCCGAAGGCGATCATCGGGCAGCGGATGTCACCGAGCCGTGGAGCGACGTCCTCCCACAGCTCAGTAAGCGAGTGCAGAGCTTGCAGCGGCACTTTCGGATAGGCCAGCTCATCCTGGTTGGGTTTCTTGATGTCGTTGCGGATACCGGGAACAGTCGGAATGGCATGGCGAAGAACAGGGAGCGCGCGCAGTGCCGGGTTCTTTGAGTGCACCGACGCGTTCACGACAGCGATGCCCGAGACAACTTCGGGGTGTTCGAGAGCGAGCCGCAGTGTCAATGTCCCGCCCATCGACAGACCCATCACAAAGACGTGCTGGCACTGTTGCGCAAGGTCGAGCAGTTCGCGCTCCAAGCAGCGGTACCAGTCTGGCCAACGGGTGATCTGCATCTGCTGCCACTCGGTCCCGTGACCTGGCAGCAGCGGAAGCCGTACCGACAACCCTGCGGACGCCAAATGGTCGGCCCATGGGCGCATTGAGGCAGGCGACCCGGTGAAGCCGTGGCAGAGCAGGGCGCCGACCGGACCGCCATCGTGGCGAAACGGCTCGGTGCCGGGGCGAGCGACCACGGATGCTCCTCCAAGGTTGGGGTGGCCTTCATCGTGGCACGCCCTGGGGCTCTCAGGCGCGCCCGAGGCACGCCAGACAGGACCAGCCACCCGACCGGGCGTTGCCCGGGCCCGCCCAAGGTCAATAGGCTGACGTGCAGAGACCCCGGCCCGCCCCGTCGGGGGGCGCCCTTTCAGGGGCTTGAACCGGGAAGGGAGCAAAGTTGCTCTACTGGCTGACTAAGTACGTATTCGTCGGCTGGTGGCTGCGCCTTCTCTTCCGTCCGTGGGTCCAGGGCATCGAAAACATCCCCGATGAGGGCCCGGCGATTCTGGCGAGCAACCATCTATCGTTCTCCGACTCGATCTTCTTGCCCCTGATGGTCGACCGACGCATCACGTTCCTGGCCAAGAGCGACTACTTCACCGGTAAGGGGATCAAGGGACGGTTCATCGCGTGGTTCTTCGCCGCCGTCGGGCAGGTGCCTGTTGACCGCACCGGGGGCCGCGCCAGCGAGGCTGCACTCGCCACCGGCCTGCGGGTCATCGGCGGCGAGACCCTGCTGGGGATTTATCCCGAGGGCACTCGTTCACCGGATGGACGGCTCTACCGGGGCAAGACCGGTGTTGCCCGCATGGCGCTGGAGGCGAAGGTGCCGATCATCCCGGTGGCCATGATCAACACCCGCCACATTCAACCCCCCGGAAGAATCCTGCCGCGTATCGCCCGAGTCGGGATCCGAATCGGCGCCCCACTCGACTTCTCCAGGTATGAGGGCATGGAGGGCGATCGGTTCGTCTTGCGATCCGTCACCGACGAGCTCATGTACGAGTTGATGGAGCTGTCCGGCCAGGAGTACATCGACATCTACGCTGCGCGCGCGAAGGCACCACGTCCGGCACCTGCTCCGGCTGAGGACGCCGAGGATCGTGCGGCTGTCCCCGCAGCCTGAGCCTTTCCTGACTGCCTGCGCGAGGCCTACGGTTGCGATGTCCGTCGACCTCGAGGAGTCTCGCATGACCGCCGAACTCGCCACCGCCATTGAACTGCCTAGCATCGTCACTGAACTGCCAGGCCCGCGCAGCCGAGAATGGTTCGCGCGTGCGGACCGACACCTGACCGGTGCCATGGTCGACCACTCGATCGTTCCCTTTGTCGAGGCGTCTAAGCGGGGGTCGCTGATCGTCGATGTCGACGGCAACACCTTCGCCGACCACATGTCCTCCTGGGGTGCGTCACCCTTTGGGCCGACGCCGGAGCGCATCAAGCGTGTGATGGAAGAGACGTGGGACCGCCATGGGATGCAGATCAGCGGCTGGATCCAGAGCACACCGGTGCTCGAGCTCAACGAGCTGCTTGTGGAGGTTGCCCCCGGCCGCCTCAACCGTGTCGAGTACTCGGTGACAGGGACTCTCGCGGTCGAGGGTGCGGTGAAACTCATGCGTGAGGCAAGCGGACGCCCGCTAATCCTCACCTTCGGCGGGCAGTACCACGGCGAGTCCACATATCTCACCGCCGGACTGTCCAGCGACCTGTCGAACGTCACAGCCGGCAGCGCACAGTACGTCTCCGGTGTGGTCACGATTCCCTTCCCCAACCGATTCCGTTCGCCGTTCGTCAAGGGGCCAGGTCCGTTCGACGACACCGCGGTACTCGACTACCTGGAGGACTACCTGCTGGTGCAGCAGGTGCACCCCGGACAGGTGGCCGGCGTCATGATTGAGCCGGTCCTCGGCGAAGGCGGCATCCATGCTCCGAGTCAAGCGTTCTGGGACCGGCTCGGAGCGATGTGCAAGAAGTGGGGCTGGCTGTTGTGTCTGGACGAGGTGCAGACCTGCATGGCACGTTGCGGCGAGATGTTCGCTTTCGCGCTGTGGGACAACATCGACCCCGACCTCGTCCTGCTGGGCAAGTCGTTCTGCGCCGGTGGGCAGCCGATCGCCGGGCTGCTCGGCACGGACGCAGTGATGAAGGACACCGACCTCCACCTCGGTAGCACCTACGGTTTCGTACCGGCGGCCGCCGCAGCAGCCGCCGAGGGCATCCGAATCATCCAGGAGGAAGGCGTGCTCGAGAACGTCCGAGAGCTTGAGCGCGTCTTCCTCGAAGAGATGCGGCCGCTTGTTGCTCGCATCGAGCAGGTTGGTGATGCGAGGGCGACGGGTGCGCTTGCGGCGCTGGAGTTCGTGAAGGACAAGGCGTCCAACGCTCCGGCTCCGTCGTTCCAGTACGCGGTGTACGAGGCGGCCTTGAAGCGAGGCGTGCTCGGGATCACCCAGCGCGGTAAGTGGCACTACCGGCTGCAGCCGGCGCTGACGATGCCGCCGGAGTTCTTCCGTGACAGCTGCCGCCGCATCATCGACGCGGTGGACGAGGTTGCCGCGAATCCGCCGGTGGAGGGTCACGTGCTCGACACTGTCGCGGAGTCCCACCGCTAGAGGTGGACGGCGGTATCCGGGCGTCCGGCCTCTCCGGTGTCCTCCGATCACGCTAGGTCGTTGGCGGTTCTCGATCCGGATCAGGTCTCCAGCGCCCAGCCTTTGGCTCGTTCGACAGCCGATCGCCAGAGCCGGTGGGCGGTCTCGTCACGACCCTCTGGCGCGAAGGTTCGCTCGATGCGGCGCGACCCGGTCAGTTCGTCACGCGACGCCCAAACCCCGGCACCCAACCCGGCAAGAAAAGCTGCCCCGAGGCCGGTCGTCTCAATCACCGCAGGGCGAAGGACAGGTACCGCCAGCTGGTTGGCCTGCAACTGACAGAGGAGGTCGCTGGCGCTGGCTCCTCCATCTACCGCCAAGCTCGGGAGCGACAGCGAGGCCTCGGCGACCATCAGGTCGACGACATCGCGCACCTGGAAAGCAATTGCGTCCAGTGTTGCTCTGGCAAGGTGCGCCGCCGTCGTGCCGCGCGTGATGCCGACAACGACGCCTCGGGCTGACGGGTCCCAGTCAGGCGCACCGAGGCCAGCCAGGGCCGGAACAAACACGACCCCGCCGGCGTCTGGAACCGAAGCCGCCAAATCGTTGACGTCGTATGCAGTCTCGATGACGCCCAGCCCGTCACGCAGCCATTGGATGGCGGCACCCGTAACGAAGACTGACCCCTCCAGTGCATAGGTGAAAGTGCCGTCCGGTGCGCCGAAGGCCACCGTCGTCAGCAGTCCGGCGTGCGAGTCGACTGCCTTGGCGCCGGTGTTGACCAACACAAACGAGCCGGTGCCGTAGGTGCACTTGGCGTCGCCCGGATCGAAGGCGCACTGACCGAAGAGCGCGGCTTGCTGGTCGCCGGCGACCCCGGTGATTGGGAGATCCAGATCGAGGAAACAGGTTGGGTCGGTGCGTGCGAGGTCTCCGTACGAAGGGACAACGGTTGGAAGCGCATCAATCGGAACGCCGAACAATGAGCACAGTTCGGCGGACCAGGCGCCCTTGTGGATGTCGAACAGCAGTGTCCGCGAGGCGTTTGACGCGTCGGTGATGTGGCGACGCCCGCCGCTCATCCGGGCGACGAGGTACGAGTCAATGGTGCCGATAGCCGTCCGGCCATCGGTCACTCCAGCCCAGATCTGCGGCTCGTTGTTCTTGATCCAGCTCAGCTTCGTTGCTGAGAAGTAGGGGTCGATACGCAGTCCGGTGGTGTTGCGGACGATGCGCTCGTGACCGTCCTGGCGAAGCTGTTCGCACATTCCTGAGGTTCGGCGGTCCTGCCACACGATTGCGGGGCGCGCCGAACGCAGGGTCTTCCGGTCCCACAGGACGACGGTCTCCCGCTGGTTGGTGACACCGACACAGGTCGGCGTCGATGGTGCGGCGGCAAGGGCATCCTTGACGGCCTCCAGTGTCGCCACCCAGATCTGGTCTGGCCGGTGTTCGACCCAGCCGGGCTGCGGGAAGTGTTGAGGGAACTCGCGGTAGCCGCGTGCCTCGACCTGAGTGTCGGATGCGACGACCAACGCGGTCACTCCGGTGGTGCCCGCGTCGATCACCAGGACTGACATACCGGAGACCCTAGGCTAGGGCGCGAGCGGCACCACGGCCCTGAGGCCACAACTTGTGAGTCCAGTTCCAGTGCGACAACTGAGGGAGAAGTCCATGCGCGTCGGCGTCCTGACTGGTGGGGGAGACGCCCCCGGGCTCAACTGTGTGATCAGAGCTGTGGTGCGGCGTGGCGTCAGCGACTACGGCATGGACTTCGTCGGATTTGCCAACGGGTGGCTCGGACCGCTGACGGGAAAGACCAAGCCGCTCGACATCAATGCCGTCCGCGGGATCCTTCCTCGGGGCGGAACGATTCTCGGTTCGTCACGGACGAACCCGCTCAAGCAGGAGGGCGGTCTGGATGCCGTCCGCTCCACGCTCGCTGACCTAGAAGTCGACGCCCTCATCGCCATCGGTGGCGAAGACACCTTGGGCGTGGCGGCCAAACTGCATGAGGCCGGCATCAAGGTCGTTGGCGTGCCCAAGACGATCGACAACGATCTTGCGGCAACTGATGTCACCTTCGGGTTCGATACCGCGGTGCAGATTGCGACCGATGCCATCGACCGGCTGCACACCACGGCGGAGTCGCACAAACGAACGCTCGTGCTCGAGGTCATGGGGCGTCACGCCGGGTGGATCGCACTGCACTCCGGCATCGCCGGTGGCGCCAATGTCATCCTGATTCCCGAGCAGAACTTCGACATGGACGAGGTTGTGGGATGGGTCGAGACACGCTTTGAGCGCGGGTATGCACCGATCATCGTTGTCGCAGAGGGAGCGGTGCCCAAGGGTGGCGAGATGGTGCTCAAGGATGGCGCCACGGACGCGTTCGGTCATGTGCGGCTCTCTGGTATCGGGGATTGGTTGGCACGTGAGCTCGAGCGGCGCACCGGACATGAGGCGCGCACCACGGTCCTCGGTTACGTCCAAAGAGGTGGGACGCCGACCGCCCGCGACCGCGTGCTCGCGACTCGGTTCGGGATCCGGGCGATAGACGCCGTTCGAGATGGTGACTTCGGCCAGATGGCGGCGCTACGAGGCAACGACATCGTCTTGGTCCCGATCGCCGATGCCGTTGCCCAGCTCAAGACGGTGCCCCCAGAGCTCTACGACGAGGCCAAGGACTTCTTCGGCTGAGCCGACCGAGCGCAGCCTCGGCGCCCTCCGTACCCTTGAGGAGTGCCTAACATCCTGACCTGGCCCGACCTGCCTGCCGCCCAACAGCCGCATTGGCCGGACGCTTCCGCACTGGACGACGCCCGTTCTCGGTTGGCGTCGCTGCCGCCGCTGGTCTTCGCCGGTGAGTGCGACGACCTCCGCGAGCGCTTGGCGGTTGCTTCCCGTGGTGAAGCATTCGTGCTGATGGGTGGCGACTGTGCCGAGCGGTTCTCGGGGGCCAACGCCGATGAGATCAGGGCCAAGCTCAAAACCGTTCTGCAGATGGCCGTCGTGCTCACGTACGGAGCGAGCATGCCCGTGGTCAAGATCGGCCGGATCGCGGGGCAGTACGCCAAGCCGCGTTCGAATGAGTTCGAGACGATCGACGGCGTCGAGTACCCGTCGTACCGAGGCGACGCGGTCAATGACCTCAGCGCTGATGTCGTGGCGCGAATCCCCGACCCGATGCGTTTGGTGGAGGCCTACCACCGAGCGGCGGCCACGCTAAATCTTGTGCGAGCCTTCACCCAGGGTGGTTACGCCGACCTTCGTCAGGTGCATGCGTGGAACACTGATTTCGTCCGCGAGAGCTCAGCGGGCGAGCGCTACGACCAACTTGCTGGCGACATCGATCGAGCGCTTGCCTTCATGCGGGCGATTGGCTCTGATCCAGAAGAGCTGCACCGGGTGGAGTTCTACGCCGCACATGAAGCGTTGCTGCTCGACTACGAGCGCGCACTTACTCGCATCGACTCCCGCACCGGGTTGCCCTACGACGTCTCCGGCCACTTCGTGTGGATCGGGGAGCGAACCCGACAGCTCGACGGCGCCCACATTGACTTTGCGGCAACGATCCGAAACCCCATCGGCGTGAAGCTAGGACCGACCACAACGCCGGACGATGCGGTCGCACTGATCGAGCGGCTCGACCCTGATGCTGTGCCGGGTCGACTGACGCTCATCACCCGGATGGGAGCGGGCAAGGTACGCGAGGTTCTGCCCGCCTTGGTCGAGAAGGTCACCGCGACAGGACGTCCGGTCGTGTGGGTTTGCGACCCCATGCATGGCAACACGTTCACCGCGGAGTCCGGTCACAAGTCGCGACGGTTCGAGGACGTGGTGGACGAGGTCAAGGGCTTCTTCGAGGTGCACGCTGAGCTGGGCACGCACCCGGGCGGTATCCACATCGAGCTGACCGGCGACGAGGTCACTGAGTGCGTCGGCGGTGCTGAGGGCATCCAGGAACAACATCTGCCGCTGCGCTACGAAACCGCGTGTGATCCACGTCTCAACCGGGCTCAAAGCCTTGAGTTGGCGTTCCTCGTCTCAGGGATGTTGGCGAAGCGCTGACCCGAGGTGGTGTTTCGGGCCGAGCCGTCTAGCCTTTGTCACGCATCGGATTGACGCGCTCACCCTCTGTAGATCGATGTCGGGAATGGGGTGTTGAGCCCCTATTATCCCGTATGGGATAGGGGAGTTGACACCCGTGCGCGTGACGCTGTTCACTCCGGGTTAACAGCACATTCATCCGGCGATCGGCGAGCATTACGCAGGGTGATGGCTAGGGGCAGTCTCGATATCGATGGAGCGCGGCGCATCATGCGGCTTTGTTGTCGTGCGTTGCCGCTTCTCGTGACTGCACTCACCGGAGGAGGGGGATTTTGATGGGTGGCTCGGATGCGCACAAAGCGTCCTCCGTTGTCGAACGAGATTCGGATGTCGGCTCAACGCCGATGACGCTTCGGGCTCCAGGGCTTGAGGTCCGAACCACGACGCCACCGATCGTCCCTGGCGACCCCGAAGTGGCGCCTGACCGGTCCATGTTGTCGTCAGTCTTCTCGCCGTTGGTCCAGGCGCTAGTCCTGTCCGATCTCGCGGCCATCGCACTGGTGGTCATGTTGCCCGGCGCAGGTGGCGTCGACTCGGTAGTGGTCGGGCTCGTCACGATGGTGCTCTTCACGAGTGCCGGCCTCTATCGGCAGCGGCTGTCACTCTCATTGTTGGACGATCTGCCCGCCATCGTCGGACGAGCGTTGGTGGCTGGCTCTTTGGTCGCGGCGCTTCCCCTGATCACCGGTGGTGTCGTCAGCCGCGAACCCGTGGTGGCGGCCGCCTGGTTGGTCCTGATCATCACCATCCTCCGAGGCGCGGCTTACGCGGTGGTCCGCCGAGCCAGAAGGACCGGTCGGGCAGCCCACAGCACGCTCGTGCTTGGCGGAGGGCAACTCGCCTGTGACCTCATGAGCACCCTCCAGGAGCACCCGGAGTACGGGCTACGCCCAGTCGGCTTCGTTGATGATCGACCGCTCCTGCCGCGTGCATCGCACCCGGTTCCGTGTCTCGGTGGTTACTCGGCGTTGGTGGCGATTCTCCGAACCCTTGAAGTGCGAAACGTCGTGATCGCGTTCGGGTCGCTTCCTGAGTCACAGGTGGTCGACATCGTCCGTACCTGTGACCGGCTGTCCTGCGAGATCTTTTACATCCCGCGCCTCTTCGAGTTGGAGGGCCGAGGCACGGGCGTCGAAGACCTGTGGGGTATTCCGCTCGTCCGTCTGCGCCGAGCTGCGTTCCGGACGCCGGCTTGGCAGTTGAAGCGGCTGATCGACATCGTCATCTCGGCCATACTTCTGGTCCTGCTCACCCCGCTCATGTTGCTGATTGCCATGGCGGCCAAGCTCGAGACGGGGCGAGTCTTCTTCGCGCAGGAGCGGGTCGGCCTCGATAGCCGGCCCATTCAAGTCCTGAAGTTCTGCTCGTTGTCTCCCGCTGATCCGAACGAATCCGCTTCGACGTGGAACGTTGCGCACGATGATCGGATGGGTCGTGTCGGCAGGCTCATCCGCGCGACGTCGCTCGATGAACTTCCGCAACTATGGAACATCCTGCGCGGCGACATGAGCCTGGTCGGCCCACGTCCCGAGCGTCCGCACTTCGTCGACGAGTTTTCCCGGAGGTACCCCCGGTACGTTGCCAGGCACCGGGTGCCGTCGGGGCTCACCGGACTGGCGCAGTCGCGCGGGCTCCGGGGTGACACTTCAATCTCCGAACGTGCTCGCTTCGACAACATCTACATCGAGAGTTGGTCGCTCTGGGGCGACACGAAGATCGCGCTGCACACGGTGTGGCAGCTGGTGCGGAGAACGGGGTCGTGAGTTTTAGGCGCGTATCTCTCGCACTCCTCATCCCCCTGACACTGGTTGTAGTGGTGCCGATCGGTTCTGGGACAGCGCAAGCAGCGGCCACGGCTCCAACGACTTACGCAGGAAGTACGGTCCCGAACTCGGTTTCGGAGCCGACGAGGGACAAGCCCCAGAGCAAGATCTGGTACGCAGGGGGTACCTGGTGGGCCGTCATGGCCACCTCGACCGATGGCCAGGTTCGAATCCACCGTCTCGACGCGGACCACAAGTGGCGCAGCACCGGCGTCCTTGTCGACTCTCGGGTCAACAGCACCGCTGATGTGCTCTGGACCGGTGACGAGCTATTGGTGGCCAGCAGGTTGAGCGACGGCATCGGCGTGCGGGTCTCCAGGTTCGCGTTCAACGCCCAGTCAGGCACTTGGAGCCTTTCGGCCGGCCCGACCACGTTGGGTACCGGCTCGGTGGATTCTGTGACGATCGCTGAGGACACGGTCGGCCGCGTTTGGGTGGCTTACCTGCGTAACAAGCGAATCTACGTCCAGGGGACCACATCCAACTCGGTCGGCTCCTGGGGAAGCGCAACTGAGGTCAGTGCGGCCACCGGTCAGGTCTATTCAGCAGACGTCGCCTCGATCGTCTCGTTCGGCGACAAGGTCGGGGTGATGTGGTCGGACCAGGTTGACCAGCGTTTCTACTTCGCCGTCCACAACGACGCGGCTCCCGTCTCGCAGTGGGCGGTTGAGACCGCCTGGTCCGGGGCGAAAGTGGCCGACAACCACATCAGCCTGCGTTCGATTCCTGGTGATGATCGGGTCTTTGCGGCGGTGAAGACGTCGAAGGACAATCTCGGGAGCAGCCAAACGCTGCTCGCTGGGCTCGTGCGATCGCCCACCGGCGGGTGGACGGTAGACCCCTTCGGCACCGTCGGCGACGGTTGGACGCGACCCGTCCTCTCGCTCGACACCGTGAACCAGACGGCTTATGTCTTCATGTCGAGTGCCACCGGAGGCGGCAGGATCTTGTACAAGACCAGTCCGATTGCCTCGACGTTGAACTTCTCCAACAGCGCGTCGACCTTCCTCTCCTCTGGCAGTTTGAAGATCAACAATTCGACGACCGCCAAGCAACCGGTCACGAGTGGCTCGGGAATGGTGGTGCTGGCCTCGACCGTTCATCGCTATTTCCACGGCGAGTTAGGCATTGCTGGTGCGCCCGATCAGACCCAGCCTTCGATTCCCCTGGGGTTGTCGGCATCCAATGTCACGTCTAACTCTGTTCAGCTCTCCTGGCAGGCGTCGACCGACAACGCTGCCGTGGCCGGATATGAGGTCTACCGGAATGGTGGCCTGGTCGGTTCGCCTACAACTCCGAGCTTCTTGAACACCGGGCTCGCGGCCAGCACCCAGTACGACTACACCGTGAAGGCGGTTGATACGTCCGGCAACGTGTCGGGGTTGTCGGACCCCCTGATGGTGACGACGAACGCGGGAACAAGCGGCACGATCGAGTTCCGTGGCGCGACGTCAGGTGACAACGGAGTGGGAGGGACGTCGCTCACACTCCCTGTCCCCGCCGCGACCATGCCGGGCGACGTGATGGTGGCCGGGCTTGCCGTCAGGGGTCAGCCAACGCTCACGCCTCCTGCGGGATGGGACCTCGTCCGGCTGGACCCAAGGGGCACGACGATGGAGCAGGCGGTCTATACCAAGGTCGCTGGAGGGTCTGAACCCAGCAGCTACTCGTGGACCATCGCTGCTTCACGAGTCGCCGTCGGTGCCATCTCGACGTACTCCGGTGTTTCTACCACCGATCCTGTTTCGGCAAGTTCAGGGCAGGTCAGTGATGCGTCCATCCAGATCACGGCGCCATCGGTTGACGTCGGGGTCGACGGCTCGACAGTCGTCGGGGTCTTTGGAATCAACCGATTGACGACGATGGCGCCACCGGACGGGATGGGAGAGCGTTCAGAGCACTCGTGCATCGCTACTGCGCCGTACTTCGCCAGCATCGAGATGGCTGACCTTGCGTGGGCACCGGCCGGCCCGACCGGCGCGCAGAGTGCAACAGCGGGGACTTCCGGCATCAACATCGGCCAGCTCGTCGTCCTGCGACCTTTGGCCTGATTTTCTTGGCTTCGGGGGAAGGGCTCGTCCGCGACAGCGCAGACGAAGGCCCTGACCTCGTGCTCGCCAAGGCCGCCCGCGAAGTGCCGGACAGTTCTGGTACCTACCGGGTGGTTCGACTGCTGAATCGCAATCGGAGCACGGTCGCGGCTGTCGAGGTCGACATGACGACGGGACCCGTGCAACCAGCCTGGGTGAAGATACGGCATGAGCGTGGCCTTGCCCCATCGGTGCAGAAGCAGGAACGCCCTCGCTTGAGCCCCCTGCCGTCGGACATGTCCGACGGTGCGCTGTTGGAGTACCGGGGACTGGTGCACATCGAGCGCGCCGCCCTGCGTAGTGGACTGCCGTGGATGCATGCGGTGCGGCCTCTGGCGTGCCTTCCTGATGATGCAACCGTCGTGATGAGCCTCTTGACCCAGCAGACGGCCAAAGATCGGCTTCGTCACCTGGGCGCGACAGCGCGGGGCTCTGAGGCACGAGCAGTAGTGGCAACGATTGGGCAGCGCGTGGGGCGCTGGCTGCGTGAGTACCAGGCGACCCCCTGGGAGGTGCAACCGGAGGGTGGCCGACCGGTCACCATCGCCGCAGCGCTCGACAAACTCGAGGAGTTCCGCACCTATCTGCGGGATTCGGAGATCGACCCGGCGCTGCTGGACTCCATCGTTGAGCGAGCGACCACGGCTTCGGCTGGGACCACCGAACCTTGGTCGTTGGTCCCTTGTCACGGGGACTTCAGCCCGCGGAACGTGTTGTATCGAGATCCGGGTGACATCTGGGTCATTGATCCGTTGCCTCGTTGGTCAGTGCCGCCTTGGGAAGACCTGGCCCGGTTCCGGTTCGAGTCAGAGGTGCGACTCGAGAACCGTTACGCGTTCGGGTTGGGTGGGGCCGAAGCGGGAGCCGTCCTGCGTCGTGAGCTCGAGAGGGGCTACCTGGGCGATGCGCTGGAGCCAGGGCCGCACGCGGTCCTGGTCGAAGCGCTTGTGCTCCTGGACGCATGGAGCGCACACATGTCTCGCACCGCGGAGAAGCGGTTGCTTGCCCCTTCGCGGGCATCGTTGAGAAACGCCCTCTATCGGGTGGCGCTGCAGCGGGTTTCGCGTCGTTGGGTCAGCGAACAACCAGTGGCAACACTTCGCGCCTGACCGTCCTAGCGCGCCCCAATCGCCGCGATGTCTGAATTCCGCTAGTCGAGGCCCCCGTGGGGGAGTTTGATGGTCCCCATGAGGTACGCCGCTCCGGCCGTCACGATTCCGGGACACGACACCGAGTCGCTTTACCGGGCTGTGGCATCACGGGACCGTCGGTTCGACGGTCGCTTCGTCCTGGGCGTGACGTCGACCGGCATCTACTGCCGGCCTTCGTGCCCGGCCAGGACACCCAAGCCCGAGAACGTCCGGTACTTCGTGGTGCCGGCGGCGGCTGTGGCTGCCGGATTCCGGGCCTGTCGCCGCTGTCGGCCCGATCGGGTGGCCGCCCGGCCTCATATTGCCGACGAGACGGGTCTCGTGGATCGGGCACTGTCGTTGATCGGTCAGGGTGTGGTCGATGACGCGGGGGTCGCCGGCTTGGCCGAGCGGCTCTCGGTCAGTGAACGACACCTGCACCGTCTCCTCGTGTCGTCAGTCGGCACCGGGGCACTGGGACTGGCGCAAGCTCGGCGCGCGCAGATCGCACGCACCTTGCTGGAGCAGACCACGATCTCGGTGACTGACGTCGCCTTTGCTGCGGGCTTTGGCAGTCTGCGGCAGTTCAATGATGTGATGCGCGCGGAGTACGGTGCGAATCCCACCGAGCTCCGACGTCACCCAACTACACCCGACCGGCCGGCAGGCGCGGGATCGTTGGCGCTCAGGTTGCCCGTCCCCGTCCCTTGGGATGGACGGCGGTTGCTGGGGTTTCTCGGCGCGCGTGCCATCTCCGGGGCCGAGGCGGTGGACGGCGAACGATACGTGCGCACACTGGCGACGCCCGCCGGACCAACGATCGTTGCACTTGATCCTGGCGAGAACGCCGTGCACGTCCAGCTGACCACCTCCGACCTCGCAGCGATCGGGCCGGCGATGGTTGCGGTGCGTCGCCTCTGCGATCTTGCTGCCGACATCCACGCAATCGAGGCAGGTCTGTCGCAGCTTCCGGCGACCCGGGCACTGGTGCGCGCAAGGCCAGGACTACGGGTGCCGGGGGCTGTTGACGGCTGGGAGATTCTGGTCCGCGCGATCGTTGGACAGCAGGTGTCCGTCGCAGCTGCCCGCACCTTGCTCGGAAGAATCGTTGAGCGATTTGGCCGAGAGGTTGACGGGATCGCTGCGCACGATGGAGTGGTTGGGCGGCTCTTCCCGACGGCTGAGGATTTGGCGACGGGGGACTTGCAGGGGCTCGGGCTCACTGGACGCCGGTCGGCGACGGTGCTCGCAGCAGCAAGGGCCACGGCGGCAAACCAGCTGCTGCTCGAGCCGGGAGACGATCTGCAGGAGGCGCGCCGAAGACTGCTGGCACTGCCGGGGGTAGGTCCGTGGACCGCGGAGTACGTGGCCTTACGTGCTCTGGCTGACCCGGATGCGTGGCCGGGCACCGACTTGGTGCTTGCACGCGTCGCATCTGGGCTTGATCTGGAACGACTGCGTCCGTGGCGGGCGTATGTAGCTGTTCATCTGTGGACCCAATACAGCGAGGAGACACCATGAAGTTGGAGGGTTGGACGATCGAGACACCGGTGGCGCCGTGGAGCATCGTTGTGGATGGTGACGTTGTGGTTGCGTCCGGCTTCTGCTCGCTGGCCAACCTCGTGAAGCGGCTGCCGGATGCTGGGGAGGCCGTGACAAGGGGAGAAGCCACTGGACCGGTGGCGGTGGCGGCACGGGCCTATTTGGCTGGGGACGCTGACGCGCTCGACGCTGTGGTAGTTCGACAGCCGGGGGGAGAGTTCCAGCAGCAGGCGTGGACCGTGATGCGGGAAATCCCCGCTGGGCAGACTTGGTCGTACGCCGAGCTGGCCATGAAGGCAGGCCGGCCGGCGGCGACGAGGGCAGCGGGCACCGCGTGTGCGCGAAACCTGGCTGCGCCGTTCGTGCCTTGCCACCGCATCGTGCGAAGTGACGGCGGACTAGGCGGGTACGCGTACGGACTGCGCGTCAAGCGCTGGTTGCTGGCGTTGGAGGCAGCCGCCTAGGCCTCGTCCGCAGGACGGCGTCCGAAGAGTGGTGGCAGCTGCCGGACGGCCTGGGCAAGTGCGCGGAGGTCGCCGTTCACCAACGCCTGAGGCCCGTCGACCAGTGCGGTCTCTGGGTGCGGGTGCACGTCCACGAGGATACCGTCAGCGCCGACTGCGATCGCAGCCTTGGAGAGTGGGACAACGAGGTCTCGACGCCCACCACTGTGCGATGGGTCGACCATGACAGGAAGGTGGGACAGGTCGTGCGCCACCGGGACGGCGCTGATGTCGAGGGTGTTCCGCGTCGCAGTCTCGAACGTGCGGATGCCGCGTTCGCATAGCACGATGTCCAGGTTGCCGCGCTGAGCGATGTACTCCGCCGCCATCAGCCACTCTTCTATCGTCGCCGTCATGCCACGCTTGAGGAGAACCGGCTTCCCTGCTTCGCCGGCTGCTTGGAGCAGCGCGAAGTTCTGCGCGTTCCTGGTGCCGATCTGCAACATGTCGGCGTAGGACGCGACAAGTTCGACGTCGTGCGCGTCGACCACCTCGGTGACTACCGGCAGGCCCGTTTCTGCTCTGACGTCAGCAAGGATCCGGAGGCCAGCTTCGCCCAACCCTTGGAATTCGTAGGGAGAGGTGCGCGGCTTGTACGCCCCGCCGCGCAGCAGCGTTGCTCCGGCAGCGCGGGCCATCTGCGCAGCCTCAAGCGTTTGCTCCGGCGTTTCGACAGCACACGGCCCGGCAGCGAGTGTGAACGTGTCGGGGCCGATCGGCACGCGCGCTTGGCCGACAAAGACGGTGGTCATCTGGCGGTGGTGCTGCCGACTCACCAGCTTGTAGGGCGCCGTGATTCGAACGACATCGCTGACACCGCCCATTGCCCGCAGATCGAGGGTGTGGAGCTGGTCGATGTCGCCGACCAGCCCGATGATCGTGCGGCTCACCCCGCGGCTGACGAAGGCGTCCCCACCTGCGTCGGCGACACGCGTCACCACGGCGTCGATCTGCTCCGTCGTTGCCTCGGTGCTCATCACCACGACCATCGGTGGTTCCTCGTCTCTGTCATCGGGCTCTGGGCAAGCATGAAAAGACCCCGGGATCGCCGGGGCCTGGTTCGTGCGGTGGGAGCGTCAGCTAGGTGCGTCGGCAACCGACCGGGGAGGCCCCGTCGGTAAACCAGTAGTACGCGGTGCGTGACATGGGGAGGACCCTAGCGCAGTGCCTTGAGGAGGGCCACGTCGGCGGCATGTTCGGCTTCGTTGCCCGGGGTCTCGATGACCAGTGGCACGTGTTGCATCGTTGGGTGGGCGAGCAGGTGCCGGAATGGCTCGGCGCCGACGTGGCCGGAGCCGATCGCCTCGTGTCGGTCTTTCTTCGCACCGGTGACGTCCATCGAGTCGTTCGCGTGGATCAGCCCGACCGGCACCCTGCCGCGGATTTTCTCGAGGTGGTCGAGGAAGTCGTTCATGCCACCGTCAGCGGCCAGGTCGTGGCCGGCGGCGAAGAAGTGGCAGGTGTCGAGGCAGATACCGAGACGCGGGTGGTGCTCGAGCCGGTGCAGATACTCGTCGAGCTCGTCGAGCGTCGAGCAGAGCGACTGACCTTGCCCGGCCGTCGGCTCCAGGAGCACGGGAGGAGCGTCATCGGGCAACGCCTCGAGGATCGGGAGCAGCAGATTGTGAGTCTGCGTCATTGCATCGTCGTAACGGCCTTTGGCGACCGCTGAGCCGGTGTGCACGACGACGCCACGCGCCCCGATCTGTCGAGCTCGCTCGATGGTGTGCGCCAGCGAGGTGGCCGACTTCTCGGCGATCGCGGCGTCCGGGGAGCCGAGATTGATCAGGAAGGATGCGTGCACGTATGCCGGCAGTGAGTCGGTGACGACCTGCCGGAATGCGACGTCCTGCAGCGGGTCACCCTGAGTGGCAGCCCAACCGCGCGGGTTGGTGACGAACACCTGAACACATTCGGCGCCGATCTCGTCGGCGTAGGCGAGCCCGCGGTTGGCCAGGCCGCCGCTCGCTGGAACGTGCGCGCCAATGAGGGGGCCAGCCAGCGCCCCCTTTCGCGATGGACTGACCATCAGACCAAGCCGAGCCGAACGACGCTGCCCTTGGGCGCCTGCGTTCCACCCTCGGGGTCTTGCGTTGCCACCCGATTGAGCGGGCTGACACCGAACAGGTCGTAGGTGCTGGCCTTGAAGCCGGCGGCGGTGAGTTCGGCGATGGCCTCTTCGAGCGGCTTGTCCCGCACGTCGGGCACCTCGACGAGCGGCGGCCCCAACGACACCACGACCGAGACAGTGCTGCCCTGCGGGACACTGGCACCCGAGACTGGGTCTTGGCTGATCACCGCACCCGCCGGAATCTTGTTGTCGTACTCCTCGCCGGTCTGGTCGTACTTGAGGTTGCCCTTGGACAGCTGCTGCTGTGCGCTTTCCGTGGAGTCACCGGTGAGGTCGGGCACGGTGACGGGAGGTAGTCCCTTACTGACGACGAGGTCAACGCGGGTATCCGGGCGCACCGAGGTACCTGACTCCGGTAGGGCGCTGATGACAACTCCAGTCTCGACGGTGTCGGAGTACTTGCGGCTGATATCTCCGACCGCGAGGTTGCGCGCCTTGATCTGCTTCTTGGCATCGGCGACAGAGACCCCGACCACATTGGGGACGTCGTATCGCTCCGGCCCCTTCGAAACGGTGAGTGTCACCGTGCTGCCAGACCGCACCTCCGCGCCTTGCGCCGGGTCACTGCTGATGACTTCGCCGACCTTGACGATTTCGCTGTACTTCTCGTCGGCGAACTCGACCGTCAGCCCTTCGGACTCGAGCTGCGCCTGTGCTGCTTCGGCGGTGAGTCCGGTCACTCGCGGCACCGTCGTGTTGCGGCCGGATCCCAGCCACCACGCAAAGGCCCCTGCGGCAACGGCGAGGATCACGACGACGCTGAGAGCGACCAGTCCGCGCCGTCGACTGCGCTTGCGATGGGCCTCGGGGTCGAGTGCCTGATCACCTGCCGTCGGAGGGATGTCTTTGGGAGGGGATGCTGCCGGGTCGCGAACCGCAGCGCCTGCCAGGACCGGAGCTGCCGTGACTGCCGTGTCGTGACGGCCGGCTGCGACGGCCACCGGAATCGGGACGACCATCGTCTGCTGCAGGTCGACCGGCGCTGCGGGCTTCGGCACGACGCGCACCAGCTGCAGGAGCGCTGCTGCGTCCGCTGGGCGCTGGTTGGGGTCGCGGCGGGTGGCTGCGAGCACGACATCGTCAAGCAGATCGCTGACCCCTGAGCCGAAATCAGACGGAAGCGGTACGTCCTCGTTGACGTGCCGGTAGGCGACCGAGATCGCCTCGGTTCCGGTAAAGGGTGGTGAACCGGTAAGCATCTCGAAGAGCACGATCCCCGCTGAGTACACGTCTGAGCGCTCGTCGGACACTCCCGGCTTGACCTGTTCGGGAGAGAGGTAGGCAACGGTCCCGAGCAAGAGTCCGGAGGTGATGTGCTGCGTCGACGAAGAGTTCGTTGCTCTGGCAAGCCCGAAGTCGGTGACATAGACGTGGCCGTCATCGGCAATGAGGATGTTCTCGGGTTTGACGTCACGGTGAACGACGCTCTCGGCGTGCGCAGCCGCAAGAGCCTGGAGCACTGGGTCGATGACAGCCAGGGCCTCCTCGACCGGCAGCTGCTTGCGCTCGTTGAGGACATCTCGCAGCGTACGACTCGGCACGTACTCCATGGCGAGGAAGATCGTGCTCCCGTCCTGGCCCTGGTCGAACACCTTGACGATGTGCGGGTTGGACAGTCGGGCCGCTGCTCGCGCCTCGCGGGTGAAGCGTGCGACGAAGTCGGGGTCCTCGGCGAAGGAGTGGTGCATCACCTTGAGAGCAATCGTCCGATCGAGCCGGGTGTCAGTGGCTCGGTAGACGGTCGCCATTCCGCCGCGCGCAACCCGCTCGTCGACACGATATCGCTCGTCGACGAGACGCCCGATCAACGGGTCGGCTCCGTCAGAGTTCACAACGGACAAGTTTACGTTCGCGAATGCGTTCGGTCGTGCATCTGGTGCCGTGTGCCGCTGGTCGTTCTAGGGTGACCTGGCTCACGCCGGACTTCGATTCGCTGACTGGCTAGTCAGCGAATCGGAGTAACATGCCCGCATGCAGAGGATTGTGATCGTCGGTGGCGGTCTGGCCGGGTTTGAGGCGGCTCGGGCGCTGCGCACCCAAGGCTTTGGTGGCGAGGTCGTGATGCTGGCGGCCGAAGGGGAGCCTCCCTATGACCGACCGCCCCTTTCCAAGGACGTACTGGCCTGGCGTGACGTCTCGCTGCACTTCGATATGTCAGCGGCCGCCGACGTCGACCTGCGTCTGAGCACCCCGGCGGCTGGCGTCCAAGCCGGGGCGGTACTGACCGAGGCTGGCAGCGTCGAGTGCGACGGCGTCGTACTCGCGGTGGGTGCTGAGCCCATTTCGCTGCCAGGGGCCATCACGCTGCGTACCCTCACCGACGCGCACCAGCTGCGGGACTCATTGGAGATGGGGGCCGAGGTGGCCATCATCGGGGCCGGCTGGATCGGCGCCGAGGTTGCCTTCGCCGCGGCAGAGAACGGCTGCTCAGTGACTGTCTACGAGGCGGCGGACTCACCGTTGTCGGCCGCCCTTCCCGCCGATCTCGGCCTTCGAACCGTTCAGTGGTACGAGCAGCTGGGGATCTCGCTGCGCCTGGGCGAACGAGTGGACGATGTCAGCGCGCTCGGCGCCGACGTGGTGCTGGCCGGGCTCGGTGCGCGCCCGGCAACTGGGTTTCTCTCCGGCAGCAGCATCGAGATGCGGCCCGGTGACGGTGCCGTCGTCGTCGACGACCGGCTGCGCTCGTCAACGCCAGGTGTCGTCGCGGTCGGTGACTGCGCGGCATGGTGGTCATCGCGCTACGACATGCGGCTTCGAGTCGAACACTGGGACACGGCCCTGCACGCGCCTGCCGTTGCTGTTGGGGCTTTGCTGGCGGGGGAGTCAGGGGTCGCGAGCGTCGAGCCCTATGACCCGGTGCCCTACTTCTGGTCCGACCAGTTCGGCCACACCATCCAGTGCGCTGGACACCGATCAGCGACGGATCGGCGCGTTGACCGCAGCGAGGACGGTGACTGGGCGGTCGGATGGTTCGCTGACTCAGCCGACGGCCCACAGCTGACAGCGCTTGCCGTCGTGGACCGACCCCGTGACCTGACCCAGGCGCGACGACTCATGACCGCACGGACACCGATCGACCCGGAGAAGTTCGCCGATCCCGCCAACCCGGTCAAGGCGTGCACCCTGGGATGAGATCGTCGTCCAGGCATGGCAGGGTGAGGGCGTGAGCACTCATGCAAGTATCGACACCCCGGTCACTGCTGACGTCGACGAGCTCGTCGGCGAGTGGCTGACCGTTCCCGACCTCGCGGAGGCCTTGGGAATTGACGTTGTCAATGTCCGTCAGTACCTCAAGGATGGCTACCTGATCAGCGTCCGCCGCGGAGAACGAGCCGTCATCAGCATTCCAGCAGACTTCATGCAGGACGGCGTTGTCGTCAAGAAGATTCCGGGCCTGCTCACCCTTCTGCGCGACGCGGGTTACGACGAGAACGAGTCGCTGCGGTGGATCTTCACTCCTGACGACTCTTTACCCGGCACGCCCATGCAGGCCTTGGTCGAGAACCGGCACACCGAGGTGCGCAGGCGCGCTCAATCGCTGGCCTTCTGACGGTGGAGCGGTTTTCGTACCTCGGTGTCCTGGTCTTCATTGTGGTGGGCAGCGGATGGCTCGAGTTCGGACTGCGCACCAATGTGCTTCGCCGGTGGCGCAGGTTCGTACTCTCGGTGGCCCCGGTCGTTGCGCTGTTCTTGGTGTGGGACGCGTACGCCATCGCGCAAGGGCACTGGACCTTCGATCCGGAACGCACTACCGGCGCAACGGTCGGTGCCGGGATTCCGCTGGAAGAGCTCATCTTCTTTCTCGCGGTTCCCTTCGCTGCGGTGTTGAGTCTTGAGGCGATCCGGTCGGTGCGTGGATGGACGATCAATGACGAGCCACCCGAGGAAGCGCCGTGACCTACACCGAACTGGCGCTGCTCGGCGTTGGGCTCACTGTGCTGCTCGATCTTGTGGTTCTGCGGACCCGACTGCTGCTACACCGTGCGTTCTGGGCCGCTTACGCGATCATCGTCTTCTTCCAGCTGCTGACGAACGGTGTACTCACTGGCTTTGAGATCGTGCGCTACTCAGGAGACGCCATCATGGGATCGAGCGCTCCGGCGTTCATCGGTGACGGGCGGATCGCGTACGCCCCGGTTGAGGACCTGCTTTTCGGGTTCGCACTCGTGGTGCAGACGCTGGTGTGGTGGGTGTGGTGGGGACGGCGGGGCGTCCAGTACCGACCGCTGGCCGGCCCACCGATCTGGCGGGGTGGGCGTGACTCGTCGGGGCCGGCGGCGTCCGGTGAAGGGTCAGGGGGAGCGGCGAGCATGGACGGCGCGGAACCAGGCCGGTAGGGCCACCTGGACGCGGCGGGGAACCGATACGGACGCCCGCTCGGTGAACACCTGGTAGTCGATCTT
>JBBQAL010000121.1:0-7532 GCA_038316135.1 Candidatus Nanopelagicales bacterium | reverse complement strand
TTGTCGCATTCAACGCGACGAGCGGGGCAATCTCATCCTTCGCGCCGGTCTTCGACGGCGAGGTGTGGGCGATTGCGTCGTGGAAGTCTGCGCTGTACGTCGGTGGCACTTTCAGCTCGGTGAACGGAGTCGCGCGACAGGGCCTGGTCAAGCTCAACGCGAGCACAGGTGAAGTGGTCGCGGAGTTCGCACCAGGTTTCTCCGGGGGAGAAGTCACCGAGATACGTATCGTCAATGGCCGCCTTGTTGTCGGCGGGTCTTTTCCCGGAGAGCTTCTCGCGCTCAACCGCCGTACCGGAGCGGACACCGGGTACATCGATCTGCCCATCACCGGCAAGGTCGCCGACAACGCAGGGGCAACGAAGGTCTATCGCTTCGCTGTGTCATCGTCTGGCAAGCGCCTGGTGGCGATTGGCAACTTCACATCCGTCGCGGGGCACGAGCGTTGGCGTGCCTTCATGCTCAACCTGCGCAGCCAAGCGGCCAGGCTCAATCCCTGGTCCTATGCGCCGTTGAAGCGGGCGTGTTCGGCGTCGACCATCCCGGAGTACCTCAAAGACGTCGACTTCTCGCCCGACGGGTCTTACTTCGTCATCGTCTCCTCGGGCGCCTTGGTCCAGGCAGGTGGCCTCGGCACCGACATCTGTGATGCAGCGGCGCGCTTTGAGACAAGCGTGCAGCAGCCGGCTGAGCCGACGTGGATCAACTACACCGGTGGCGACACCCTGCACTCAGTGGCGGTGACTGGCGCCGCCGTCTACGTGCAGGGGCACCAACGGTGGCTCGACAATCCCGAAGGGAAGAACGACGCCGGCCCAGGCGCCGTTCCCCGAGAGGGAATTGGTGCCATCGACCCAGAGCTCGGTACCGCCTTGCCCTGGAACCCTGGGAAGACCCGTGGTGTAGGAGGCAGGGATTTTCTGGTGACGGCGGCCGGCCTATGGGTGGGCAGCGATGGCGAGTGGTTCAACGGTGAACGTCGGGCCCGGATCGCCTTCTGCCCGCTCTAGGAGCGGGCCACCTAGAGTGCGCCCATGAGTGCCCGCGAGACGATTCCTCAGCTGCTTGCCTTCGCTGCGAACCGCGACCCGGACGGTAGCTGGCTGCAAACCGACGACGGTGCCCTGACGTTCGCTGGGGCCGCCGATCAGGTGGCACAGATTGCCGAGCGGCTGAGCGCGCGCGGGCTTGGTACGGGTGACCTCGTCGTCCTGATCGCGCGGACGACTCCGCCGCACCTGCTCTGTTGGCTAGCGCTGAGCAGCATCGGCGCAATCACCGTTCCCACCGACCCGGCAGCTACCGACGCCGAGCTGGACGGGCTCATCGGTCAAGTGCAGCCGAAGGCTGTGATCGGTGACCTGATCGGTGACGTCCCATCAGCCACCCTCGATATCGAAACGCTCATCGGCGACTGGACGGTGCCCGTCGCTCATGCCCCGCCCCTTCCGATGCGGGTCGCTCCCGACGACCTGGCCGTGCTCATCCCGACCTCGGGGACAACCGGGCGTTCCAAGCTCGTCATGCAGACGCACCGTGCCTACGCGTGGGCGGGGGAAGGCTTTCCCTTCTGGCTCGGGTTGACCGCCGACGACCAGATGATGACGTCGCTACCGCTCTTCCACATCAACGCTCCGGCTTACTCGGTGCTCGGGTCATTGGCCTGCGGTGCGGGTCTAGTCCTACTGCCAAAGTTTTCGGCCAGCGGGTTCTTGGACGCCGCCCGCCGGCACCGGGCCACCGAGTTCAATGCGATCGGCGCGATGCTCGAGATCCTCATGCGCCAGCCCGTCCGACCCGATGATTCCGACACCGACCTGCGGCTCTGCTACACCGGACCGTCGCCCACCAGGCAGTGGCAGGAGGCATTCGAGCAACGGTTCGGTCTGCGCGTCGTCGGCGGCTACGGGCTGTCCGAGTCGCCCTACGGGCTGATCTGGCGCCCTGGGACGCGTCCATTCGGAGCACTGGGGTCGCCACGCCAGCACCCGACTTTGGGCGAGGTGAACCAGGCTCGGGTCGTCGACGAGCTGGGTCAAGACGTCCCGGTGGGCAGCTCGGGCGAGCTGTGGCTACGTAACCCGGTGGTCACCCCCGGCTATTGGGGGATGCCCGCGGAGACATCGGCGACCGTCGTCGACGGGTGGCTGCACACCGGCGACCTGGTCACGGTGGACGGCGACGACACCTACACCTTCGTCGCGCGCAAGAAGGAGGTGCTGCGTCGCCGCGGTCAGAACATGTCTCCGACTGAGATCGAAGAGGCGATCGCCGCACACCCCGACGTGCTTGAGGTCGCTGTCGTCGCGGTTCCGTCCGAGCTGACCGAGGACGAGGTGAAGGCCTTCGTCGTGGCTGGTCCCGACCGCAAGCTGGACTTCGCCGAGCTAAGGAAGTGGACGGCAACGCGCCTGTCTGCCTTCAAGGTGCCGCGCTTCTGGCAGGCTGTCGACGCACTACCGAGGACGGCGACTTCGCGAGTGGCCAAGCATCAGTTGCCCACCGGTCACCCTGCCGATGAGTACGACGCCGAGACAGACCACGAAACCACAACGAAGGACAAGCCATGACCGGGTACCGGACATCGATCGGAACCGCAGATGCCACCTCGATCCAGGTCCTGGGGCAGGATCTGGCCGACGACCTGATGGGCAAGGTCGGCTTCGCCGAGCTCGCCTACTGGCTGGTAGCGCTGCGACGTCCGACGTCCGGCGAACTGCGCGTCTTTGAGTCGGTGCTCGTGGCGCTGGCCGACCACGGCTTGACGCCGAGCGCTCTGGCCGCCCGGCTGACCCTGACCGGTGCCCCGGAGTCGGTTCAAGGGGCGCTGGCGGCGGGACTGCTCGGCGGCGGTTCGCGATTCCTCGGCGTCACTGAAGACACCGGGAAGTTCCTCAGCGACGCTCTTGGAACGGTCACCGAGTCCGGTTCATCGTTGCCCGACACCGAAGCGGCCTGGGACGCCCTCGCCCTCGAGGCGGTGCGCTCGCAGCGTGCTGCTGGCCGGCTCGTTCCCGGTCTTGGTCACACCCTGCACAAGGATGGCGACCCGAGGACGCCGGTGCTCTTTGCGATCGCCCAGGAAGAGGCTCTCTTCGGTCCCCACCTTCAGCTCTTCGAAGCCGTTGGGCGCGTTCATGCTGAGGTGCTCGGGCGCACCCTGCCGCTGAACGGCGCAGGCGCTTGCGGAGCGGCCCTCTGCGACGTTGGCCTGCCCACCTCGATCCTGCGCGGGTTCGCCCTGCTGGCCAGGACGGCAGGGCTGCTCGGTCATCTAGCCGAGGAGATGCGCGAGCCGATCGGGCTCGACCTCTACGCGCAGGTCGAGCACGACACCGTCTACCAGCCGCCGCCGGGCGATGACGGGGCCGTTCGCTAGCCCCTGGCTAGCCCGATCGCGAGGTGACCGTCAGCCGGGCGCCAGTTCGGTCATCACTCGTTCGGCGTTGTCGAGTGCAGCCGCTGCGCTGATGTCGGTGGCGACGGTCTCCGGATCCCAGTTGAGGTCGAGGAAGACCTCCGTGACGCCGGCTGCGCCGAGTGCTTGGAGATCGTCGCGGATCTGGTCGGCGCTGCCCTGCAACGGCAGCCGGTCGGTTGGCGCGTCCGGGCCGAGACGTACGACTCCCCGCGTGACGAAGCGAAGGGCACTAGGGTCGCGTCCGGCCTCGGATGCCGCGGACCGGATGAGGTCGATCGACTGCCCGATGGTGGTCAGATCGGTGCGGCTGCTGCTGATCCAGACGTCGGCGATGCGGCCGATCCGGCGCAGGGCGGCGTCGGCGGTGCCGCCCATCAGGATCGGTGGATGTGGCTGCTGCGCCGGCTTCGGTTCCACCCGGCTGAGCGGTACCGCGTAGAACTGGCCGTGGTATTCCACCTCCGGCTGCGTCCAGATGACTTTGAGGCACTCGATGAACTCAGCAGCGCGTGCGCCACGCTTCTCCATCGAGACCCCGGCAGCCTCGAACTCCGCCGCAGCCCAACCCAGGCCCAGCCCGACGTCGAGGCGACCCTTCGACACGATGTCGACGGTAGTCAGCGCCTTGCTCAACACGATCGGCGAGTAGAAGGGCAGGTTGACGACCGCGGTGCCCAGCCGGATCCGAGACGTGCAGCCGGCAACAAATGCCAGCGCGCTGACCGGGTCGACAACACCGTGGTAGACCGCGCCCCAGTCCTCGTCGACCGGGTGCAGCAGTCGCTGGAATGACCACAGGGACGCGTAGCCCAGGTCTTCGGCACGAATGGCCACATACCGCATGTTCTCCGGCGTTGCCCATGCGCCAGAGACCGGCAAACCGAGACCGAGCGCTGGAGTCGCAGACATCTACTCGTCCAGCTGACGACCGGCGAAGTACATCAACGGGTCGCTGAGCAGCTCGAGTCCGATGCCGTCCGGGTCACGGAAGTACATCGACTCCGGGATCCCACGGTCGGGGCCGACATACTCGATGCCGGCTTCGTCGAGGCGCCCGCGTAGCTGCTCCCAGCGATCGCGAGCCACCGAGATGGCGACGTGCTGCACCGCGCCGATCGACTCAACACCGGGTTGGAGCCCTAGGCCAGGGAAATCGAAGAAGCCCAGCAGCGTCTGGTTTCCTACGTCGAAGAAGAAGTGCGACGACCCCGGGTAGTCGCGGTTCTCCGTCAGCTCCACCAAGGGGAAGCCGAGCAGACCTTGGTAGAACTGGATGGTCTGTTCCACGTCAGAGCAAATCAATGCGGCGTGGTGAATGCCTCGACCGTTCGACGGTGGGCGATCTGTTGTCGGTAGTGCGTAGCGGTCGCGCAGTTGTGCGCGCCGCGACTTGAGATCGACGATCTCTGAATCGCTCGGCATGGGGCCTCCTCGCGTGACTTAAGCCGCTGATAACTCTCGGACTGTAGCCGTGTGTTGCCGCACGCGTCCCGACGCATGCGGCGGTACAGGCGACCGGGCTCGCAGTTGCCCCGAAGGCGTGGGCTAGGACTGGGCTCTGTCGGCCTTCGTCACCCGCTGCAGTGCTTCGCCGATCTCTTGGACGCCGGGGAACGTCACGTTGGTCGCCGACACCCATCGCCAGGCGATCCGCCCGTCGGCGTCGATGATGAAGACGGATCGACGGAGCCCGAAGGCGCCGACGATGCCATACTCGTTGGCGACCTTCTTGTCGACATCGGAGAGCAGCGGCATCTTCAGTCGTCGCCCGTCGGCGAAGGCTCCGTGCGACTCCACGCTCTGCGGAGCGATGCCCCAGACCGCGGCCTCGAACCTGTGGAGGTCGGCCAGGTTGTCCGAGTAGGCGCACATCTGGCGTGTGCAGACCAGGCGCTCGTCGCCAGGGTAGAAGGCGAGCACGATTGGATGCCCGCGACGCTCGCGCAGCGCGAAGGTCTGCTCAGACGACTGGAACCAGCCGGGGAGGGTGAAGTCCGGCGCTGGCGCGCCAACCAACAGAGCCACGTGAGTCTCCTCGGATCGAGCTGCCCGCTGCAGCCGTCGTAGACCCTTCGACGCGAACTGCCATGTGGATGTGCGTCAAGGCGTCGGTTCACCCGTTTGGCCCAGCGACGCAACGTCCTACCGGGTGTGGTTACTCGTCTGGATCGACCCGACGTCCGCGCTTGATTTCCCCGCGTCGTTTTTTCTTGGCAATCCTTCGCTCGACCGCGCCGCGCGACGGCTTTGTGGCCCGACGCGGTCGCGGGGGTGGTGCGGTCGCTTCGCGCAGCGTCTCGGCCAACCGCTGCTCTGCGGCGCGCCGGTTGAGGTGTTGGCTGCGTTCCTCCTGCGCGGTGATCCGGAGCACGCCATCAACGAGTCGGTCGCCGAGACGCTCGAGGGCTCGCTTGCGCCAGATCGGCGGCAGCGAAGCCGAGTGTGCAACGTCAAACAGCAGCTCAACACGCGAGTCGGTGGTGTTCACCGACTGACCGCCAGGGCCGCTGGACCGAGAGAACTTCCAGCGCAGCTCGTGCGAAGGGATCACCACTGAACCTCGGACCGGAACATCACTCATGGTTTGCTCAGATCAGGTTCGCCTGAACAGGACCGCACCGAGGGTCGCGATGACTCCAGCGACCAGTAAAACGAGGAGCAACCAGATCAGTGCGAGGCTCACCCACCGTCTCCACCCTCGAAGCCGCCGGACACCCATGGCAAAGTCGCCGTACATGGCAATCTGCCCCATGGGCGTGTATTGGTCATGGCGCTGGGAACCCACAAGCCTGGCCCAGTCCTCGCTGGTGGGCGGGTCGTTCGGTTCTTCGTCCTGCGCCATGGTCACGATGATGCCAGAGGTTCGCCAGGCCGCGCGCACCTCCGCCACTGGAGTGCAGGTCGACAGTGGAGGTGCAGATCGGTCGGTAGCGTTGCCTCATGCTCATCGCGCTGATCGGGGGTACGGGTCGCACCGGGGCGCTGGTTCTGGACGAGCTTCTGCTTCGCGGGCATCACCTTCGGGTGCTCGTGCGCGCTGATGGCCGAGTGACGGAGGGCAGCTCAGTCACCACCGTGGTGGGGGACTGTCGAGATCGAAGCACCCTAGGTGTCCTCATCGAAGGGACTGACGCCGTCGTCTCCGCGCTGGGTCCGCGCGGCCGCGAGGAGACTCTGCATCGCGACACCGCACATGCCCTGGTTGTATCCATGAGGGCAGCCGATGTGGGTAGGTTCGTCGGTATAAGTGGGATGGCAGTTGATCTGCCCGGAGATCAGCGGTCGTTGAGCAATACCGTGGCTGCGCAGATGGTGCGTCTCGTCGGTGGTCCGCCGGCACGCGACAAGCGTGACGAGTACGCCGAGTTCGCCGCCAGCGACTTGGACTGGACCCTGGCACGGCCACCTCGGTTCGTCCATGGCGAAGCGACAGCACGATTGGAGCACGACGCCCACCGGTCGACGCGTTCGTCGAAGATTGTCCGTGCCGACCTCGCCACCTTTCTTGTCGACGTAGTGGAGCACGGTTGGTATGTCAGACAGGCTCCGTTCGTGGCCACAGCAAAGCACTGAAGCGTCGCAGGCGGCGAAGCGTTAGCTGTCCAGCAGCTCGGCGAGACGCTCGTTAACGCTCCTGTACCTGATGGCGGTAGCGCTCAAGCCATTTGGTCATCCGGCCGAATACGTCCGCCTCCAGGTGCACCGGTCGTCGCTGGGCGTCCCACGTGCGCGAAACGACACCGGCGTCCTCGAGCACCTTGAGGAGCTTGGAGACCAACTGCAGTGAGGCGTCACAAGGAGCTGCCAACTCGCCGACGGTGGCGTCGCCGATGGTGAGCTGGGCGACGATGTCAACTACTTGGTTGAATAAGGGTTACGTCGAGGTGCTCGATGATGACGTCGATCCGGCCATCAGTACTCCGCCGAACATCACCT
This sequence comes from Candidatus Nanopelagicales bacterium, assembly GCA_038316135.1. Taxonomy (GTDB): domain Bacteria; phylum Actinomycetota; class Actinomycetes; order JAHEKZ01; family JAHEKZ01; genus JAHEKZ01. The sequence goes on along the minus strand of JBBQAL010000121.1, from coordinate 175 downwards.
GCCAAAGAACGACCGGGTACGCGATCCAGCGTTCGGCGCCACCGATGCCGAGTCCGGTGAGCGCGCCGCCATCGAGTCCACCGAAGAGGGCGAGGACGAGCACCGAAAGGGTCACGCCGCCCAACAGATAGGAGCTGCCAGTCCAGCGATGCCAGCAACGACTCCAGGGTATCGA
>JBBQAL010000168.1:0-4203 GCA_038316135.1 Candidatus Nanopelagicales bacterium | reverse complement strand
GTCGTTGAGGTGGTCGACGAGCGAGTCGATCGTTGGGGTATTGGGGGTGTCCTCAACATGTGCGACCGGTAGCCCGTCGAACGCGATCGGCTCGATCGGATGAACGGTGACCGCTTCGACGTTGGCCGCGTAGTCGCACGTGGTGCAGCGCACGTAGGTGTCCTCGCCGTGCTCGGCGGTTGCGAGGAACTCCTCACTCGCCGATCCACCCATGGCGCCAGCCATCGCATCAACGACCACGTAGTCGAAGCCAAAGCGGTCAAAGATCCGGATGTATGCATCGCGATGTGCCTGGTAGGAGCGCTGCAGTGACTCTTCGTCGATGTCGAATGAGTAGGAGTCCTTCATGACGAACTCTCGGCCACGCAGGATCCCAGCGCGCGGACGTTGCTCATCGCGGTACTTCGTCTGGATCTGGTAGAGCCATACCGGGAGGTCTTTGTACGACGAGTACAGGTCTTTCACCAGAAGCGTGAACATCTCCTCGTGGGTAGGACCGAGGAGGTAGTCGGCGTCCTTACGGTCTTTGAGCCGGAAAATGAGGTCGCCGTACTCGGTCCAGCGGTTACTGGCCTCGTACGGCTCCCGCGGCAGGAGCGCTGGAAAGTGCACCTCCTGGGCGCCGATGGCGTTCATTTCCTGCCGCACGATGCGCTCGATGTTGCGCAGGACTAGGAAGCCAAGGGGCAGCCAGCTGTAGATCCCTGGAGCCGCCCGGCGGACGTATCCAGCTCGGACCAACAATCGGTGGCTCGGTACCTCAGCGTCGGCGGGATCCTCGCGAAGCGTCCGGAGGAACAGCGTCGACATCCGCAACAGCACAGGGGACTCCTCGTCGGGTCAAAAGCAGCGAGCCCCTACTCTGCCACCCATGGCCGAGGAACAGATACCCGATATCGATGAACGTCCCGATCCACGCCCAGCGCACGGCCGGCCGTTCGTGTCAGCAGACTTCACGCCACCCCCGCCGCCTCGAACCAAGAACATCTGGCTCGAGCCGCTCGGGCGCCAGCACAACGACGCCGACTACGCCGCTTGGACCTCTTCGGTGGATCACATCCACGCCACCCCGGGATTTGAGAGCAAGCGGTGGCCACACCCGATGACGCTTGGCGAGAACGAAGCCGACTTGGTGATGCACGCCGACCACTTTGAGCGCAGGGTCGGGTTCACTTACACCGTGAGAAGCGTCGCTGACGACGATGTAGTCGGCTGCGTCTACATCTACCCGAGCGACGATCCCCAGTGCGACGCCTCCGTGCGTTCGTGGGTCCGTGCCTCGCAGGCCCACCTCGATGGGGAGTTGTGGCGAACAACGCGCGACTGGCTGCTGGACGAGTGGCCGTTCCGGACGGTTCAGTACGCAGCTCGGTGAGTGGAATCCGAGGGCCCGGTCAGACAGGGGTCTGAAGAGGCGTCGGTAGAGGGGTCAAAAGAGCACGGTTGCAAAGGTGCCGTGACGGCTGAACCCCACGCGCTCGTAAGCCCGACGAGCGGGTTCGTTGTATCCATTGACGTAAAGGCTGACCGTTGGAGAAAATCTCTCGCGCGCGTAGCGAACGACGGTCGCCATCCCTGGGGCCGCGAGACCTTGGCCACGAAGCTCTGGACGCACCCAGACGCCTTGTACCTGACTCGCCAGGGTCGAGACCGAACCGATCTCAGCCTTGAAAAGCACCCGGCCCTTCTCGATCCGGGCAAGCGCGCGGCCAGCCAGCACCAGCTCCCGCACCCTGGCGCGGTAGAGCGAACCGTCCCCAGATGCAACGGGCGACACTCCCACCTCTTCGGTGAACATGTCGATGCACGCTGGCAGCAAGATGTCGAGCTCGTCCTCGCGAACGGGTCGAACGTCACTATCGACATCGCACGTCGGGTCGGTCGACATTGCCATCACCGGTTGGTCGTCGCGCACCTCGCGAGCCGGACCCCAGGAATCCTCCAGCGCCGCCCACAGTGACAGCACTTGTTCGCGCGGCCCAACGATCGACGAGCACCGTCGACCGCGACGCTTGGCCCGCTCGGCGAACGCGGCCAGGGCCGCCTCGTCGGAGGTGTCGGGTACAAGGTTGGCGCCGGAGTAGCAAAGTCCGCTCCACCGACGTCCCTCCCCGTAGCCCCACAACTCACCGCCGAGACGCCAAGAATGTGCAAGAGCTGCTTCGATCCGCGAGGCAACAAAGACGTTTCCAACCGGATCTGCAGCGAGGTGCTCGGCTGCCGCTGGGAGATCCCCCACACCGAGCACCCGCAATGCGGAAACGGCGCCAGGCGTCGCTGAGCGTTCGGCGTGGGTAGTCATGTCAGCCGACGACGACCTCGGCCACTTGCCCGCTCTCGGGGTCGACTCCCATCTCGTCGGCGAGGCGAAGCGCCTCTTCGATGAGTGTCTCGACGATCTCAGCCTCAGGCACGGTCTTGATGATCTCGCCGCGCACGAAGATCTGGCCCTTGCCGTTTCCGGAGGCGACCCCAAGGTCGGCTTCGCGCGCCTCCCCTGGCCCATTGACGACGCAGCCCATGACGGCGACGCGAAGCGGCACATTCAGACCTTCGAGGCCGGCCGTGACCTGCTCGGCCAGCGTGTAGACGTCGACCTGGGCTCGACCGCAACTAGGACACGAGACGATCTCCAGTCCTCGCTCGCGTAGCCCCAATGACTCGAGGATGGCGATGCCCACCTTGACCTCCTCAACAGGTGGCGCCGAGAGTGAGACTCGAATCGTGTCGCCAATCCCTTCTGCCAGCAATGCGCCAAAGGCGACGGCAGACTTCACCGTCCCCTGGAAGGTCGGGCCGGCCTCGGTGACGCCAAGGTGCAGCGGGTAGTCGCATTGCTCGGAGAGCTGGCGGTAGGCCGCCACCATGACAACGGGGTCATGGTGCTTGACGGAGATCTTGATGTCGCGAAAGTCATACTCTTCAAAGAGCGAGCACTCCCAGAGCGCCGACTCGACAAGTGCTTCAGGGGTGGCCTTGCCGTATTTGGCGAGCAGCCGGGGGTCGAGCGAACCGGCATTGACCCCGATCCGGATCGGAACCTGAGCATCACCGGCAGCCTTGGCGATCTCGCCAACCTTGTCGTCGAACTGCTTGATGTTGCCGGGGTTGACCCGAACCCCGGCGCATCCGGCGTCGATAGCAGCGAAGACATAGCGAGGTTGAAAGTGGATATCGGCGATGACGGGGATCTGCGACTTCTTGGCGATCGTTGCCAGGGCGTCGGCGTCATCTTGACTGGGGCAGGCCACTCGGACGACCTCGCAGCCGGACGCCGTGAGTTCGGCGATCTGCTGCAAGGTGGCATCGATATCGGCGGTGACCGTCGTCGTCATCGACTGCACTGAGACGGGAGCATCCCCGCCAACAGAGACCGGGTGATTCGGGTGGCGCAGCACGATCTGCCGAGTCGGCCGCCGCACTGCGAGCGGCTTCGGTGGCGGCGTCGGGACACCAAGGGCAATGGTCATGCCACCAGTATCCTCCGAACCGGGCCGATCGGCTTAGCGCAGGTCAGCCGAGCGAGATCGGGTTGACGATGTCAGCGTAGATCAGCAGGACCGACATCCCGATGAGCGCGAAGGCAACGGTATAGGCCACCGGCAACATCTTGGCGACATCGACCGGGCCGGGGTCCGGCCGTCCGCGGGCTTTGGCGATCTTCCGCCTCGCACCTTCGTAGAGCGCTCCGGCCACGTGGCCGCCGTCAAGCGGAAGCAGTGGGATGAGGTTGAAGAAGAAGAGCGCCATGTTGAGCGCAGCCAGCAAGGTCAGCCAGTTGGCCACTTTCCAGCTCAGCGTTGCCTGATCCTCGGCCACCGCCACGCTGAAGCGGCCGACTCCAACGACGCTGACGGGCCCGGTGGGGTCGCGCTCCTGGTTGCTGAAGGCCGCCTGCCAGACGCCGACCATCTTGCCGGGGATCGACACGATCGCCTGACCTGACCGTGACACGAACTCCCACATGCGCTCGGGGACGGCCGCGATCGATGCCCGTTGCTGCTCGATCGATGGACTGAGGCCGATGAACCCTGCTGTGATCTCCTGCGTGGGGTCGCCAGGGTCCGGAACCTGGGTGCTGCCGACGGTCACGGGCAGGTCGAGCGTCGATCCGTCGCGCTCGACGGTGAGCACGACATCCTCTCCCGGCTGAGCACGTATGACATCGACGACATTGAGCCAGTCCGCGTAGACAACACCGTC
>JBBQAL010000141.1:0-6314 GCA_038316135.1 Candidatus Nanopelagicales bacterium | reverse complement strand
GGTTGGGGGGGTACGGGGTTGGGGGGGTACGGGGTTGGGGGGGTACGGGGTTGGGGGGTTAGGTGTGGCTGGAGCTGGAGATGGATCCGGCTGCGTCCACGACGTGGATGGGCACCCCGACTCCCCCGAGGTCACGCACCGCTGAGATGCCTTCGGCGTCGGCGACGCCGTGGTCGACGACAAGAACTGCAGCTTCCAGACCGTGGGCACCGGACGCCACAGCCTGAGCTACCGCTGCCTGCAACGCAGACAGGTGCAGCGAGACGAGACTGACCGATGCCGACGCGTACGTGCGCCCGGTCTCGTCCCGAACGGCAGCCCCCTCAGGAGCAGATACTCGCACCCTGGCTCCCCTCGCCAACGACACCAGCTTGGCGTCCTCAGCGCCGAGGTTGGCCGGGTTTGAAACTTCACTCATCATCATTCTCCTCAGAGCTGCCGGATGTCGGCTCAGGAAGTCGTGAGACCAAGACGGTGCCGACCTGGTTGCGCCGACCGGTCGCCGACTCGGCGTAGAGCTTCAGGCCCGCCGCCTCAGCGGTCGCACCGGGAATGGGCACCTTCCCGAGGAACTTCGCCAACATTCCACCAACGGTGTCGACGTCTTCGAAGTCCTCGGCGTCGACATCGATGTCGAGAGCCTCGGCAAGATCGTCGACGTGCAATCGCGCGCTCACCCGTAGCGAACCGTCCGGCAGGTGCTCGATGGCAGGTGGCGCCTCGACGTCGTACTCGTCGGCGATCTCGCCGACGATCTCTTCCAGGATGTCCTCGATCGTGACCAGCCCCGCCACGCCGCCATACTCATCGAGGACAACGGCGATGTGCGTGCGATTGGCCTGCATGTCCTTCAGCAGCTCGTCGGCGGCCCGACTGTCGGGAACGAAGAAGGGGACGCGCATCACCGACTCAACCTTCTCGCTCGACTCTGCATCGCGGTGGTCGAAGGCGCGCTTGGCGACGTCCTTGAGATAGACGATGCCGACCACGTCGTCCTCGTTGTCACCGATAACGGGAATGCGACTGAACCCGCTTCGCAGACCCAACGACAAGGCCTGCCGCAGCGTCTTATGACGTTCAACGAACACCATGTCGGTGCGGGGAACCATTACCTCACGAGCAAGTGTTTCGCCGAGCTCAAAGACTGAATGGATCATCTGACGCTCGTCGTCCTCGATCAGTGAGCGCTCCTCGGCAAGGTCGACGAGGTCGCGCAGCTCGGCTTCACTGGCGAACGGTCCGTCGCGGAAGCCCTTCCCAGGCGTCAGTGCGTTTCCGATCAGGATCAACAGTTTGGTGAGCGGTGCCAGGACTGTGGCAAGTCGGTGAACGACCGGGGCGGTGGCCAAGGCGATTCGCGCGGCATGTTGCCGACCAAGCGTGCGAGGGGCAACCCCGACGATGATGTAGTCGACGACCACCATCACGCTCACGGCCACCAGCACTGCCTCCCATCGGTTATCGAAGACGTCAACGGCCACCACGGCCACCAACACCACCGCCGAGATTCGAGCCAGCGCACGCAGGAAGAGCGCGACATTGACGTATCGCGCCGGATCGGACAGAACGTGCCGCAAGGACTCGACGCCGCGCCGACCCTCGCGTTCATAGGCGTCAAGGCTCACCCTCGACACGCGGTTGATGGCGGCATCGGCGGCCGACAACACACCGGCCACCACTATGAGCGCGGCTGCGGCCACGAGTATCCAGATGTCGGTACTGGTCATGTGACGTCCCTCGTCGCCCAGGAGCCGAGCATCCGCGCTTGGAGCCCGAACATCTCGCGTTCCTCGTCCGGGTCGTGATGGTCGTAGCCGAGGAGGTGCAGGATGCCGTGCGTACAGAGGAGTCTTAGCTCGGCTGCCGTGTCATGCCCGGCGGTGCGCGCCTGCGTTTCAGCGATGGTCGGGCAGAGCACTACGTCACCGACGAGTTCAGTCTCGTCGGACTCCTCATCAGGGACAGGTCGCAAGTCGTCCATGGGAAAGGCGAGAACATCGGTGGGGCCGGGCTCACCCATGAACTGTTCGTGCAGCCCAGACATCGCTGGCTCGTCGACGAGCATCACCGACAGCTCGGCCAGCGGGTGAACCCCCATCTCGGCGAGCACAAACTGCGCAAGCTTCACCAGCCCTTGCTCATCGACCTCGACACCAGACTCGTTGTTGATCGCCACGCTCATCGGACACCTCTTGGACGCCGATGGTGCGGCTCGGCTTGTTCTTCGTCGAAGCGCGAGTAGGCGTCAACGATGTCGCTGACCAAACGGTGGCGCACGACATCGCGGGACGTCAGCTGAGTGAAGTGGACGTCGTCAATTCCCTCAAGAATGCCTTTCACGACCTTGAGGCCGCTGGCCGTTCCCCCTGGCAAGTCGATCTGGGTAATGTCACCTGTGACCACCATCTGCGAACCGAAGCCCAGCCGAGTCAGGAACATTTTCATCTGTTCCGGAGAGGTGTTCTGCGCTTCGTCGAGGATGATGAAGGCATCGTTGAGGGTGCGTCCACGCATATAGGCCAGCGGGGCAACCTCAATCGTTCCCTCGGTCATCAATCGCGGGATGGTGGCTGGCTCCATCATGTCGTGCAGCGCGTCGTAGAGCGGCCGAAGGTACGGGTCGATCTTCTCCGAGAGCGTTCCCGGCAAGAACCCGAGCCGCTCCCCTGCCTCGACCGCTGGGCGAGTCAAGATGATCCGGGTGATCCGCTTCGCTTGCAGCGCTTGTACCGCCTTTGCAACCGCCAGGTACGTCTTACCGGTTCCCGCAGGGCCGACCGCGAAGACGATCGTGTTCTTGTCGATGGCGTCGACGTAGCGCTTCTGGTTCAGCGTCCTCGCAGTAATGGTCTTGCCGCGGTTGCTCAAGATGTTGTGTGTCAGCACATCCGCAGGGCTCTCCTCCTCGCGGTCGCGGAGCATCGACACCGATCGGCCCACTGCCTCGACCGTCAAGCCCTGGCCGGTGCGAAGTACGGCCACCATCTCGTCGATCAGCCTCTCGACGAGCCCGACCTCACTCGAAGCCCCGGTCAAGCGCATCTCGTTGCCGCGCACGTGGATGTCAACGTCAGGGAAGAGTCGCTCGATCTCACGCAGCAGCACATCGCCCGAGCCCAGTAGCGAGACCATGTCAAGGCTGGTCGGCACCACCACGCGGTGCTCGATCCGGGCGTTGTCTGCCATAGGTGCCCCCTTGAGGTGAGGGCGCCGCCTTTCTGTCTCGGGGCTGTCGTGGGCCTGCATGTTCCATGCTAGGGCTTACCGCTATCCAGGGGGCCAGCCGAAGTCGCGTCCGGCCAGCACGTGGGCGTGCACGTGAAATACCGACTGCCCCGCCGTTGCCCCGGTATTGAGCACCAGCCGGAACTCCTCCAACCCGAGGTCTGATGTCACCTGTGCGGCGTCGGCCATGAGGCGCCCAGCTAGGCCAGAGTCGGCGGACGCGAGCGCGGCGATGTCTCGGTGGTGCTGCCGCGGGATGACCAGGACATGCGTCGGCGCCTGTGGAGCGAGGTCACGAAAGGCAACGGTGTCCTCCGTCTCAAGCACGACGTCGGCGGGTATCTCACCGGAAACGATCCGGCAGAACAGGCACTCAGCAGTCTCGCTCATCAGTACTCCCCTCGGGACGATGATCGAGCCTACGACGCCACGACTCGGTACCGGCCAGCACCAGGGTGGCGGCCACCACACCCGCCGTCGAGGTCCGGAGTACCGACGGTCCGAGCCGGACCTCGGCGGCACCGGCTCCTGCAAAGGCCTCCAACTCGGTCTCGCTCACGCCACCCTCGGGACCAACCACCAAGACGGCATGTCCGGACAGGGGTTGCGCCTCCCCGGCAAGCAATGTGGCCAACGGCTCGGTCGCCGCCTCATGCAGCACCCAGGCCACGTCGGACGCACCGATCAGCTCGGCGACGGCAGCCAGATCAGCGACCGGCGACACCACGGGCCACCACGTGCGCCTCGACTGCTTAGCCGCCTCACGCGCGACGGCCTCCCACTTGATTCGGCCACGGCCGACCTTCTCGCCCTTCCAACGGCTGACGCAGCGTTCGGCCTGCCACGGGACGATTTCGTCGACCCCGACCTCGGTGAGCAGATCGACGGCAAGCTCGCCACGATCACCCTTGGGGATGGCTTGGACGACTGTGACTCGTAGTGGTGATGGCTCGACGGTTCGCGCTGCTCGCACCGCGCAGACAATGTCACCGCGCCCCACCGATGTCACCTCGGCGTCGAGTGCGGCACCTCGGCCGTTGGTAAGCACCACCTGCTCACCCACGCGCACGCGCCGTACAACCGCAGCGTGATGACCCTCAGCCCCGTCGAGCACGCACGAATCACCGGCCGCACAGTCTGAGGCCGAGCCGAGGTAGAAGACGGGGCGGCTCACCTGCCGTTAAACGCGTCCTTGAGCCGTGAGAAGAAGCCCTGCTGCCCGGCTGCGAACTGCCCGGCTGGCTTCTCTTCGTCGCGCAGCGTGGCGAGCTCGGTGAGCAGCTCGCGCTGCCGGTCGTCGAGCTGAGAAGGCGTCTCGACCGACACGTGCACGATCACGTCGCCGCGTGCGCCGCCACGCAGCTGCGGAACACCCTGACCAAGCAGCGGGATCTGCTGGCCCGACTGGGTGCCAGGGCGGATGTCGACCTCGGTCGTGACGCCGTCTAGCAGCTCGAGCCCGATGCTGGCACCGAGCGCCGCAGCTGTCATCGGGATGTTCAAGGTGCAGTGCAGGTCGTCGCCACTGCGAGCGAATAGCGGGTGGTCGAGGACGAGCACCTCGAGATAGAGGTCGCCCGCCGCACCGCCGCCGAACCCGACCTCGCCCTCACCCCTGAGCTGGATTCGGGTACCGGTGTCGACACCAGGGGGGATCTTGACTGTCAGCGTTCGTCGCGTTTGCACGCGGCCGTCGCCGGAGCACTCGGGGCAGGGGTGCGGAATGGTGATGCCGAAGCCGTGGCACTGTGGACACGGTCGCGAGGTCATGACTTGACCGAGGAACGACCGCTGTACATGCTGGATATCGCCGCGTCCACCACACATGTCACACGTCACCGGTTCGGTGCCTGCGGCAGTTCCCGCTCCGTTGCACGTGGCACACGCGACCGCAGTGTCGAGCGTGAGCTCGCGGCTGGCGCCGAAAGCCGCATCGGCGAGCTCGAGGTCTATTTGGATCAGCGCATCTTGACCACGTGCCCTGCGCGGACGTGGACCGCGGGGGCTCGACTGTCCGAAGAAGGCATCCATGATGTCGCCAAAACCGAATCCCTGTGCCCCGCCGAACGCAGCGCCATCGACCCCCAGGTCGTAACGCTCGCGCTTCTGCGGGTCGGAGAGAACCTCGTAGGCGTTGGCTACCTCTTTGAATTTCTCCTCAGAGCCTGGGTTGACGTCCGGATGTAACTCGCGGGCAAGCTTGCGGTAGGCGCGTTTGATCTCGTCCTGGGACGCCTCACGGGTGACGCCGAGCGTCACGTAATAGTCGCTCACGACGACTCCTCCAAAATGCGGCCCACGTACTGGGCAACCGCGCGGACGGCGCCGATCGTTCCGGGGTAGTCCATGCGCGTTGGACCAATGACTCCAAGGTGACCAGACCCTGCGGTGCCGTATGTCGAACTGACCAGCGATGTTGACGAGAGGCCCACAACCGGAAGCTCGTGGCCGATCCGCACGCTCACTTGGCTCGGTGCGGTGGCCTCGCCGAGCAGGCGCAGCAGCACTACGTGCTCCTCAAGTGCTTCGAGAACGGGCTGGATGCTGCCGGGGAAGTCGGTGCCGAAGAGCGCGAGGTTCGCCGTCCCCGCAAGCACGACACGTTCCTCGCCTTCACCGGCCAAGGACTCGACCATGGTTGCCAGGATCGCCGCCACCGCGGGACGTACCTCGATCGGCATCGACTCAGCAACTGTGGCAGCGGCTTCGGGCATCTCGGAGAGAAGCTTGCCGTCGACGGCCTCATTGATGCGGTTGCGCAGCTCGGCGACCGTCTCGTCGTCGAGGTCGACGGCGATGTCGAGGATGCGCTGCTCGACGCGACCCGTCGTCGAGATCACCACGACCATGAGGCGCCGCGGACTCATGGCGACGATCTCGACGTGCCGAACCTGTGACCGGGTCAATGATGGGTACTGCACGACGGCGACCTGACCGGTGACCTGGGCGAGCAGTCGAACCGTTCGAAGCACGATGTCGTCGAGGTCGATGGCGCCCTCGAGGAAGGTGCCGATCGCCCGACGTTCTGCTGCTGACAAGGGCTTGATCGTGGCGAGCCGGTCGACGAAGAGGCGGTAACCGGTATCGGT
>JBBQAL010000080.1:0-13766 GCA_038316135.1 Candidatus Nanopelagicales bacterium | reverse complement strand
TGGCATCGTGCTGCGAGTCGGACGTTATGGCCCCTACGTGCAGCGCGGCGAAGGTGACGACCTCGAACGTGCCAACGTCCCCCATGACATGACGCCGGACGAGTTGACCATCGCGAAGGCGCAGGAACTGCTCGACGCCCCCTCGGGAGACCGCGAGCTCGGCGTGCATCCAGAGACCGGGCGCCAGATTGTGGCCAAGTCTGGGCGGTACGGGCCCTACGTCACCGAGATCCTCCCCGACGACGTACCGAAGACCGGTAAGAACGCGGTCAAGCCGCATACTGCGTCCCTGCTCTCGACAATGACTCTGGACACGGTCACGATTGATGACGCCGTTCTCCTTCTATCGCTGCCTCGCGTGGTGGGTGTCGACCCGTCCGATGATGCTGAGATCACCGTGCAGAACGGTCGCTATGGCCCGTACCTGAAGAAGGGCACCGACTCTCGGTCGCTCGAGTCCGAGGCGCAAATGTTCACCGTCACACTCGATGAGGCGTTGGCGATCTATGCACAGCCGAAGCAGCGCGGTAGGCGCGCAGCAGCTCCGCCACTGCGCGATCTCGGGGCTGACCCGGTCACCGGTCTCACGGTCTTGGTCAAGGACGGTCGATTCGGGCCTTACGCGACCGACGGCGAGACGAACGCCACACTTCGCCGCACCGACGCCCCGGAGACGATCACCATCGAGCGAGCCGCCGAGCTGCTCGCAGACAAACGTGCCCAGGGTCCGTCCACCAAGAAGCAGGGGGCCAAGAAGGCGGCTCCGCGAACCACGAAGCGGACGGTCAAGAAGGGCGCAGCCAAGAAGGCCACCGCAAAGAAGACGGCGGCCAAGAAGTAGCCCAAGAGGATTGGGCGCCGCTAGCCAAGCCTGCTACATCGGGTGGCTGAACGGGCGCAGGGCGATGCCGTCTAGCAGGAACGTCGGCCGCGGCGATAGCGTCTGAACGACATGAAGCGCCATCGCTCAATACGACTGCTGTCCGCCCTTGCCCTCCTCACAGGCCTAGCAGCCTGCACCTCCAGCTCCCAACCGGCCCCGCAGACGGAGACGTTGACTGAGAACCCATCGCCGATGCCGGTGGATCTACTGCGCACCGGGGCGTGCGGCGAGGCCTTCTTCTGGGCCGAGTCCTCAACCGGAGACATCGCAGTCACCGTCGAGGCCACGTATTCACGGCCCGTGGATGTGGACGTGACCTTGGCGATCCCATTCACTCTGCCTGACCGCCAGGTGAACGTCCGAGTGCTGACGGGTCAGGACCTCTCGCGCAACTTCTGCACCGATCTTCCTGCGCTGACTTCTGAGCCGGAGTCAACATCGGCGGCAATCGTCGGGCAGGGGCGAGTCACTATTGCTCCGCCGCCGGGCCACGGAAACGCGTGTGGTCGGACCCTGGGCACCCTGCGCCTACGAGGACTAGTCGCGGAGGACGGGACGGAGTTCTCACCGATCAGCGTCGAGTCTCGCGACATCGGATGCTATTCCGGGTAAGGCATTGCGCTTACTGGTGCTCAACAGCGACGCATCGCACGGCACCGCGGGTAAACGTTTCTCCTCCCTGGGTTGGTGGGGATCACAGTGGACATGACGCGGCAGCCACCTGGGGGCTGTCGGGGGGTCGGGATAGATTGATCTGGTGCCCGCACCCCAACCCGGATTCTTCGTCGCCTTCGAAGGCGGGGAAGGTGCCGGCAAGAGCACCCAGGTCGGGTTGCTCGCCAAGGCCCTGATCCAGCAAGGGCGGGAAGTGGTGACCACCTTCGAGCCAGGCGACACAGCGGTGGGACGCCAGCTGCGGCAGATCTTGCTGGGTCACCAGACGGGGGCGATCGACCCCCGCACCGAGGCGCTCCTCTACGCGGCTGATCGTGCCGAACACGTGGCATCGGTGGTGGCGCCGGCGCTCGACCGTGGCGCGGTCTGCATCACCGACCGATACATCGACTCATCCATTGCCTACCAAGGCGCTGGCCGCACCCTTGACCCGACCGATATCGAGCGCATCTCGACGTGGGCATCCGGCGAGTTGTGGCCAGACCTCACCATCGTTCTCGACATCGACCCCACGATCGGGCTCACCCGCTTTGACGCTCCTGCAGATCGTCTGGAGGCTGAGCCCCTGGCCTTTCATCAGCGAGTCCGCGAATACTTTCTGACCTTGAGCGCCAGAAGTCCCGAGCGTTACTTCGTCGTAGATGCGACGGCCTCGGCTGACGCCACTGCAGCGTCGGTGCACGAAGCAGTGCAGAAGCGCCTGCCATGAGTGTCTTCGATGCTCTGGTGGGCCAGGGGCGTGCCGTTGAGACGTTGGCTCGCGCCGTGCAGGACGCTGCACTTCCGTCACCGGGGTCGGCCATGACACACGCCTGGCTCTTCACCGGCCCACCTGGCTCGGGGCGATCCGTCGCAGCTGGCGCGTTCGCCGCAGCGCTGGTGTGCCCGCAGGGTGGGTGTGGACACTGCCCTGACTGCCACACCGCGCTGTTGGGCACGCATTCCGACGTCGAACACGTAGCTACTGAGTCGATGACCATCTCGGTCGAGCGCGCGCGTCTGCTTGTCCTCGAAGCGTCCACAGCACCGTCTGTTGCCCACTGGCGCGTGATCGTCCTCGAGGACGCCGACCGACTCACCGAGGCTGCCAACAACGCCCTACTGAAGTCACTGGAAGAGCCGACGCCCCACACCGTCTGGCTGCTTTGCGCACCCTCCATGGAGGATGTCCTCCCGACGATCAGATCGCGCTGCCGCCACGTCGTGCTGACGACTCCGTCAACATCTGACGTCGCCAGGCATCTGGTGCAGCGGGACGGCGTCGACGAGGCGATGGCGTCGTTCGCTGCCCGTGCATCGATGGGTCACATTGGTCGGGCCAGGGGGCTGGCCCGCGACGAGCAGGCCCGGATTACCCGGGCGGCAACGCTCTCGCTCCCGGTCAATGTCGCGTCTTTGGGTTCGGCACTGTTGTCGGCACGCGAACTGGTGGATGCGGCCACTGAGCGGGGTGCCGAGCGCACGAAGTCGGTTGACGAGGTTGAACGCGCCGAGCTGGCCCGTGGCATGGGGGTCGAGAACCCCGAGCGCCCTCCGAAGTGGGCCAGAATCGACTTCAAACGGCTTAAAGAGGGTCAGGACAAGCGGCGCAAGCGAGCGACGATTGACGAACTCGACCGAGACCTCCAAGATCTCCTCGCCTTCTACCGCGACGTGCTCGTCGTGCAGGTCGGTGGCGACGTCACCCTGGTCAACGCTGAGATGATGACGAACATCGAGAAGGTGGCGGGGCGCTGCGAGCCAGAGATGACGATGCGGGCGATGGAAGCGATACTTGAGGCTCGCGAGAAGATCACGGCCTATGTCACACCATTGCTGGCCGTGGAAGAGTTGACCCTGGCGCTCCGCGCCAGCTAGTCGGGAGGTCACATGCAGGTCGAGATTCGACACCAGCCGAGTTTCTCTGTCGGTCGCATTCATCTTGCACCAGGGGAACTGGTTCGCGCAGAGTCCGGCGCGATGGCCATGCACTCCTTCGGAGTAACAGTCGAGGCCCAGATGCAGGGTGGCCTCAAAGGGGCCCTCAAGCGCGGCGTCTTGGGTGGTGAGTCGTTGTTCGTCACGACCTTCACCGGGCATCCGCAGTCCCCGACCTGGGTCGACGTCGCTGCGAACCTGCCCGGCGACATCTGGGTGACCGACCTCGTTCCTGGCCGTGCCCTTGTCATCACTCGCGGTTCCTGGCTCGCCAATGCCGCTGGCGTCGAGCTCGACACCAAGTGGGGTGGAGCGAAGATGTTTGGCGGCGGGGAAGGCCTCTTCGTGATGCACGCCACAGGTGAAGGACCCGTCGTCTTGGCGGCCTACGGAGCCATGGATATCCATGACCTGCAGCAGGGGCAAGGCTTCACCGTTGACTCCGGTCACCTCGTTGCCTACGACGACACGATCTCGGTGCAGACCAGGAAGGCCGCCAGCGGGATCATGTCGACCCTGAAGTCTGGTGAGGGGCTCGTCCTCGACTTCCAGGGGCCGGGCCGCGTCGTGACGCAGAGCCGCAACCCCAATGGCCTGATCACCTGGCTGCAGTCAGTTCTTCCAGGTAGTCGCGGTTGATTCGCCGGCTCGCCTGGGGGGTGGTAGCCGGTCTCCTCCTGGTTGGCTGCACCTCCGGCGAGCCAACCGTTGTGGCTTCACCCGTACCGAGTCCCACCACAACGCCTACTGAGCCGAGCGCCCTGCGGCCCTTCTACGAGCAACGCGCAGAGTGGAAGGAATGCGGTGACTTCGAGTGCGCGACTCTTGAGGTACCCCTCGACTACAACGATCCCGGGGCAGCCACGATCAATTTGGCGCTCCTCAAACGTCCGGCTGACAATGCGGACGAGACGCTTGGTGAGCTCTTCGTCAACCCGGGTGGCCCCGGTGTCTCGGGGATCGGCTATGCGAAGTTGGCCGACGTCCTCTTCACGCAGCCGGTGCTTGATCACTACGACATTGTCGGGTGGGATCCCCGCGGCGTTGGTCAAAGCACCTCGATCTCGTGCATGACCGACGAACAGACCGACGAATACTACGCAACCGATGGGACGCCCGACACTCCTGCAGAGGTGCGCGAACTCGTCCAGGTGAACGAGCGTTTCACCAAGGGGTGTGTCAGCGACAACGCCGCGCTCATCCCTCAGCTGGGCACGTTCAGCTCGGCGAAAGACATCGACATCCTCCGCGCGGCTGTCAACGAACCGCAGCTCAACTACTTCGGTGCCAGCTACGGCACTGAGTTAGGTGCAATCTACGCAGAGCTCTTTCCGCAGCGCGTTGGCCGCATGGTGCTGGACGCGGCGCTGGACCCAGCCGTGTCAACGAAAGAGCTTTCCCGTGGCCAGCTGAGGGGATTTCAGGGAGCCACCGAGGCATTCATCGAAGACTGCATCGTCCGTGAGGGCTGCGCCGTTGGGCCAACTCTGGGAGAGGCTGAAGATCAGATCGCTGGGCTCCTAGGTGAACTGGACTCAGCCCCGCTCACCACGAACTCAGGTCGTCCTCTAACCGAGTCTCTGGCTACAGTTGGAATGATCTCGGGGATGTACAGCGAGGCATCAGGGTGGCCGTCGCTGCGGCTGGGACTGTCGCAAGCGTTTGATGGTGACGGAACGGTCCTTCTTGCACTGGCGGACGCGTACGCCGAGCGCAACGCCGACGGCACCTACGCATCCAACGTCAACTCAGCTTTCCCCGCAATCAGTTGCACCGACCGTCCCGGGACGACGTCGGCAATAGGCGCCAATCGGCTGGCCAAGAAGTACGAGCAGATCTCTCCGATCTTTGGGCGCACGTTTGCCTGGAGTTCGGTTTCCTGCAGAAGCTGGCCGGTGAAGAAGGGCGACTTCCCCACTGATGCCATTGCAAAGGGTGCTGATCCCATCGTCGTTATCGGAACGACTCGCGACCCTGCGACGCCCTACGACTGGTCGGTCAGCCTCGCGAAGTCCTTGCAGAACGGCGTCCTCATTTCGCGCGACGGCGACGGGCATACCGGCTACAACGCAGGAAACACTTGCGTGGACGATGCTGTAGACGCCTATCTGGTGGGCGGGCAGATCCCTGACGATCCAACGATGTGCTGAACCAGCAGGTTGCACGTGGGCAGTTGATGCTGCCTGCCTCGGGCGTCGCGGGTCCCTTCGGGCACCCCGTCTTCCCGCCGGTAGACTCAGCGCTCAGCCCTGCCGAGCGGGGCACGCCGCCTTAGCTCAGTTGGTAGAGCGACGCACTCGTAATGCGTAGGTCTGGGGTTCGACTCCCCAAGGCGGCTCCACCCGCAAGTCTCTGACCAGCACGTTTAGCTCGTCGCCTTCGTCCGCTAGATCGACGGCGGAGTTTTGGTCTCAGTTTTGGTCTCAGTTGGGTTGGCCCAGAGGGCGGATCCCATCTGGTTCGCGGCGTCGCGCCGGAGTTCGTCGATGACGTGTTGGTAGCGCGACAGCATCCGTTGTTCGGACCAGCCCATGACGTCCATCACGGTTCTTGGCGCGACACCTTGCACGAGTAGCAGGGTGGCCGCGGTGTGGCGGGCGTCGTGGAGGCGAACGTCGCGTACTCCGGCCTGTTGAAGCAGCTCTTTCCAGGCTGCCCAGTCGCGGCGTGGATCGATGGGCGTTCCGGTCGGTGTGCAGAACACGAAGTCGTTCTCCTGCCACTCACTGCCCGCCAAGAGTCGGTCCTGCTTTTGTGCGGCTCGATGAGTTCGGAGCGCCGCGACAAGGGGCGCGGGCAGGGCGACGATTCGTCGGCCGGCGCGGGACTTCGGCTCCACCAGAATGAGGCCACCGCTTCGCTCCGGGCACTTGTTTGGCCGCGTCTGGCCGCAGTTGCCATCACAGCCGTGTCGCATTACGTGTCGCTGCAACGCGCGCCTAACGGTGAGTGTGCCTTTGTCGAGGTCGATGGCGTCCCAACAGAGGCCGAGCGCCTCGCCTTGTCGAAGACCGAGGGCGAGCCCTACCGACCAGCGAGCGCCGTTGGGTTGCCGGGTGGCAACTTTGATGAGTTTTCGCGCCTCGGCTCGGGTGAGCGGTTCGACTTCTCTTTCAACAAGTCGTGGAGGTCGGGCGCGCACGACGGGGTTGCGTGTGATTCGGTCGCGGGCGACTGCTTCGTTCAAGGCAGCGCGAAGCACGCGGTGCAGTGTGTTGATGGAGCTGGGCGACAGACCGCTTCGTTGTAGTCGACCGTAGAGGGCTTCTACGTGCTCTGGTTGAAGTCGGTTGAGGCGATGTGCGCCGATCCCCGGGATCGCGTACTGGTGCACGTAGGTGCGGTATCCGTCGAGTGTTCGGCGTCGGACGCTTTGGGCGGCGATGTTGTCCAGCCAGTGTTCGAGCCACTGGCCGACTGTCGGTGGGGTTCCGATTGCAACGATCTGGCCTGAGTCGCGGGCACGCTCAAGGTCGCGCACCTTCGTCAGGGCTTGGCGTTCGGTGGCGGCGGTGACATGTCGACGATCGGGGTGCCCGTCGTCGCGAATGCCCATGGAGACTCGTCCGTGCCAGCGCCCGTCGCTACCGAGGTACACGCTGGATGACTGGTTGGGTGCGCGACCGGCTTCTCTACGTGAGCGCGCCATGAGGGGTCTGTGACGTCCAGTTCTTACAGTTGCGAGTTAGGTGAGTGGGTCTGTCGGGTCGAGTCAACGAATGTGGCGAGTGCGTCGACCGGGATCCGGCGCAGGCGTCCGATACGAACCGATTCGATGTATCCGTCGTGGACCAGGGCGAACATCATGGTGCGACCGATGGTCAGGCGTCGGGCTGCTTCCTCGACGGTGATCAACAAGCGGGGCTCGACGTCTTGGTCTGTCGGATGTGCAGCGGTCTGAAGAGTCATGGGAGTGTTCCTGTCTCGTTAGTTGGTTCGGATGGGTCCGGGTCGTCACATCGAGGGGCTGGGTCTATCGGGCGCTCGACGATCGTTGGTCTGCCACTGCAAAGTGGATATCTGTGGACGGGCGGCGACTAGGTGTGGCTGTGGACGTCCAGCGGCTTCGAGGGACTCGGTGGCTGAGGGTTCGGCGCTGCTGGTCGCCAGGATCTGTTCGAGGATCGTCTGATCGGTCGATACCGAGTGGCTTCCGCCGCGTCGGTGGGCTTCCGCGTCGGTGCTGTCGTCAAGCGGGGTGTAGGCGTGGTTGGCGTGACGGCCGCGGCTGAGTGCGACGTAGAGGTGTTCTCGGCTCATCCCGGGCCCGGTGATGACATGGGCAGTGTCGACTGTGCGTGACTGCACTCGTTGCGCTGTGATCGCGTAGCCGAGATCGACGTGCTCGACCACGTACTCAGCGGGGAGCACGACCTGTGGCCGGCCGGTGTTGTCGTTGTGGGGCGAATCGTTGTCTGTGGGCGCCTTGTCGTTGGCGCGGTTGATGAGCTGAGCCGACACACTGCCGTCGGGGTGCATGGACGTAATGACCCAGGTGTTGCCATTGCGGACGTGGTCACCTTCTGCGACCGGGAGCCGTCGGTCATTGTGTCGGGTGATGATGCGGTCTCCGACACCCGCGGTGGTGCCGTCACATAGCTCAACCCCGTGGTGGCTGGCTCGGCCGGTGAGGATTGCGTCGGAGCGGCCGCGGGCATTTAACTCGGTGACGGTGGCATTGTCGGCTGCGACGAGTAGCGCGTCTTGACCTGCTTCGGTGTCGGTTCGCCAGGCGCTGTAGGCAGCGTCGAGAACATCTTCACGAAAGCCCGAGTGCAACCGGTCATGTGACCGGTAGGCGTCGAGCGCGGCGGGTTCGCCGTCGCGAAGCAGCCGGGTGGCTTGGGCTTCCCACCGGTTCTGGAACCGCCACAGCCCGGTGAGCTCAGCCGTGTGTGTGCGTCGGGCTAACAGCCCGAAGGCACCTCCGGCTTGAACGGCAGACAGCTGTTGCTGGTCCCCAACGAGCAGCACCTTCGCGCCGGCGGCTTGGGCTTGCGTCACGAGGTGGTCCAGTTCCAGGGTGCCGGCAAGGCTGGCCTCGTCAACGATGAGTAGTTGCCCCGGTTGCAGCCGCCACTTCTCCTGCTGCCGAACTAGTGCGCGTCGGCGGGTGGCGGTGTCGTATCGCCCACCTCCGGCCGTCGTCCACGGTCCGCCCGCTGAAAGCTGCGCATCTAGTTCGGCAACCGCTGCCGCGCGCCGCTGCCCTGCTGGGCCGAGAGTCTCGTACAGCCACTTCGCAGTCGTTTCACAGCGCGTACCGAGGGCGTCGGACAGTTGTTGCGCGGCGGCCGCGGACGGTGCCAGACCGATAACGTCGGCGGTCCTCTGGCTCAGGCACCACGTGACTTTGATCCCTCGCAGGGTCGACGTCTTTCCTGATCCGGCGGGGCCGACCAAGACATCGAGCCCGCGTCCGCTGGTACAGATTTGCACCATCGCTGCTGCCTGGTCTGGCGCCAGTTGGGTCATTCCTCGTCGGGCCAGCTCGGGGGAGAGCTCGCCAGGGCTAGCCGCGTTGCCAGCCACGTCTTGGGCGAGCCGAGCAGCGGTCGCGGGCCCGAAGCCGTGGTTGGCTACCTGCAGCAGACGAGACTCGGCATCCAAGATCGCGGTCGAGGACCACCGACGATTCATCAGCGCCCAGCGGTCGACGACGGCATCGCGGTCGTGTAGCGGGACGCAGCCATTAGTGGCGATCCGCAGGACAGATGCGTGAAGGTGGGCGCGCTCCTTCGCCGATGCCATGGTTAGTTGTTTGGTAACCCGAGCGATCTCCGCCTCAAGATTCCAGCCGTTCCAGGTCGATCGGCGCTCTTGAACACCCACAATGGCCAACGCAGCTAGCTCATGGCACGACTGCACCCCAACGTCGCGGGCACGCAGTGGACGGGTGTACTGCCCGTTGAGCGCGGCATTGAGTAAGTCGTGAGGCTCTCGTCCGGTCAGTTCGCGAGCGCGTTGCGCCCATGACGTCAGCAGGTCCGACCATGCGTGCGTGGTCTTGACCGGTCGGGTGGCGAGGGTGGCGGTCTGTCGCAACCGGATCGTCTCGACCCGACTCGGCCCCCGCCCGTGATCGGCGGTGAACTCGATGACCAGTCGGTCCAGTTCGGTGCTAATCGTCGTAGACCTGGTTGAGAACAACCGCAGCAAATGGTCGTCGATGCCGTCGACTTCGAATGCCGGGGTGCGGCGCGCGCCACGGTCTCGCCAGCCGAACTCCATCGGGAGCGTTCGTGCCAGCTCATCGGTGAGCAGGGCGTCGTAGGTCTCCGACAGGGTGACCGTGGCAGCAAACAGCGGCCTCCCATCGATCGTCCGCCACTGTCGGTCGAGACCTTGAACTCGGTTCGCGACCACGACATGGGTGTGCAGGTTCGGGTCCGACTCACGGGTATCGGGATGGTCGAACGCTGCGGCGATGACCCCGCGTGTTGCCACCCGGGCGGCGCCGGCGTGCCCGAACCGTGTTGCCACCACCCGGTCCTCGAGCACTGCCATGACCTGGTCGATGGCGGCGTGGTGGGCGGCGACGACGACGGCCCGAGTCCGGTCGTCGCCGAGAGCCCACACCGCACTCACTGACTTCGGAACGGTGAACGTCAGGTCAAACCCCGCCACCCCGACCGCGCGCAGCACACCTTTGGCGTCGGTCCGATGCGGGAAGGCACGGCCGAGGGCCGCCCCTGTGACCGGGTCGACTGCGTTGCCGAACACCGCGGTCATGGCGGCCTCCGATACCAGCGACCCGGCCTGCACTCCGTGCCCTTCGGCTAGGTCGGTAAGTCCTGCGCCAATCCAACGGCCCGCAGGGTTCCCCGAGCTCGTGTAGTAATCAGCGAGAGGCAACTGCCCGTCGCGGTCGATATCGGCGCTGGCGGTGTTCCGAAGCAGATACCGGAACCCGCTTCCGGCCGAGAGTCGATGCACCGTCATCACCTTGACCACCGCCCTCGAACCGTCCCGGGTCTACGCGCACCACCCCGGCACGCTTACAAGGAAGGTGTGCAATGTGCGCCCCAAGACCGGGTCAATCCTCAACAAGGACGACGCCATACGGTCACGGACTTCGACGGCTGGTGGATTTGTGTGTGCGTCGATCTCGTCGTGGCAGTTCCGGCGCGCGATGGTGACCGCTAGCACCTCGGTGCAAGACGAGTGACAGAGGCAGTGGCATGATGATGGGCCGACTTGTCGGCCCATCGACGAGCACGTGACCGCCACACGTGGGCCATCCGCGACGACACGCCGCAACTCGGCGAACGCTAGTTGCGGTCACTCGCCTGGGCTAACGTTTGGGCCGCCCCAACCACACCATCGAGAGGCTTCGATGCGATCGAGCCGGTCAGTGCTCACCTCTGGGGTGGCGGCACTAGTGTCGACAGCACTTCTTGTCTCGTGCAGTTCAGGGTCTACGTTGCCTCCACAAGGTAAGGCAGCCTCGGTTGCAGCGGACCCTCGCACAGTTGACGTCAATGTCGCGGATTTGTCCCCGCTGTACAACGGCACCGACACAACCACGTGGGAGCACGTGCGGGCTCTCAAAGAGCGAGGTCGAGCCGGCGTTGTCTATCTCTACGCTGACGATTCAGGTAACTACGCCTATGTCTTCGACGAAGGAGAGCAGTTCCAGGCGTGGGCATGCGAACCTGCACAGCCGAAACGACCCTTGTGCAATGAGGCGCGCGACCTAAATCTCAGACTAGGTAATCAGCCAATCAACGAAGCGAAGGAGATCAAACTAGATGACTAGGCGAAAGGTTACGATGAGGAGGGCCGTTGCTGGCGCCCTTGCGTCGGTCAGCATATTTGCGGGAATGGCTTTCGCATCTCCTCAGGCAGCTTCCGCGGCGTGCTCAACGTCGACCGGCGCCGGGATCTTCTACTACCAAGTCGCAGATTGCGCCTCATCGTCCTATCTCGGCAAGATCAATACTGACGCAGAGATCCATTACTTATCGAACTACGGGGTCGGGTGGAACAACACCATGTCCGCCGTAAACGAGTCACCCAAGACAAGCCAAGGTTCATGGCGACTGTATCTCTTCGATGGGTCGGATCTTCAAGGAGCGGTGCTCGGGCTTTCCAATGGCTCTACGTCGACGAGCAAGTCGTGAAACTTGGCCGACCTGAACTTCAATAACCTGCCAAGTTCCTTGCTTCAGTACCGAATTAACTGAACGTTAGCCCCCATCGAAATCATTGCTCGGTACTGAACTTGACGTGATCCACGGTCCAGGATCAATGATGATCCTGGACCGTGAATCACGTCGCCGTTAGGGGCCGGATCCAACCAGCCGCATCTGCCTTATGGCCGAGTTGAACTCTCCCCGATCCATGCTCGACGTAACCACGTAGTTCAGCCCTGCGTGTTCGACGTAGAGCGAGATCGAGTCTGTATCGGTCACGACGAAGCCTTGTTGGCCGGCCACCTCAACTGGGTCGGCCGCGGCCTGCTCTGTAGGTGAAAGTTCCACGGAGGCCATAGTTGTGTCGGCCCCGGCGCGGGAGAATACTCGGATGACAGCGTCGCTGCCCTTGGGCTTGAATGAGAAGCTGAAGATTTCGGTGGTGGTGTCCGGGCTGCTGAGGGCGACGAGACGGTCCACCTGCTCCCCTTCGGTTGGACCAATTACCCGATGCCCAAGTGCTGATGCAGCCCCGTTAAGACAGGTCCAGTTTGCATCGCACACGACCTCGTAGCGATTGAAAGCGATCACCTTTGGCTCACTGCTCTTCATAGCCTGGGCACTCACTACCCCGGCTCCCGCGAGCAGTGCTGCGATCATGCCTGTCACTGCAAGCGCGCGTCTGCCAGGAGGGCGCATCCAAGCAGGCTGCCAGGCACCCACAGTTTCGGGTTCAGTGATTTCGGACATGAGGTGCTCCCGTCGGCGATTCATTCGATCGGCGAGGGGGAGCGGCCTCGGTGCATCCTGTGCCATTGTCAACTCACCTTAGCTTTTCGAGCGCGAATCTCGCGCGTACTCTCCTCATGACCGCTCGGGCCCATTGGGTCGTTCCCTTCCACCGATTCACTCGTTTGGAGTAAGCGTCTCAGCATTTGTCTAGCGTGATGCAATCTGGACTTCACCGTCCCCACAGGTATACCTAGAACCGTGGCCGCTTCTGCAGTGGGCAGGTCCTCGAGCAAGCAGAGTCGAACTACTTCTCGGTCCTTTTCGCTGAGCTGTTCAATCGCCTCGATTATCAGTGACCTCAAGGGAACTGCATCTACCCGCGCCGCGACCATGGCGGCAGGGTCGGGTGCATCGGCCTCTGGATTCGCCGCCGCGTAACGTGCTAGCGCGACGCGGTGGCGCCGAGTGGAGCGCGCCGACGTGCGCAGTACGTTCTTCGCGACACCAAATAGCCACGGGGCGAGCGTTCCGTCCACGACGAACGCTCGCTGTCGACATCGCCATGCCTCAAGGAAGATTACCGACATCAGATCCTCAGAGTCGGTGGTGTCTTCAGCGTGCCGACGGCAGTACGCAAGGATCACTGCTCCGTATTGGTCGAAGGCCATGCCAAGATCGTCGGCGCAGATGGTCGTGGGCTGGTTGGTGCGCCCTCGGCTCGGCCAGTCATTACCCATGTTCGCCACATCGGCACCGCCGGACGCTCACTTGAAACGTCAATTGCCATAGCCCGTGAACCTGAACCGCAATCGGGTCGGCACCGAGCAGGCCACCGTGCACGCTGTCCAGGGCCCCCGGCCGATGATCGGAGTCGCTCCTGCGGGTGGTGCCGCAGAACGCGGGCTCCCGTCGATACCGGCGCAAGGCTCGGCTAGGCGGTGATCACGTCTATTCGTACCCCCACGCATGGGCTCAGAGCTCGCACAACATGAGGACGCGGACAGGACGAGATACGAGGGCTTCCTCTTGTCGAAGACCGGGGGCTCAGACTTGGCCGCCAGTGGGGACCGTCTCATGGTCACGACACGCTGTCGGTCTAGGACGCCTAAGCAGTTCAACGGTCCTGTTGTGGTCTCAGTTTTGGTCTCAGTTCACTCTGTGTCGGGACACTTCGCAGTTGTGCGCGCAGGCCGCCGACCTGCGTAAACGTCTTTCGCCGGACCCCCAGGGAGACCTTTGGACGGCCTCGTAATGCGTAGGTCTGGGGTTCGACTCCCCAAGGCGTCTCCACCTGCAAGTCTCTGACCAGCACTCAGGGCGAGAGTGTTTAGGCCTCTGCGATCGCTGCGATCGACACCTTGAGGCCCGGGATGCGGACCGGCAACTTCGCA
Source organism: Candidatus Nanopelagicales bacterium (assembly GCA_038316135.1). Taxonomy (GTDB): domain Bacteria; phylum Actinomycetota; class Actinomycetes; order JAHEKZ01; family JAHEKZ01; genus JAHEKZ01. The sequence goes on along the minus strand of JBBQAL010000080.1, from coordinate 33 downwards.
CCCTGTCGCGCAGGAGGATCCGACGGGAACCAC
>JBBQAL010000011.1:0-41628 GCA_038316135.1 Candidatus Nanopelagicales bacterium | reverse complement strand
GTTTCTGCGCAGGCCGGATCTGTTGAAGAGTCTGTTGATTTACTGGCTGAATCATCCGTCGCTCTCGTACCTGTTTTCGAGCGTGTTTATTGGACCTACGAGTGGGCGTCGCCACCGGTCCCGACCGTTACTTCCGGAAGGACCATCAGTCGTATGGCCAAGATCATCACCTTTGACGAAGAGGCCCGTCGCGGCCTCGAGCGTGGCATGAACCAGCTCGCCGACGCAGTCAAGGTCACGCTCGGCCCACGTGGTCGCAACGTCGTCCTGGAGAAGAAGTGGGGAGCCCCCACAATCACCAACGATGGTGTGTCGATCGCCAAGGAGATCGAGCTCGAAGACCCGCTCGAGAAGATCGGTGCCGAGCTCGTCAAGGAGGTCGCTAAGAAGACCGACGACGTCGCCGGTGACGGCACGACCACCGCGACCGTTCTGGCGCAGGCTCTCGTCCGTGAAGGTCTGCGCAACGTCGCAGCCGGCGCGAACCCGATGGCCCTCAAGCGCGGCATCGACAAGGCCGTGGCGGCCGTCAGCGAAGAGTTGCTTTCGATGGCCAAGGACGTCGAGACCAAGGAAGAGATCGCCTCGACCGCGAGCATCTCTGCCGCTGACCCGTTGATCGGCGAGATCATCGCCGAGGCGATGGACAAGGTCGGCAAGGAAGGCGTCATCACGGTTGAAGAGAGCAACACCTTCGGCCTCGAGCTCGAGCTCACCGAGGGAATGCGCTTCGACAAGGGCTACATCTCGCCCTACTTCGTCACCGACACCGAGCGCATGGAGGCCGTCCTTGAGGACGCCTACGTGCTCATCGCCAACTCGAAGATCAGCGCCGTCAAGGACGTTCTGCCGATCCTCGAGAAGGTCATGCAGTCGGGCAAGCCGCTCGTCATCCTCGCTGAGGACGTCGAGGGCGAGGCTCTGGCCACGCTCGTCGTCAACAAGATCCGCGGCACGTTCCGTTCGGTGGCCGTCAAGGCTCCCGGCTTCGGCGACCGTCGCAAGGCCATGCTGCAGGACATCGCGATCCTGACCGGTGGCCAGGTCATCTCTGAAGAGGTCGGCCTCAAGCTCGAGAACACCGACCTTGAGCTGCTCGGTCGTGCCCGCAAGGTGGTCGTCACCAAGGACGAGACGACCATCGTCGAGGGTGCTGGCGACAGCGAGCAGATCGCTGGACGCGTCTCGCAGATTCGCGCCGAGATCGAGAAGAGCGACTCCGACTACGACCGCGAGAAGCTGCAGGAGCGCCTGGCGAAGCTCGCCGGCGGTGTTGCAGTCATCAAGGTCGGCGCGGCCACTGAGGTCGAGCTCAAGGAGCGCAAGCACCGCATCGAGGACGCCGTTCGCAACGCGAAGGCTGCCGTCGAAGAGGGCATCGTCGCCGGTGGCGGCGTCGCGCTGCTTCAGGCGTCGACCGTCGCTTTCGAGAAGATCGACCTTTCCGGTGACGAGGCAACGGGTGCTCAGATCGTGCGGCTCGCGATCAGCGCCCCGCTCAAGCAGATCGCCATCAACGCCGGTCTCGAGGGTGGAGTCGTCGCTGAGAAGGTCAGCAGGCTCGAAGCTGGCCACGGCCTGAACGCGGCCACTGGCGAGTACGTCGACATGATCGCCGAGGGCATCATCGACCCAGCCAAGGTCACCCGCTCTGCGCTGCAGAACGCTGCGTCGATCGCCGGCCTCTTCCTCACCACTGAGGTCGTCGTCGCCGACAAGCCCGAAAAGGCCGGTCCGGCCATGCCGGGTGGAGACGGTGGCATGGGCGGCATGGACTTCTAGTCCTCGCCGCACCACCAGCACCAGCAACAACGTGTAAGTCCCCCGGTCCTATAGGACCGGGGGACTTACACGTTCTGCGGAGGTAACACGCGCGTTGCGTTTGGGCCACGGGTCGGGTCGGAGCATGGCGGACGGCGGTAGGTGCGGGGATCGTGGTCGCAGCAGGCCGACATCGGCCAGACCAGGGGGAATCGTGCGACCACTCGTGAACGCATGCTCGTTGGCGCTGGCGTGTGTAGTGGTGCTCGGTGCCTGCTCTGACAACGGTGGCGGTGAAGCGGGTTCGCTGAGCGGCTCGGAACCGTGGACGAGCGCTGACGCCATCTGGATGCAGCCAGCCCGCACGCCTATGGGCTTCGACCTCGTAGTGCCGCAGGGTGCCGAGCTCATCGGCCCGGTCTTCTCGACCTTCGACACACGCTCGCCCGTCGATGGCGGGGACCCCTACATGTCGGAGCAGCAGGCGCGCCTGTACTCCAATGCCGACATCGTCGAGGTGTCCGATGGCCTGCTCACCCAGTTGGGTGCGGCCAACATGGAAGGAACGCAAACCAGCGACAGCATCTGCGTCCAGGAGATTAACCGTGGCGAGACTCTGGGGACTACCACCAAGCCCTACGTCGGGACTGCCGATGCTGACGCCGTCGAACTAGTGTGTTCGGGCTACTGGCCGAACGCGGTGTCCGACTCGGGCGACGGCATCGAGTTCGACCTCCGCCAGGACCTCCGCAAACCTGATCAGCCGGTGCTGGGCTTGGTGCGCTGGTGGGAGTCGAGAGTCGCGGCGCCAGGCTCTTTACCCGAAGCCCCAGATACAGTCGGCGGCCCGCGGACCATCACCACCAATGTCGAGGGCGACCCCGACCTCGAGATCGTGGACGGGTCTTTCCTCGCCGGACCCCAGGGGTGGGGTTCCATCACCGGTGGCTTCAGCGCCGTCATCGGGGTCAGCGGTGATCCCGACGAGGTCTTCGACGAGTACATGGCGTACCAGGTGACCGACCCTGAGGTCGCGACCGAGGCGACCATTGGCCCCCTTCGGATCCGCCAAGGGACGACCGGAGGCGCTGGGGGCGTCACCTACACCGTCACCCTCAACGAGATCGACGGCAACTCGTGGATCCTGCTCGAGGCGTACAACGACTGATGCGCACCGTCGGGAGCTGGATGAAAGTTGTCACGGTCGTGACGGGCGCCCTGCTGGCCGCTGCTTGCACGAGTGAATCCCCATCCGAAGCAGTGGCCGAGCCGTGGAACGAGCCCGACGCCAGCTGGATGCAGCCCGCTGGAACGCCGTTGGCGGAGGGCGTTGTGGTGCCCGAAGGTGCCCGCCTCGTCGGGCCGGTCTTCGCGCAGTTCGACGAGACCAAGGCGCTGCAAGGCGAAGTCGTGGTCGGCGGTCAGCGCGGCTACCTGCTGGTCGATGGTGAGCCCTATGCGGTCGCGACCGACTTCCTCGACCAGTGGGACGGCGAGAACACCCTCGGCGAATATCATCGCGACACGCTGTGCCGTCAGGACGTGCAGGTGGCCGGCGGCAAGATCCGAAACTACGACTACACCGGCGATCCCGAGCCCGGCGCTGTCGAGATCTCGTGCGACGTCGGCCTGGTGCTGGTTGCACCGACGGGAGATACCGAGCTCGAACAGATCGGGACCGGCCGGGTGCTGTCCTTCAACTTAACCAAGGACGTCGCGTCGGTGGACGTACCCACGCAGGGGACCGTCGACTGGCCGCCGCCGTTCATCGCGATTCCTGACGACCTACCCATCGCACCGGAGGGCGTCGACGGCCCGACCAGTGTCGCCAGCGACGTGGACTACCTTCCCGACCTCGAGATAGTGGATGGGTCATTCCTCGCGGGGCCACCGTGGCCAGGGAGCCTGACCGGTGGTTACACCGCCATCATCGGCGTCACCGGTAACCCCGATGAGGTCTTTGACGCGTATGTCTCCCAGGACGAGGACAAGCCCGAGTTGACCGTCGACGAGACCGTCGGCGAGATGCGGATCCGCGAGTACCGGTCATCGGAAGCCGGTGGCATCACCTATACCGTCACCCTCAACGAGATCGATGGCAACGCGTGGATCCTCGTCGAGGCGTACAACGACTGACGCGCTGACGGAGGTAAGCACTCATGCCGGGCCAGGCTCCGTTTGAGAGCCATGTGGGTGCAGGAAGTGCCGCTCCGACGGCAGTTACTGCACCCACATGGTGGCGTCACCTCGAAGGTGCGGGCGTCCGCGAGTCGAAGAACCGCTGCAAGACCGTGGCGACTAGCTCGTTGTTGCGCATCATGTCCTCCCGCCAGGGGAGGGCTTCCATGTGCTGCTGCCCATCAATCTCGGCAACCAGGTGGTACTCGTCAAAGTCGACGTCGAGGTAGCGCCATCGTCCCGTGGCATCCTTGCGCCGCCGTTGCCGTGTTGGTGTAGGTAGACCGTGGGCCCGGCAAAGCCGGATGAAGAGCACTTCGTACTCACTGAGCGAGCCTCCGCCGACATCGCGGATCGTCTCGGTGATCAGCGCGTGTCGAGGCGTCTTCATCCGCCGTGTCGCGACAGCCCTAAGGGCGCCGGCTGTTACGAGCCCTTGCTGTACGGATGAGGCGATGATCGCCTGGCACCGCAGATCTGTTGATGCCCAGGACGCTGCGTCAACGATCGATTGGGGAAGTCGCGTTCGGCGCGGAGCGCGGACGGGGTGAATGTCTCTGGCTGTCGCCTGACGGGAGCGCACGACGATGACCTGCGGGCGAGGGCGGGCTCGGGTGCTGTGCGCGGTGACGATGAAGGTGCGGGACGTCGTGAACCCGCGTAAGCCGTCCAAGGTCGCTGCAGTGATCCCTGCTAGCGCCACGGAGGGGTGCTGTAACAGCAGTTCGCAGGTGATGGACTCGGTGAAGGAGAGGCCGCCGGAGTGGCGAACGACGACCCCTTTGGCCGGACGCTGCCATCGTCCCGACTGCACCATCCAGCGCACATGGCGCGCGTGGACTGTGGAGACCGCACCCTGGTCTGCCCTGTGGACGGTTTTCTGCGTGGCAATCGGGGCTGCGAACTATGGAGTTTGGGTGCTCCAAGTGTCGCTCCAGCGACACTTCGTGAACCCAAACCGCTAGAGCAAACGGCGTCAGCGCCTTCCCGTCACGCGGTCGCGATGATCTCGCCGTGCAGGACGGCGAACCAGGCATCCGGGTCGGACGCCCAGGTGCGCCAGGCGTCCGCGATGCGGTTCAAGCCCGCCTGGGTGGCGTGGCCTCCGTAGATCGCCTGTTCGGCCAGCGATGACTCGACCACTCGGTCGGCCCAGAGTCCGGCCCACCACTGGCGATCGTCCGGTGTTGCGAAGCACCAAGCGCTCGCGGACGGCGTCACGTCTGTGAACCCTGCCGCGTGGGCCCACGCGAGCAGCAGGCGTCCGGCATCTGGGTTACCGCCGTTGCCGCGGGTGATCACCGAGTACAGGGCGAGCCACTCGCCGAGCTCGGGCGGGGACGGGTGCCACGTCATCGCCGGGTAGTCGGAATCGCGAGCGGCAACAATCCCGCCTGGGCGGCACACCCGGCGCATCTCGCGGAGCGCGGCGACCGGGTCGGCCAGGTGCTGCAGCACCTGATGCGCGTGCACGACGTCGAAGGAGTCGTCAGCCACATCGATGGCGTAGACGTCGCCGGTCGTGAAACTGAGGTTCGCGCGAACGTGCGCATCGGACGCCAGGCTGACGACATCGGCCGCCGCGTCCATGCCCAGCACAGCACCCCCGGGCCCGACCCGGTCGGCCATCTCCGCGGTGATGGTTCCTGGCCCGCACCCCACATCAAGGACGCGGCAGCCGGGCACCAGGTACTCCACCAGGTACTGCGCGGAGTTCGCGATCGTGCGCCAGGTGTGCGAACGCAGGACGCTCTCGTGGTGGCCGTGTGTGTAGCGCTCTTGGGGGGCCGCCATCGGTCAACCCACCTTCGCCAGCATGACGCGGCCGAGTGCGACCAGCCGTGATGCGTCGTCCCATGCGGTGATCTCGACGTCGGCAACCGCCTGGGCGCGACCGATCTTGCGAGCCGTCGCGGAGACGCGGTGTGGTTCGTTGCGCGCCAGCCGCACGAAGTCGACCCGCATGTCGGCCACCACCCAGGTGCCACCGCTCACTCGGACGATCGCCTCCCACGCCGCGGTGTCGATGCAGGTGGCCAGCACCCCGCCGTGGAGGTAAGTGACCGGCTCGGTCGCGCCGACAGCGATGGCAGTCGGATCGAGGCGCAAGACGGCGGAGTCACCCTCGTCAGTGGCGCGCGTCAGACCGATGGCGGCGTCCAGTGGCGCGGCGCTGGCGCCGTCAGGTGTGCGTTGATCACTCATCAGGGCAGCGTATCGAGCCGGTTTCGACCACAATGGCGGACGTGTCAGATCACGAGCACGAACCGCCGCCCGACGAGGAGTACCGCGTCTCGCCGCTGGAGCTCTTCTTCGACCTGGTCTTCGTCTTCGCCTTCACCCAGGTGACGGCGCAGCTTGCCGTTGACCTGACCGGCATGGGTGTGCTCCGTGGGGTGGCCCTGCTGTTGGTGGTTTGGTGGGCGTGGGTCGGATACGCATGGCTCACCAACTCGATCCCGGTGGACGACGACATCCGTTCGCGCATCGTGGTGTTTGCCGCCATGGCGGCCGGGCTGGTCATGGGGTTGGCCATCCCGGACGCCTTCGGTGACGACGGCCTTCTCTTCGGGTTCGCATACCTGACCGTCACCGTCCTTTTCATCCTGCTCTACTACGTCGCCACCAGAGACATGCCCGAGATGAACCGAGCCGTGCGACGCCTGGCACCGGGGGTCATGCTGTCGCCGATCCTGGTGGCGACGGCTGGCTTCTTCGATGCCGGAGTCGTGCGAGCGGTGCTGTGGACGCTGGCTCTGACGATCACGCTGGTCTCGCCGCTGATCTCGGGCACTGATGGTTGGCACGTGCGACCTGCACATTTCGCCGAGCGGCATGGTCTGATCATCATCATCGCCCTGGGTGAGTCGATCGTCGCCCTCGGACTGGCTGCGTCGGGCACGTCCCAGAGCGCGGGGGTCGTCACCGCCAGCGTTCTGGGAATGGTGGTCGTTGCCGCCCTCTGGTGGCTCTACTTCGACGTTGTCGCACTGGCAGCCGAGCGCCGGCTGACACGTGCAACAGGAGCAGAGCGCAACGCGCTTGCCCGCGACTCGTACAGCTACCTGCACGTACTCATGATTCTGGGCATTGTGTTTCTCGCGCTCGGGCTGAAGAAGTCGCTAGATGACCTCTCCGAGCCACTCAAAGTCATCCCGTCAGCTGCACTCTTCGGGGGGGTCGCCCTCTACCTGGTCGGCCATATCCTGTTCAGGCTTCGCAACATGGGATCGGTCAACATGCAGCGCACCGTGGTTGCTGTGCTGCTGGTGGCGGCGATCCCGATCGGCCTTGTCGTTCCTGCCTTCGTGTCGCTGACCATGCTGGTCACCTTGCTGATCGGGTTGATCGCCTATGAGCTGGCGGCCTATCGCGAGGTCCGGCACCAACTGCGGCACCACAGCTGACGTTTGACAACGCGAGTCAGGCGGTGACGACGATCTTGCCGAACCCTTCGCCAGACGCGAGCCGCGCGATGGCCTGGTCTGCCTCGGCCAGCGGGTAGGTGCGGTCGATCATCGGTGTCAGCGAATGGGCAGCGCAGAACGTCAGCAGCTGCTCGAGCTCGTCGCGAGTGCCCATCGTCGACCCGATCACCGACAGCTGAAGAAAGAAGACCCGAGCCAGATCGGCCGGCGGGTTGGGGCCGGACGTCGAGCCGCACACGACGACCCGACCCCCCGGACGCAGCGATTTCAGCGAGTGGCTCCAGGTCGCCTCACCGACCGACTCCATGACGGCATCGACCCGTTCGGGCAGCCTCGCCCCGGGCTCGAACGCATCGTCAGCGCCGAGTGATATCGCCTGCTCGCGCTTGGCAGCATCACGGCTGGTCACCCACACCCGCAGACCCATCGCCTTCGAAAGTGGCACGAGCGCGGTCGAGACCCCACCGCCCGCTCCTTGGATGAGCACCGTCTCGCCGGCCACTAGCTGTCCGCGCGTCGTCAGCATTCGATACGCGGTGAGCCAAGCCGTCGGTAGGCAGGACGCCTGCTCGAGCGAGAGCGCTGCCGGCTTCGGCACCAGGTTTCGGCGCGGCACCGTCACCCGCTCGGCGAGCGCGCCGTCGTAGACCTCCGACAGCAGCGAGCGCTTGGGGTCGAAGGTTTCGTCGCCGCCGCCGCGCTCGGGATCACCGATCACCGCGTGGACAACGACCTCGTTGCCGTCCTCGTCGATGCCGGACGCATCGGTGCCGAGGATCATCGGCAGCTTCTCGGCGCGCAGCCCTACACCCTTCAGCGACCAGAGGTCGTGGTGGTTCAACGCGGTGGCCCGCACCATGACCGTCGTCCAGGTGTCGTCAGGCGGGACCGGCTCGGCGTGGTCGCCGAGGGTCAGTCCGTTCAACGGGTTGTCGGCGTCGAACGAGGTGACGCTGGCGGCAAACAACGGGAGTCCTTCCGGCAGGTGCGCGGCTTTTAGGTGGTTGCGGACGCCAGCGAGCCGGGTGCGAGCCCAAGTTCGAGCTCAGCACTCACTCGGGCGTGCTCATGCATCTGTTTGCGCGTCACCCCGGGACGCTGCAGCGTCACGCGCAGTCCGAGACCGTCCAGCAGGGACGACAGCCGGTCGGCGACGCCGCGCGGATCATCAGTGGCGAACTCGCCGGACGCGACGCCGTCCTGGATCACGGTCAGGAGCATCTCGGTCCAGGCGGTGTCGAGCTCTTCGGAGATGGTTCGCAGCGTCTCGTCGCGGAGGCCGGCGCCCCAGGCGTCGATCCAGAGCACCCAGGTCTGGTCGTTGCGCGAGCTCGGGACGAACTCACGCATGACCCGGTCGAGGCGCTGCAGGGCCGTTCCGGTTCCGCTGGCCAGGCGGCGGGCCTTGGCGATGTCGCGTTCAGCCTCGGTACGCAGCATCTCGGTGAGCAGGACGTCCTTGGTGGCGAAGTGGTAGTGGATCAGCCCGCCACTTACCTTGGTAGCCGCGGCAACGTCAGCGACTCGGGTGTGGGAGAGACCGCGTTCGAGAACGACCTGTTTGGCTGCCTCTAACAACTCGGCTCGGCGCTGTTCGACCTGCTCTTGCCGGCTGGTTCGCGCCGCGCTCGCTCTTGCCACGCCGCCAACTTAGCGGCCGCCACGGAGGTTCGGGGGATTCTTACTGAATATTCAGTCAGTGGGCTGACGGGTCAGCTCCAGCCCTCTAGACTTCCGCGCATGACTGATGAGGCGGCACGTACGAGCGGTGGTTCCATCTCGATTCTTGGCCTCCGAAAGGAGTTCGAGGGCGGCTCGATCGCTGTCGATGGCATCGATCTCGACATCGCCTCTGGGGAGTTCTTCTCACTCTTGGGGCCGTCCGGGTGTGGCAAGACGACGACGCTGCGTATGCTGGCCGGCTTCGAGCAGCCCACCTCCGGCCAGATTCTGATCGACGGCGTTGACGTGGCCCAGACACCCCCCCACAAGCGGCCGGTCAACACCGTCTTCCAGAGCTACGCGCTGTTCCCGCACATGGACGTGTGGAAGAACGTCGAGTACGGCCTCCGCTGGACTGACATCTCCAAGAGCGACCGGAAGCCGAAGGTCGATGCCGCGCTCGAACTCGTCGAGATGACCGAGTACGCCAAGCGCCGACCCAACCAGCTCTCCGGTGGCCAACAGCAACGGGTGGCTTTGGCGCGTGCCCTGGTGCTTGAACCATCGGTGCTGTTGCTCGACGAGCCGCTGGGTGCCTTGGACGCCAAACTCCGGCACTCACTGCGTGCCCAGCTGACGGCTCTACAGCGCAGGGTCGGCATCACCTTCGTGTTCGTCACGCACGACCAAGAGGAAGCGCTTGAGATGTCTGATCGCCTCGCGGTCATGAGCAAGGGGTTGATCATGCAGATCGGATCCCCGCGCGAGATCTATCAGTTCCCGCGCAGCGAGTTCGTTGCCGACTTCCTCGGTGTCGCGAACCTGATGGACGTCGAGGTCAGCACCACCGGCGGAGTTGGCCCGGTCAAGCTCGGTGACTTCACCCTCGATGCGCAGGTCCCTCAGGGCTACACGCCAGGCATGGGCCGAGCCGTCATCCGGCCCGAGAGTGTGCACCTGGAGGAGGGCGACCTGACCGGCGACAACCGAGTGCCGGGGATGGTCGAACGGGTGGTCTACCTGGGCTCGACATCACAGGTGTACGTGCGTCTGCCGCAGGGGTCGGTCGTCCAGTCACTGGTCACCAATGCGGTGAATGAGGAGCCCTGGTCATCCGGTGATGCCTGCCGGGTTCGGATGCCATCGGACTCACTCCGGGTGCTCGAGACCTCGGGGGATGCCGCATGGGCCGACGACCAAACCGTGCGGGCCTCGCAGGCCGGCTGAGGCGATACCCCTCGTGCAGCCCACACTGACGCAGCTGTTCACGACCCCCATCAAGGGGTTTGCGTTGAGCACGCCGAACTCGGTCACGTTGGACAAGAACGGGGCCGTCGGCGACCGAGACTTCCTCGTTGCCGATGACGGAGGCGGGCTGATTTCGATCACCCGAACGGGAGCCTTCGCCGGTTGGCATGCTCAGTTCGCCGCAGACTCGGGCGAGCTGACCTTAACCGCGCCCGACGGCCGGATGCTTGAGGACCGTGTCGTCGATGAGCAATCAACGGTGATCGATTTCGGCGACGAGCGTTTTGTTCAGGGCCATGTGGTGGGTGGAAGCTGGTCGGCGTGGTTGTCAGAAATCGCCGGGCGCCCGGTGCAGCTCGTGCGTGCTCAAGAGCCTGGCGGCGCATACGACGTGGCATCGGTCACCGTGGTTTCCGAAGAGTCGGTTGCAGAGCTGGCCAAGGCGGCAGAGGTCCCCAGCATCGACATCCGGCGTTTCCGTATGCTCCTCAACATCTCCGGTGTTTTACCGCACGAGGAAGAGTCATGGAGCGGGCGACGCGTGAAGGTGGGATCAGCCGTGCTGCAGATGGCCGGGCCAGTACCTCGCTGTAACGCAACGACCCGAGATCCCGACTCTGGAGAACGTAACCTCAAGACCCTGAAGCTGATTGCCGACCTGCGCGGGATGCAGCCCAACGAGTTCGGCGAGGGACTGAACCTCGGTGCCTACGCCACTGTCGTTGAACCCGGAGTCATCAGTGTTGGAGACGTTCTGACCGTCATGTGACTGATCGGGTCGATGTACCTACATCTCGACGCCGGCCAAGTCGTCCAGCGCTGATCCACCGTCGCCGCGTCGGCGTAGTCGCAGCACGAGATAGGTCAGTAGCAGAGCCGCCAGCGTTCCAACGAGCAGGAGGGTGGCCAGCGCGTTGATGGCCGGCGATGGCGCCGCCTTCACCGCGCTGTAGAGCAAGATTGGAACGGTAATGTTCTTGGCGTCCAAGTACAAGAAGTTGCTCACGACGAAGTCGTCCAGCGACGCGGCAAAGGTGATCATGGCCGATGCGAAGATGGCTGGAACCAACATCGGCAGCAGCACCGTTCGAATGGCCTGAATGCGGGTGGCGCCGAGGTCTTGGGCCGCCGTCTCGAACTCTGCTCCAATGCTGACCAGGCGTGAACGAACGATGACCAGGATGAACGAGATCGAGAAGGTGATGTGGCCGAGGAGCATGGCCGGACGACCCAGCGGGATCGATGAGTACATCGTGTTGAAGACCAGGAAGAGCGCCGAGCCCAGTACCAGCTCGGGAGTGACAAGGGGAAAGAGCGAGATCCCGTTCGAAACGTTGCTCGTGCGCGATCGCCAACGTGTCAGCCCAAGTGCGAGGGCGGTCCCGATCGGCACGGACAGCAACGTCGTCAGCACCGCCAGAGTGATGCTGTTCTCGAGCGAGCGGATCAGCTCTGGATTCTTGTCGACACCGAAGACGGAGGAGCCGTTGGCCGGCGAGTTCGGGTCGCTCGTCCCGAGGTACCAGTCAGTGGTAAACCCGACCCACGAACTGCGGGACCGTGAGTCGTTGAAGGAGAACTGGATGGAGATCAGCACCGGGACCAGGCTCCACAGGATGTAGCCCCAAGTGATGCTGGCCAGAACGTACGGGCGACGCCACGGGTTACGCCACGGTGGGACGTAGCGCTTGCTGGCGTCGTCGAACGCGTGTGATGCGCCAGCAGCATCGAGCCCAACGGTCGTCATTTGGCCTCCCTCGATGAGCGCACTGTGAGCACCAGGTAGTAGGCCATGAACACAAGAAGCACCGCCGAGAGTATGAGAACGAGGCTGGCACCCTGCGCCCGGGAGAAGCCGCTGACGATCGACTGTTCGATGGAGTTTCCGACCATCGTGGTCGCTGGCGAGTTCGATACCAGCGTGTTGGTGTAGTAGTCACCGAACATCGGCAGGGCGGTGATCACGATGGAGGTGATCAGCCCGATCCGGCTCAGCGGCAATGTGACGCGGAAGAAAGTGCGGAACGTGTTGGCGCCCAGGTCGCGCGAAGCTTCGATCAGGCGCTGGTCGATCCGGTCGAGGTACGCGTACAGCGGGATGATGAAGAACGGCAGATAGCCGTAGGCCAACGCGATGACCACCACGTACCAGTTGCCGGCGAGCCAATCGACGGGGGTAACGCCGAAGATACCGAGAAAGTCATTGACGTAGCCGTTATCTTGCAGCAGCCCGACCCAGGCCAGCATCCTGGTGAGGTAGTTGATCCACCATGGCGCAAGGATCAAGGCCAAGAGCAGCCCTCGGTTGCGTCCGGCAAGCCGAGCCACGTAGTACGCCACCGGGTAGCCGACGAAGATGCAGACCATCATGGCCACGAAGCAGTAGACAAAGGTGTGTTCCCACGAGGAGCGGTAGAAACCCGAGATCGACTCGTCGATGACTTGCTTCATCACGGTGAAATCCCACTGCAAGGGATTCCATGCCGGGATGGGTTGGCCGAGGATGTTGAGCTGACTGCTGAAGGCCACCGCCATGATCCCGTAGAACGGGACGACGAAGAGCAGAATCAGCCAGGCGGTGCCAGGTATCGCCAGAGAGGGCCAGAGGAACCGAGTAGCTCGGTCCGCCTTGCCCTCTGCGGTATCAGCTGCCGCCACTCTTGAACTCCTGGAAGGCTGAGAGCCACATGTTCTGGACGGCGACAGGTACCTCGTAGAACGTCTTCCCCGTGGTGAAGTCTTCGGGCACCACGACCGCCGAGAGCAGGTTCTCGCTGATGTATCCCTTGTCGATCAGGTACTGCGCGTTCAGCTTGTCGAGCGGAGGCTGGTAACCGTTCCAGTTGAAGTTCTTCTCGGCCACCGCGTTGTCGAGCATGTAGTTGAGGAAGGTGTGGGCCAGGACGGGGCTTTCGGCCGACTTCGGAATTGCGATGTTGTCGTTGCCGATCACGCGTTGGGTGAGGTCGTCCGGCACCCAGTAGCCCAGAACGTCGGTGGTTTCGCCCTTTGGCAGGTACCACCGAGCAGCGATCATGTCGCCGGACCAGGCCTGGTGAACGTCGAACTTGCCTGATGCAATCGTCTCGTACTGGGTGATGTCAATCTTGACATCCACCAGGCCGGTCAGTTCGTTCAGTTTGTCTTTGGCGGCGTTGACATACTGGGGATTGTCCGTGTTGATGTCGTCGGTGATCTCCCAGGCCAGCATGGCCATGCCGAGCGCCTCACCAGAGTCGTCGATCACCCCGACCTTGCCGGCATAGTCGGTGTTCCACATCATCATGTAGCCCTCAGTGGGGTCCGTCACGACGTCAGAGCGATAACCGACCCCGGTGGTGTACACGGTGTAAGGAACGGTGTACTGCGATCCCTGGTCGTACCACGGGTCTTGGTACTCCGGCCACGCGTTCTTGATGTTCGGGAGATAGGAGTTGTTGAAGGGCTGCAGCAGCTTGCCGTAGACCATCCGACTGAGCACGCTCGGGCCAGGGAAGACGACGTCGAAGGAGGCTCCGGAGGCCGTCAACTTGTTGAGCATCTCGTCGTAGTTGTTGTAAGGGGTGACTTGCACCTCGGCCCCATACTTTTCCTGGAAGTCGTTCTTGACGCCTGGCGCCATGTAGTCGGCGTAGTTGAGCACTTTCAGGACGCCGACATCTTCTGGCTGCAGGCCACTCGCAATCGGCTTGTTGTCGTCGAAGATGGGCAGCGTGACCGGGCTGTCGGGGCGCGCCAACGGGTAGTCACTGCTGGCCTGCCCCGAACCGCCGTCGCTCGAGCACGCAGCGAGAAGTGGAGCTGCGCCGAGTCCGACAGCCGCGATGGCTCCACCCCGGAGGACGGTGCGGCGGTGCAACTGCGGACGCCAAGCCGGCGCGTGCGATGAGTCGTTGGCATCGTTCGGCATACCTGGTCCTCCTGGAAGCAAGGGGTGTTTGGACTTCTCCGCGGTCTGAATATCTTCCTGACTGACTGGTTGGTCAGTTAGTGTGGCGGGATCGGCCCCTGATGACAAGGGTCGTGCCCGATAGATCATTGTGGTGCCGGTGGGCCCGTCAAGTGACCATTTCGGATAAATCGGGGCTCAGATTGTGACAACTTTGTGGCCGGCCCAGGAGCTGAGGAGCGGACTATGACCACCCAACTCCCCATGACTGCGGCCGAGCTCGCCCCGTCAATGGGCGGCAGCGGACAGATGTTGCCTGCGGCCGCCTACCTGGACGCCGGCGTGCTGGCTTGGGAGTACGAGCACGTCTTTGCCGCTGGGTGGATCTGCCTTGGTCGGGCATCAACTTTCGCCAACGCCGGCGACCGGCGCGCCTACCAGGTGGGCGCCGAGGGGATCTTGGTCGTTCGGGGCACTGACGGAGTGCTGCGTGGCTTCTACAACTCTTGCCGTCACCGGGGGCATGAGCTGCTTCCCGCGGGCGGCGAGGGAACCGGGAAGCTGATCCGCTGCCCCTACCACGCGTGGGTGTACACGCCAGAGGGCGACTTGCGCGGTGTGCCGCCCACACACGAGGGCGACATCACCGACCTGTCGGAGCATGCGTTGGTGCCGGTGGCTCTCGAGCTGTGGAACGGACTCGTCATGGTGAACATGTCCGGCGACGCCCCTCCGCTTACCGAGTACCTGGTTGGGCTCGACGAACTTCTGCGCCCGTTCGGAATCGGTGACCTCAAGGTCGCGGACTCGCACAGCTACACCATCGAGACCAACTGGAAGTTGATCGTCGAGAACTACCACGAGTGCTTCCACTGCCCAACGATTCACCCAGAGCTCACTGTGGTGTCCGACACCGAGGCCGGAGTATCGGTCTTCGGTGAAGGGCTCTACTTCGGTGGCACCAACGACTTCCGGCCCGGAGTCGCAACGATGTCCCTTGACGGGACGAGCGGTGGGGTCGAGATCTCCGGGCTGCCGGACAAGTTCAAGCGGGGCACCCTCTATCTCCAGGTGGGCACCAATCTCTTGGTCAGTTGCCACCCTGACTACGTCATGATTCACCGGCTGGTGCCACTGACCCCCGACCGGACCTTCGTTGAGTGCTTCTGGCTCTTCCCGCAGCAGGCCATCGACCTGCCTGGGTTCGACCCCTCGTATGCGGTCGACTTCTGGGACATCACCAACCGGCAGGACTGGACGGCGTGCGAGAGCGTCCAGCGCGGTGTGGCCTCGCGTGGGTATCGTCCGGGGCCGCTCTCGTCGTACCACGAGGTGGGCGTTCGGCTCTTCACCCAGTGGCTCGCTGAGGCCTACTCGACCGGCGTCGCCCCGACCCGAGTCGCCGACATGATCAGTGCAGAACAGCGGGCCAGCCTCGCGTTCCCCATCGACAGCTGAAGGCCCCCAGGCAGAGCGAGAGCTCTGCGGAGAAGAGGTATCGCATGTCCTTGTCAGCGCCGACGGCGGAAGGTCTGTCCGCGGGTGAGGGTGGTTCGCCGCAAAGTGCCCCGTTGTTGGACCGTATGGATCAGCTCATCATCGAGCAGGAGAAGGTAATGCTCGCCCGCACCCAGAAGTCGCAGGCGATGCGGGCCGAAGCCAGGACCGTGCTCGCCGGAGGGATCGCGTCGAGCTGGCAGGATGCCCCGCCGTGCGCTGTGTGGATCGAACGGGGCCAGGGCTCGAGGCTCTGGGATGTCGACGGGACTGAGTACTCCGACTTCCACGGGGGCTACGGAGTCGGGCTCGTTGGGCATGCCCACCCAGCCATCGTTGCCGCGGTTCAGGATCGAGTGACCAAGGGCACGCACTTTGCTCAACCCACTGAGGATTCGATTGTCGTCGCCCGCGAACTGGCCAGGCGCTTCGGCCTTCCGCTGTGGCGCTACAACAACTCCGGCACCGAGGCAACGATGGACGCCTTCCACCTGATGCGGGTCGCGACCGGGCGCAGCAAGGTGATCAAGGTCGAGGGCAGCTATCACGGGCACCACGATGCGGCGCAAGTATCGGTCATGCCGTCCCTGGACGAGGCAGGATCGATCGACGCACCACACTCGGTTGCTGGGCAGGGTGTGCCCGACCCGATGGCTCAGCTCACTGTCATCGTTCCCTTCGCCGACCTGGCTGCGGTTGAACGGGCCCTGATCACTCACAAGGACGACATCGCCGGAATGATCGTTGAACCGGTGATGATGAACATCGGATTGATCCCGCCGCCACCTGGCTACATGTCTGACCTCAAGGACCTGCTGCACCGGCACGGCGCGTGGCTGGCGTTCGACGAGGTGAAGACCGGCCTGGGATTAGCCCCCGGTGGTGCGACCGAACTGCTCGGGGTTACCCCTGACTTGGTTTGTACGGCGAAAGCCATGGGTGGCGGGCTGCCCTGTGGCGCTATCGGTGGCGTCCCCGAACTGATGAACCTGATCGCCGACCGCACCTATGAGCAGGTCGGCACGTTCAACGGGAACCCGCTCACGATGGCTGCGGCACGTGCCACCTTGCTTGAGGTACTGACTCCGGACGCCTACCGGCACCTCGACACGTTGCGCGATGCGCAGGTCAAGGGGTGCGAGGACGTCCTCAAGCGCTACCAGCTGCCAGGCTTTGTGCGGGCCTTCGGCGCCAAGGGCGCTGTCATCTTTACCAACAGCTTGAGCAACTACCGTGACTTCCTGGACTACGACGACCAGTGGGGTAACGCCCACTGGCTCTACCAGCACAACAACAACGTCTTCCTGCCGCCGTGGGGAAAGTGCGAGCAGTGGACAATGTCGGTGCAGCACACGATGGAGGACGTCCACCGGTTCGTTGCCAACCTGGACACTTTCGCTCGTGCGCTGCGCGACGGCGTCCCCGTCTGAACCTGCCCTGAACCTGCCCTGAACCAGCTCAGCGTCCGCGCAGCTTGGGGTTGAGCACCTCGTCGAGGGCGTAGCCACACATGGTGAACGACAGAGTCACGCAGACGATGGCGATTCCGGGCGGCATCATCCACCACCAGTAGCCGTTGGTCATGGCACCGGCGCTGAAGGCCTGTTCGATGATGACGCCCCAGGAGATGGCTGTTGCATCGCCGAGGCCGAGGATCGACAACGTCGTCTCGGTGAGGATGGCGACTGCGACGGTCAAGATCGCGTTGGCAAAGATCACCGGCGCAACGTTCGGCAGGATGTGCCGGGTGAGGATGGATCGGTCGCCACACCCGAGCACTCGGGCACGTTCGACATAGGGCCGTGCCCTGACGCTCAGTGCCTGTGCGCGAATCAGTCGGGCTGGTTGTGCCCACGAGGTGACGCCGATGACCAAGATGATGATCCAGACGCTGGCCCCGAGGATCGCCGACAGGACGATCGCGAGGATGAGCCAAGGAATCACCAGGAACCAGTTGGTGATGGCGTTAAGACCGACGTCAATCTTCGTGCCGCCGTAGTAGCCGCTGATCAGCCCGATGGTGGCGCCCAACGCAACGGCAACGAACGTGGCGGTGACGCCGACCAGCAACGAAATGCGTGCGCCAACGATGACCAAGTCGAGGACGGAGCGCCCAAAGTTGTCGGTGCCCAGCGGATAACCCATGTAGGGCGGGTGGTTGGGCAGCCCCTGCGCGGTGGCCGGTTCGATGTCTGCGGGGGGGACGAGCAGTGGTGCGGCGAGCGCTAGCAAGGCAAAGAAGACCATGACGCCGAGGCCCACCATGCCCTGCCTGTTCTGGCGGTAGAGAGTCCAGTTACGTGCGACTGCAGAGCGGCGCCGCTGCCACACCAAACGTCGGGGGCTGGCGACGCCTGGAGCGGCGAGTGCGGTGTCGGACACGGTCACACCTCCTCGATCCGTGGGTCTAGAAAGCCGTAGGTGATGTCGGCAAGGAGATTTGCGATCACGACAGCAACGCTGCTGATCAGGAACACGCCTTGCAGAACGGGATAGTCGTAGGCGTCGATGGCCTGGTACGTCAGCAGGCCGATCCCGGGGTACGAGAAGATCGTCTCGATCACGATCGACCCACCGAGTACGAACCCGAAGCTCAGCACGATCAGGGTGAACGAGGGCAAGAACGCGTTGGGGACGGCATGGCGTCGTCGCACCATCGTTTCGGTCAGGCCCTTCGCGCGCGCAGTCGCCACGAAGTCTTCGTCCTTGACCTCCAAGAGCGATGAGCGCATCACGATCATGTACGAGGCGCCATAGCCGAGGGCCAGCGTGGCTGCCGGCAGAAAGAGATGCTTGGCAACGTCGATGACGTGGGCCAGCCCGCTGAGGTCCTCACCGGAGTCGTACCCTCCGACGGGAAACCAACCGAGCGAGCCGGCGAAGATGATGAGCAGCATCATGCCGAGCCACCCCTCTGGGGTGGAGTAGAGCGTGAGCGATCCGTACAGGCTCGTGCGGTCGTAGGTGGACCCGCGGTGCCAGCCACCCTTGATGCCCATGCGGAGGCCGAGCCAGATGGCGACCGACGTCCCGACTCCGACCAGCAGAACCGTTGGCCAGACCCGACTGGAAATGGTTTCGAGCACTGGCTGCCCGGTCAGATAAGAAGTGCCGAGGTTTCCCGTGAACGTCTCGTGCAGATAGGTCCAGAACTGTGACATGAGCGGCTTGTCGAGTCCGAAGATCGCCCGTTGCTCGGCAATCTCGGTCTCAGTCAGGCGCTGGCTGCGCGCCAGAAGGCCAGCGGGGTCGCCAGGCATGATCCGGAACAGGAAGAAGTTGAAGCAGAGCACGAACATCAGCGTCACCGCTGCCCAGCCGAGCTTCCGAACGACGTATCGAACCCTCATCGGCGGCTGCTAGCCACGGTCAGCCCTCTTCATCGTCGACGCGTGAGCGTCGGCGGTAGAACAAGAAGGCCGCGACGCCGACACCCCCGATGACAGCCACCCATCCCCAAGCGGACATCCCAGTTGACGCGTCAGCCCCAGTGGAAGCACTACCAGACACGGGCTCAACGGTCACCATCCCCACGTTGTTGTAGTTGGGAATGAGGTAACCGGTGTCACCGGGGACTGGAGTGAAGTTCGTGACCTGGTCATTGCGGTAAGCCTCAATATTGTTGGGGTACGCCAGTGCGATCGATGGCACCTCGGCGTACGAAAGAGCCAGCGCATCGTGTACGACGGCTTGCCGCTGGTCAGGGTCAATGATGTCCTTCTGTTGCGTGACGAGCCTGTCGTACTCGGTGTTCTTCCAGCAGCCATCGCTGAGTTCGCCGCACTGATCCGACATCAAGGTCGTCAGTTGGTAGTTCGGGTCTGGTTCGCCGGTCCAATACCAGATGTAGGCATCCCAGTTGCCGGTGTTCCAGTACGAGTACATCTTCCCCTCGTTCACCGGCAAAATCTTGACCTCGACCCCGATCTGGTCCAGGTAGCCGACGATCAGCTGGCCGGCCGGAAGTGCCCCAGCCGTCTCTTGGGAGATCGGCATGCGGAGCGCGAGGCGGTCGCCCGTCGCTGGGTCTACCCGCACGCCGTCTTCAGCTCGCGCGTATCCGGCGTCGTCGAGCATGGCGTTGGCGGCGTCCGGGTCATAGGGAATCTGGTCAGCTTCGGGGACGTCGTAGTGCCAGCGTTGCGGGATCTCGTGGATGAACGACGTTCCCGGCTCTGCGGCGCCGTCGTAGGCCTTGTCGACGATTCCCTGCTTGTCGATCGCCATGGCGATTGCCGTTCGCACGGTCTTGTCCTGGAGTGCCGGGAGCGGATCGGAGTCAGGGCTCTGGCCGCCGAAGTTGAAGGCCAGGTTCAGCCACCAGTCGGAGGCGTTGCGCTGCACGGTGATGTTTGGGTCGCTCTCCAGGGAGGGCAGCAGCGCAGAATCGAAGTAGGTCGCAACGTCGATGTCGCCGTTCTTCAGCGCCTGGGCCATGGCGTCCTGGTTGGTGAACAGCTGGAAGCGGATCTCGTCGAAGTTCGGCTCGTCCCCCCAGTAGTTGGGGTTCTTGGTCAGCGTCCAGTTCTGGCCCCGGTTGACCTCGGTCAGCGTGTAGGGACCGGTCGTCACCGAAGGCACGTTCTCGACGGCGCGAAGGTCAGCCTTCTCGAGGTCGGCGTACTGAGACCAGACGTGCTCAGGAAGGATATAAATCCATGGGGGTGTCAGCGGCTGACTTGTAGGCGTCGGCGACTTCCACACCAGAGTGTTGTCATCGGGTGTCTCGAAGGTCGTGCCATCGGAGAAGTACTGCGCGTAAGTAGAGATGTCCTGGTCGATGATCAGCTTGTAGGTGAATGCCACGTCCGCCGCGGTGAAGGGTTCACCATCGCTCCAGAGCACGCCCTTCTGGAAGGTGCACGTCCACTCGGTCATGTCTTTGTTCGGTTCGCAGCCATCGGCCAGCCCTGGTTGCGGAGAAAGGTCTTCGTTGCCGAACTGCAGCATCATGTCGTACTGGATGGTCGCCACGTTCCAGTCGCTGCCCGAGCGGAGCGAGAGTGGGTTGGCCGTGGTCAAGTCGTTGGGGACGCCAACGCGCAGCACCGTTGGCGTCCCCTCGGCGGATGAGGCCGAGGTCGTTGCCGAGAGCGGCACAGCCAGTGCAAGAACGGAGCCGATGCCAGCGACGGCGAGCAGTCGTCGGGCTGTGCGGTTCATCTGTACCTCCGGTATGCGGGCGTCGCGGTGAGCCTAGGTGGGGCCGGGGCCAGGCCAGGACCAGCCGTTGCCACCAGGGCAACAGATCACAGTGAACAGTCGGCGTACTCCCGGTGTCTCCTGGCCTACCCCCAGGATCAGGGTAGAAGGGTTGTGCCCCGTTCGCCCACAGGTTCGCGGTTGGATATCAAAAGGTGACATTGCCGGCCTGCCCCTGCCTCTAGCGTGGAGCCCCACTACCGGCTGCGCGGCCGGGCTACCTCCAAGGGGAAACTCACGTGACCGCGACGCCGCTGCACCTGCTGCAGCTCAACATCGAGTACGGCGGCACCGGGGTTGACTTCTCCGCGGTGATCGCGGTCATCAACAAGTCAGGGGCTTCGGTCGTTGCCCTTCAGGAGGGCTGCGGCAAGGTACCGGAGATCGCAGCCCAGCTGGGCTGGCCGTTCTTCGATGTGCGGACCCAAGTGGTCTCCCAGCTGCCACTGCTCGACCCCCCAATGCCGGCCGCTGGGGTGGTGCTCGTCGAGATCGAGCAGGGGCGAGTCGTTGCCCTGATCAACGTCCACCCGGCCTCGCGCGGCTACGGACCGTTTCGGCTGGCCAAGGGTGAGCCGCTGCGTCGAGTCCTACGCAGGGAACGTCGTCTGCGGGTCGCCGAGTTGCAGCCGTCGTTGGATGCCGCGAAGGCGCTCATGCAGGAAGGCGTGCCGGTGATCCTGCTCGGCGACTTCAACGCACCCTCCCACTTGGATTGGACGGAGGCAGCGGTAGGCGTTCTGCCGCAGGTGACGCAGCCCGTACTTTGGCCGACGAGCGCCGCGATGAGTGAGGCCGGTCTGGTGGACGCCTACCGTGCCGTTTACCCAGACCCAGTAACGCATCCTGGGCTCACCTGGCCAGCTGCGCGTCCGTTTGTCGACGGGTACAACCCGGCTGCTGACGGACAGACTCCTGATCGGATCGACTTCATGCACATGAGCCCAGACATTGAGATCCACGGCATCCAGATCGTGGGCGAGCAGGAGTCAGAGTTCAGCGACGTGTCCGTGACCCCTTGGCCCACCGACCACCGGGGGCTGTTCGCGTCGTTGCGGCTGACACCGACGGTGCCACCACCGGTGGTCTCGGTGTCGCAGCGGTTGGTGGTCGTTGGTGAGGCCGTCACGGTTCGCAGTGTCGCTGCATCCGTCGCCGGTGTTGTCGTTGTGCCCCGTGCCGGGGAGGTCGGTCGCGCACTGATCGAGCTAGGTCACGAGGATGGTGTCTGGTTGTTGGACAGCCCTGAGCTGGGTGTCGGCGTATTCGATGTTGTCGCTGTTGATGCTGCGCGCCAAGAGCTCGCCAGGACCCCTGTATGGGTCACTCCGGTCGGTTCCACTCCCGAAGTGACCGCCGATCGTACGAGCTACCAGGTCGGCGAACCCGTTTGCGTCCGGTGGTCCTGGGCACCGGGAAACCGTGCGGACTGGTTGGCGATCTACGCGCGTGGGGCCGAGCCAGGAGTAGCGAAGCCGTTGATGAAGGGGGTGACCGGGGCGACCGTCGAGGGGGCGATCACCTTCGACGCGATCTCGCACCCGAGGAAGTGGCCGTTGCCGGGTGGGCAGTACACCGTGCACCTGCTGATGGACGATCTGCCGAAGTCGTTGGCCTCCACCGACTTCGACGTCAGCTGAGGCACCCCCAAGCCGGCCGAGTGCACACTTGACTGACGGAAATGCCTGTCGAGGGTGCCGCTGGGCTCAGGCTGTGCGACGGATGACGGCATCAATGGCAACAGCCGCGGGCCCGGTGCCAGCTGGCCGCGCGAAGACAGGGTTCAACTCGACGAGCATGAGGTGTTCGTCGATCAGCAGCTGACCGACTTTGACGGCGACGTCGACGACAGCTGCGAGGTCGACGGGCGGGCGCCCGCGTCCACCGGTCAGCATCGAAGCGCCGCGCAGCGACCGAATAGCCGCCTCGACCCGCGCGGCGTCGGCCGGCAGTGCGATGACGGCTGCGTCACCCACCGCTTCCACCCAGAGGCCACCCAGCCCGACGACCAAACACGGGACTACGGAGTCACGTCGGGCGGCGATGATCAGCTCGACGCCGGGCGCCTGCATCTGCTCGACCAGCACGGGGGAGTCGTGATGACCGTCGATCGAGCGGAGTCGGTCAAAGGCTGCGCGTGCATCGTCGGTGCCGACCACGCCAAGCTCGAGTGCACCGATGTCGCTCTTGTGCTGCAGGGACGCATGGCTCAGCTTGAGTGCCATCGGCCCCTCGAACTCATAGATCAGGGCGGCAAGCTCGTCGGTGGTAGATGCGACCCCGCCGCGTGGCACGGTGATCCCCGCTTTGGCGAGGAGGTACTTCGCCTCGTGCTCGGCGAGCCACTCACCGGGCTCTGCCGGTCCGGCGATGGCTGCGATTGAGCGCAGCCGAGCGGGATCACCGAACGGACGGCGCATGGCGTCGGCGACCTTGATGCCAGTGGTCAAGCCCCAAACTGCGGGGACGCCCCGCTGTAAGCACTTGTCGACCAAGTCCTCCGGCAGCAGATCGGGCAGTGTCGATGCGACGATGACGGGTGCGTCAGAGTCCTGACCGCCCAGCAGAATCCCATCCAACTGGCTGTTCCAGCTATAGGTGGCCGCGGCACCCATCTTCTGTGGCATGTCGTAGTACACGAGCACCTGACCGATCGACGGGTCGGACGCCGTGGTGCGAACGATGTCGGCGACCCCCTCAACGTCGCCCCAGATCATGGCCGTGTAGTCGAGAGGGTTACCGATCGTTGCCGCGTCAGGAACGATCGGCTTCAACGCCGACTTAGTCTCTTCGGCTAGCGGTGGAAGTGGAATGGCGAGTCGATCAGCCTCGTCGGCGCTGATGGCAGCGTCACCGCCAGAGCAGGTGATGACGGCGACTCCGGCCCCGACCTTGCGGCGTCCGTGTGCCATCGCCTTGGCGGTTTCGAGCAGCTCGTGCGGATCGTCGACCCAGGCTCCGCCAGCGTCCTCGATGAGAGAACGCAGCACTGTGGCGTCGCCGGCCACTGCTCCGGTGTGAGCGGCGGCTGCGGTGGCCCCGAGCGCACTGCGGCCCGACTTCAGAACGGCGACCCCGATCTCGCGCTCGGCGCACATCGCGAGACCTTCCGCCAGCCGTGCGCCGTCACCTTCGGCCTCGAGGTACAACGCAATCGAGCGAACGCCCTCTTGTGCGGCGAGAGCAATGACATAGTCGGCAGCGTCAAGCACGGCTTGGTTACCGCACGAGATGACAGTGTGCAGGTGGAGTGCG
Source organism: Candidatus Nanopelagicales bacterium (assembly GCA_038316135.1). GTDB lineage: Bacteria > Actinomycetota > Actinomycetes > JAHEKZ01 > JAHEKZ01 > JAHEKZ01. The sequence goes on along the minus strand of JBBQAL010000011.1, from coordinate 17,508 downwards.
CGGGCAGCCCCGATTGCGTTTACCGCAACGTTGCCGCTCTGTGAAACCAGGGCGATACCGCCTGCGGGTGCAATGTTGTAGCCGTCGCCCCAGAGCGGCGCGCGGCGGATGACTGAGACGAGACCGTTGCCGTTCGGACCGCAGACCGGAAGGTCGTGGCGCAATGCGTTCTCACGCAGCTGCCGCTGCAGCTCGCGGCCGTGCTCGACCTCGGCGAATCCGGCAGCGATCACGACTGCCCCGCCAACGCCGAGGCGTCCGGCTTCGTCGATGAGGTCGGGGACCGTGGCGGCCGGCGTCGCGATCACGATCGCGTCCGGCACCTCGGGGAGGTCGGAGAGCGACGGGTAGCAGCGGACGCCGAGCACCTCTGACTCGCGCGGATGCACGCCGAAGACCGGACCGTCGAACTGCGCCGCAACAAGGTTGTCGAGCGCCTGGTGGCCATAGGTGTCGACGCGAGGGGAGGCCCCGACCACGGCGACAGAGCGGGGGGCGAGCAGCCGGTCGAGGTTCACGCGATGGTCCAGGGGGTCATGCGCTAATCCTGACTGAGTGCTCAATCAGCGTCAACGCAGGTGGCCGTCAGCGTGCACGTCAACGCAGCATCCACGCACTCGGTGGCTCACTTCGTCCATGGGGTGTGCACTCGGCGAGCCTGGGAGTAACCACTTAGAGAGCAGATGCCACCCGTAGGCCCTCGAGGATGGCCTCCTCGACGGTGCGCGGCGCCAGGCAGTCGCCGATCGCGTGCACCTCGCCGGGGTAGTCGGCGAGGCTTTCGAGCAGTTCGGTGACCGAGTCGTGCCCCTGCGACAGCACGAGCGCCGCGACATCGTCAACCACCACGGGCTCACCGGTCAGCACGTGCTGGAGGTAGACGCTGTCGGCATCGGCGCCATAGAGCCGCACCAAGGTCACGATCTCGACCCCGGCGAGCAGCGCCTCTTTGGTCATCTCGTCACGCACGTACTGCTGGATGCGTTGACCGGCCATGTAGCCGTCGACCGCCAGTGTCACCTTGTGGCCCTGGTGCGCAAGCTGCTGGGCGATCCCGAGACCGATCCAGTCGCACCGCCAGTCGGCGACCACAACGCGCCCCGACGGGAGTTCGGCACCGTTGATGACGTCCCACGCCGTGAGCACGGTTGGGTCGTCCATCAACTCAAGTGGGGGCACCCGTGGCGTCGCGCCGGTGGCGATAACGACCGCGTCTGGCTGCTGGTCTCGGACGAATGCCTCATCGACGCGATGCCCGGTGACCACCTTGACGCCGTACCGGTCGACCTCACTGAGCAGGTTCGTCACAGCGCCACCGAACTCAGCGCGTCCTGGCAGCTGCTCAGCGAGTAGGACCTGGCCACCGGGGCGCCGGGCGGCCTCATAGACCGTCACCCGATGCCCGCGTTCAGCCGCGACAACGGCGGCTTTCAAGCCGCCGACGCCGCCGCCGACCACCATGACGTCCCGCGTCGCAGATGCTGGACGCCTGATGCCGTAAGTGCGTTCCCGCCCGGTCTCCGGATGCTGGATGCATGAGATCGGGTAACCCGCGTGGAAGTGGCCGATACACGCCTGGTTGCAGCCGATGCAGGCGCGGATGTCGTCGGCCAGGCCCTGTTCGGCCTTGGCCGGCAGTAGCGGGTCACAGATCAGCGCGCGAGTCATGACGACCATGTCGGCCTGCCCGTTGGCGAGTACCTGCTCACCCTCCTGCGGCTGGTTGATTCGCCCCGCGACCATGACGGGAACGCTCACCACGCTCTTCACCCGCTCCGACATCGGGGCTACGTAGGCGGGGGCGAAACTCATCGGCGGTGCGATGTGGTTTGAGCCGGTGAGTGTCGCCGAGGTCCCGGCCACGACGCTGACGTAGTCGATCGCGCCGTCTGAGTCCAGCACCCGAAGAGCATCAAGCATCTCGTCGGCAGCCAGGCCGTCATCGGTCTCTTCCGACGCAGAGACGCGGATTCCGACCACGAAGTCGCGGCCCACTTCGTCGCGGACGGCGGCGATCACCTCGCGCAGAAAGCGCAGGCGGTTCTCGAGTGTCCCCCCGTACTGGTCTGTGCGTACGTTCACTCGCGGGTTGAGAAACTGCGCGGGCAGGTAGCCGTGCGATGCGACGATCTCAACGCCGTCCATGCCCGCCGTCTGCAACCGACGTGCAGCCGAACCGAAAGACGCGACGATCTCCTCGATCAGCGGGATCGGCATCGCGCGAGGCATCACATGGAAGCGCTCGGTAGGTACTGCCGATGGAGCGAGGGCCACCGACAATGATCCGTCCTGGCTCTCCATCATCTCGCGACCGTCGTGGAAGAGCTGACCGAAGAGCACCGTGCCGTGCGGATGCACCGTCTCGGCGAGGGTGCGGTAGCCGGCGATGCATTCGTCGGTGTCGGCCATCAAGATGCTGGCTGAGTACTTCGCGCTCTGGTGGACCCCGGCAACCTGCGCGACGATCAAGCCGGCACCGCCGCTTGCGCGTGCCTCGTGATAAGCCACCAGCCGGTCGCCGATTCTTCCGTCCTCGGCCATGACGGTGTCGTGACCCGACGACAGGATCCGGTTCTTCACCGTGACCGAGCCAATCTGAATCGCTGAGAACAGGTGGGGGAAGGCGGTCACGACGCTGGACTCCTTTCGTTTTGGTGCCCCCATTATCGACCTGACCTGGTTCGATGGGCAGGTGGTCGTCAACTTGGGTGTTCAGGCCGTGGGTGCCGCGTCGTGATTGTCATCGACAACGCGCAGGTGTCGGCGCATGGACGCCTCTGGTGCCATCTGGCCAGTGACACCTCATTCGATGAGTTGCACGCGTTCGCGGCACCTTTCGACATCCCCGAGCGCGGTTTCGACGGCGACCACTACGACATTCCCGTCGAGCGGCGCGACGACGTCATTGCTGCTGGCGCGACGCTCGTGTCCTCCCGCGAGCTGGTGGCCAAGTTGAACGCGGCCGGGCTGAGACGGCGGCGTCCACGCAGCGCCAAGGGTCAGTGATCAAGCAGGGTGTGCGCCTGCCCGGAAGCCGGCGATGGCTTCCTCGATCGTGTCGAACATCATCGAACTCGGGATGAGACCGCCGAGGCCGTACTTCTTCATGGTTTCGAGCAGCAGCGGATCGAGGCTGGTGACGCCGAGCGCGATGCTGTTGGCCGCCAAGTAGTTGGCCAAACCCTTGAAAGCGATCCCCGCGGAGTAGTCCAGGTCGGTGATCGCTGTCGTATCGAGCACCACCCAACGAACCGGGTCGGGCGCGCCAGCGATGACCGCCTGGATGTCTTCGACGAACCGATTCGCGTTGGCATAGAAGAGCTCAGCGTCGTATCGGAAGACGACCAGGCCTGGCTCGCTCTGGGTACCCGGTCTCGCTTTGGTGTAGACCGGCTTGTCGTCGTGCGTCTCGCTGACGACGAAGGACGCCGGTCGATACTGGCGCCGAATGATGTCGAGGATAGAGACAACGATCGCAACGATAATTCCTTGCTCGACACCAACGGCGAAGACCACGACGGACGTTGCGACGGCAATCCAGAACTCGCTGACCCGCATCTTCTTGATGGTTCGCATGCCGAGAATGTCGATCAGCCCGACGCCGATCAAGAAGACGATTCCGGCAAGAACTGCCTTAGGCATGTCAGCCAACAGTGAAGTGAAGAACATGGTGAAGAGCAGCGCGATAGCGGCCATGGTGAGGTTGGCCACCTGAGAGTGGCCGTGCTGCTCATCGAGGATCTCGGTTTTGGTCGGTGAGCCATTGACCACGAAGGTCCCGGTCAGCCCTGCAGCCAGGTTGGCTCCGGACAGTCCGACGATGTCGCGGTTGATGTCGACCTTGTCGCCGTGCTTCATCGCAAAGCTGCGACCCGTTGCCGCACTCTGGGCAATGATCAGGACCAAGCAGGAGAGGGCAATCCCCAGTACAGAGAAAGCGTCAGAGAAACTGAAACCCTGCGGGAGACCCACGGGCGGAAAGCCTGCCGTCACAGCACCGACCACGGTGACACCCTGTGAGGCTGCGTCGGTTGCGGCCGAGATCCCGGTGAGAACGACGACTGCGATCAGCGCTCCGGGGACACGCGGCGCAAACTTCTTGAAGCCAACGATGATCAGAATCGTGGCCGCCGCGAAGGCGGCGGTCTCCCATTGGATGTCGCCGAGGGAACTGATCCAGTCCCACTGCTGCTCGAACCAGTTGCCCGTTCCCTTGGTGATGCCGAGCATGTCGGGGATTTGGCCACTCAGCACCTGGATACCGACACCGGTGAGGAATCCGATCAGCACCGACGCGGAGAGAAAGTCGCCGAGGAAGCCGAGCTTGAGAATCCTGGCTAGCAGGAGCAGAGCGGCGCAGGTCAGCGCCACCATACTCGTGTAGGCCACCCACTTGTCGGAGTACGGCGTCAGGGTCACCGAGCCGAGCGAGAGCAGCCCGGCGGCCATCAGCGCGGCAGTGGCCGAGTCCGCACCCACCACGAGGAGCCGAGACGAGCAGAAGAGGGCGAACACGATGGTCGGGAAGATGATCGTGTAGAGGCCAGTGGCCAATGGTGTTTGGGAGATCGACGTGTACCCCAGCACCTCAGGGATAGCGACTGCGGCCAGGGTGGCGCCAGCCACCATGTCCTTCGTCAGGTACTTGCGGGAGTACCCCTGCGTCCACTCTGGCATGACACTCTTCATGCTCGCCACCCTTCAGGAAAGGTCAGGAGGAAGTAGGCAGAACTCGTTGCCCTCTGGGTCGCGCAGCACCTGCCAACGACCGCCAGAGTAGACGTCGCTGGCTAGCGATGCTCCCAGCGCCACCGCTTCGGATGTCGCCAACTCGACGTCGGAGACTGCAATGTCCAGATGCAGCCGGTTCTTGACCGTCTTGTTCTCCGGCACCCGGAGGAAGTCGAGGCGCGGGTAGCCGGGAACCTCAACCCAGGCGTCACCGTCATCGTCGACAACGACGTGGCGCCCGCCCAACAGTGCAGCCCAAAAGCTCGCCAACTTAGGGGGGTCGAGCGCGTCGAACGCGATCATGCCGATCCCCACAATGTGCGCCGAACCGTCCACCGCCGCTCCCTCCCGCGTCATTGTGTAAGTCTGCGGGTCCTATAGGACCCGCTCACTAACACGTTGTTGGGGGTTGGTCGAGCTGGGCGATCTCGGCGGAGATGTTGGCGCGCGCGGCTACCTCCCAGTGCTTGCGACCGTACGCCGTCCGAAAGATCGTCGGTCGGTCGAGAAATCGGCGGAGCACCTTGGCCCGCCCAGTGCGGAAGTCCAGTTCGGGGACGTGCGCGTACTCCTGACGGATGGCGGAGGCGTACTGCGCGTACCGGTCGGACGCGGCGGCGAGGATCGCCAGGTCGGCATCGCAGAGCACGGCGCCGGAGACATCGTCGTCCTCGGGCTCGTGCGAAGCAGTCAGGCGGATGAGCCTGACAACCTCGGCGATGAGTGTGGGATCAGCACCCACCTGCTCGAGTGCGTCATACGCCGCATAGGCGCTGCGGTCCTCATTGTCGTCCTGGCCAGGTTGGTAGACCGCGTCGTGAAACCAGGCGGCGAGCGCGAGTTCCAGCTCATGCTCAGCGGGGGGTTCCAACTCTTCGATGCGAAGTAGGACGTCCTCAATGTGCATGAGGTTGTGGTACTCGCGGTGCGGCTGGCTGTACTCGGGCCCGAGGCCGCCGGTCACGACGGCAGCATCGAGAAGGCGTGCTTCGCGTTCGGTCGGCTCGCGCATGGTGCCCAGTGTGGCGTGAATCGGCCGTGCGGTGGGGCGAACCGTCGTCAGAGTTCGCCGATCGAGGCGACCACTGCCGAACAGTCCTCGCAGACCCATGACGGGTCTTCGCCGAGATCGGGCTCGACGTGCAGTGTGTGGTCGCCATTGGTCCGGCACCTTGGCCAGCGACCCACGGCTGGGGCGATCGCCTCCTGGACGTCCTGGGCAACCAGGCAGGCCAGGAAGGCAGCACCCTCGGGCCAAGGCTCGACCCAGTTGCGCCGTTCACGGATGGCTGTGTCGAGGGCGTCAATCACGTGGGGCGTCGTCGGCAGCGTGGCCGACAGGTCGTGCAGTACGCGCGCCCTGGCGTCCCCGAGGGCCGCCTCGGGCTCAGCGGTCATCGGCCGATCCGAGATCGGCGGCCGGGAGATCGTCGGCGTCGGTGATCGTGTAGCTGTATCCCTGCTCGGCGAGGAACCGCTGGCGGTGCTGGGCGAAGTCCTGGTCGACGGTGTCGCGCGCCACAACGGCGTAGAACCGCGCAGAGCGACCGTCGGCCTTCGGGCGCAGAATCCGCCCGAGGCGCTGCGCTTCCTCCTGCCGTGATCCGAACGCGCCTGACACCTGGATCGCGACGCTCGCCTCGGGAAGGTCAATGGAGAAGTTCGCCACCTTGCTGACGACCAGCGTGGTGATCTCACCAGCACGGAAGGCCTTGTAGAGCCGTTCGCGTTCCTTCACGGTGGTTTCGCCCTTGATGAGAGGGACATCGAGGCGCCCAGCCAGCTCGTCGAGCTGGTCGATGTACTGGCCGATCACCAGTGTCGGCTGACCGCGGTGCAGCTCGACCAGCTGCTCGACGATGCGTGACTTCTCCTGCGAGGTGGAACAAAGTCGGTAGCGTTCCTCTGGCTCGGCGGTGGCGTAGGCCAACCGCTCGCGCTCCGGAAGGGTGACCCTCACCTCGATGCACTCGGCCGGTGCGATGTACCCCTGCGCCTCGATTTCCTTCCACGGAGCATCGAAGCGCTTGGGTCCGATCAAGGAAAAGACGTCACCTTCGCGACCGTCCTCGCGGACCAGGGTGGCGGTGAGACCGAGGCGTCGGCGAGCCTGGATGTCGGCGGTGAAACGGAAGATCGGCGCGGGCAGCAGGTGCACCTCGTCATAGAGAATGAGCCCCCAGTCGCGAGCGTCGAAGAGCTCGAGGTGGGCGTAAGAGCCCTTCCGCTTAGTCGTCATCACCTGGTACGTGGCGATGGTGACGGGTCGGATCTCCTTCTTCGCGCCGGAGTACTCGCCGATCTCGTCCTCGGTGAGGCTGGTTCGGTGGAGCAACTCGTCGCGCCACTGGCGGGCGGCAACGGTGTTGGTCACCAGGATCAGCGTGGTCGCCTGTGCCATGGCCATAGCGGCAGCACCCACGATGGTCTTACCAGCTCCGCATGGCAGCACGACGACGCCGGAACCACCGTGGAAGAAGTTCTCAGCAGCATGTCGCTGGTAGTCGCGCAACTGCCAGTCACCCTCCTCCAGGGCGATTGCATGCGCCTCGCCATCGACGTAGCCGGCGAGGTCTTCGGCCGGCCAGCCGAGCTTGAGGAGCACCTGCTTGATGTGCCCTCGCTCGGACGGGTGCACGACGACGGAGTCTTGATCGAGGCGGTCCCCAACCAGGGGTGCGATCTTCTTCGATCGCAACACTTCTTCGAGGACCGGTCGATCATTGGTGTGCAGGACCAGCCCGTGGGTTGGGTGCGCCATGAGCTGCAATCGTCCGTAGCGGGCCATCGTCTCGGCGATGTCAACGAGCAGCGCGTGTGGAACGGCGTATCGGCTGTACTTGAGCAAGGTGTCGACCACCTGCTCGGCGTCATGGCCGGCAGCCCGGGCGGTCCATAGCCCCAACGGTGTGACCCGATAGGTGTGGACGTGCTCGGGGGCGCGCTCTAGCTCTGCAAAGGGCGCGATGGCATGCCGGCACTCATCAGAGAGGGCGTGCTCGACCTCCAGGAGCAACGTCTTGTCGCTCTGGACGATCAGCGGACCGTCGGTCACGCGGGCTCCTTGGATGGCTCTTGAAGGGGGTACTGGACCTAGGGGCCCTGCACCAGTGTCCAACATCGACTCATGCCGCGCTGTTCCGGCACTACGCTGCTGGCGTGATCGCCTTAGACCTTGCCCAGCCGGTCGGGCTAGTCCGCACCGCCGACACGGTCTTGGATATCGTGCGCCGCTTGGTCGACGAGGCGCTTCCGGGGCTGGCGGTGATCTCTGACGACGGGCGTCCACTGGCCGTATTGCCGGCGTCCCAGGTGCTCGGTCTGGCAGTTCCTGCCTACATCAAGGATGACCTTTCCCTCGCACGAGTTGTCGATGAGGCGGCAGCAGATCGGCTGCTCGAAGCACTCGTCGGGCTGACGGTCCAGGATGTGCTCGACGATGCCGAACCCGACCTCCTTGGCACCATTGACCATGACGCCACCCTCCTCGAGGTGGCTGCATTGATGTCCCGCCTGCATGTACCGCTGCTGGTCGTTGCCGGGCCTGATGGGCGGGCGATCGGCACCATTTCAGCCGTCAAGGTGCTCGGCACAGCCATCAACGAGGTGTGACACGGATGACGACTGTGCTTACCGTCGCCGTGTTTGTCATTGTGTACGCGCTGATCGCCACTGAGCGCGTCCCTCGAACGGTCGCGGCGCTTGGCGGGGTCGCCGCAGTCTTCGGCCTCGGGATCGTAGGCGCACAGGAGGCCTTCTACTCACGCCAGACCGGCATCGACTGGAACGTCATCTTCTTGCTGTTAGGGATGATGCTCGTGGTCGCCGGGCTCAGGCGAACCGGGCTCTTTGAGTTCCTCGCGATCTGGAGCGCCAAACGCACACGGGGACGTCCCTACCCGCTGCTGGTGCTTCTGTGCACGCTCACGGCGGTTGCGTCGGCACTTCTCGACAACGTCACCACGGTGCTGCTCGTGGCTCCGGTGACCCTGCTCGTGTGCAACCGGCTGAAGCTCAACCCGGTTCCCTTCCTCATCGCCGAGGTGCTTGCCTCGAACATCGGTGGCGCGTCGACGCTGGTCGGCGATCCGCCCAATATCATCATCGGTAGTCGCGCCGACCTGTCGTTCGTCGACTTCGTCGTCAACCTCGGACCCATCGTCGTGATCGTCATGGTGGCCTTCCTGCTGCTGTCGAGGTTCGTCTTCCGCGACGCCTTCACCTACGACCCCGAGGCGGCTGAGTCGGTGATGGCCCTCGACGAGCGCGAGGCGATCGAGGATCCGCAGGCTCTGATCAGGGGCATGGCGGTGCTTGTGCTGGTGCTCATCGGCTTCGTCCTGCAGCGGACGTTGGGCATCGAACCGTCCATCGTGGCTCTGCTGGGTGGTGGGGCGATGATGCTTGCTGTTCCGGGACCCACCGATGAGTACATGAAGCAAGTGGAGTGGGAAACGCTGGTCTTCTTCATGGGCCTGTTCGTCCTTGTCGGAGCGCTGGTCGAGGTGGGTGCGATTGACGCACTGGCCAGCGCATTGACCGATGCCGTCGGTGGCGACCCCGTCGCGGCCACCTTCGGAATCTTGTTCGGGTCGGCGGCGTTGTCAGCAATCGTCGACAACATCCCGTATGTCGCAACCATGGCTCCGGTCGTTGACCAGCTTGCTACCAACGACCCAACGCTGAACCCTGGAAACGTCCTCTGGTGGTCGCTGGCGCTTGGTGCCGACTTCGGTGGCAACGCAACGGCCATCGGTGCGAGCGCCAACGTCGTGGTGATCGGGATCGCCAAGCGCTATGGCTATCCGATCTCGTTCTGGCAGTTCACCCGTTACGGGCTGCTGGTGACTGTGGTCAGCGTCGCGCTCTGTGTCCCGTACCTTTGGCTTCGCTACCTCGCCTGAGGTACTCGTCGCCGGAGGTTCAGCCAAGCCAGGTGGTCCGCATGTGTGGAGAGTTGATGGTCTGAGAAACCACTAAGTCTCCACGCACGACAATCATTGAGTGGCTGCTGCCCGGCGCCGGCGCCGCAAGTCGCTAGACCCACTCTGAGTGAAGGCGCGAGCTCTTGTGCTCAGTGTGGACGAGATATGGCGTCTGCGAACCGAGCAGCCGGTCGCCCCAGGATCGCCGCAGCGGGTGGAAGGCCGTCCCCACCATGCCGAGCGCCCAGAGGGGCATGAGGAAGAAGCTCAGGAAGGCTCGGACCAGAGCCCGGAAGACGCCTAACTGCTCACCGTTGAAGCCGATCACCGCGTAGCCGGCAACGGCACCGCCGATAGTTCGCCCGATGGCACGCCACGCGACCACGAGATAGAGCGGCCCAAGCCATGCGAATAGGAAAGTGAGGGCAGCGACAAGCCACTTTGGGATCGGGTCGACCACAGATCCGATGAGAGACAGCGTTGTGGCCAGCCCCTGTGCGGCGACCAGCGAGATGATCAGCAGGTCTAGTCCAGCACCGGCCGAGCGCGAGACGATCCCAGCGTGTGAACGGTCTCTCTTGGGGGGCAGCTGGTCGTCCGAGTACTCGTCGTTGATCGGGCCCCGGAGGAAGATCCGACGAAGAACGTGCTCGACGAGGTCGTCGGCCTTGGCCAGACCGGCGCGCAATGCCTCGACCGCGTCCCAGAGCAGGCCGAGGCTCTGCTCGCGGATCAGGTCGCGGACTCGAGGGTCGTCGACGAACTCGTCGAGAATCTTGGGCACGACCTCAGCTTGGATGTACGGCATCAGGCCGGCGACGATCTGCGGTCCGGCCTTGTCGATGATGTGCGGCGTCACGCCGTCGACGACCGCTGGCACGAGCTCGGCCTCGAGGTACGGACGCATCCTCGCGAGCAGAACGGGCACCAGTTCATCGGCGAGCTGAGGGGTCATTCCCTCGACGATGGCAGGACCTGTCTCAGTAGCTAGTCGCTCGGTGAGCCCGTCGATCACCTGAGGCACGACCTGCTCGATGAGGTAGGGCATCAGAGCATCGACAATTCGCGGAACGGTTTCTTCGGCGAGGTACGGCTCAAGGTCGTCAATCACGCCCTTCGTGGACGAGACCACGCGGTCCTCGACCCGGCCGACGGTGGCGTCGACTGCTCCGGAGACTGCGCGCTGCAGGAACGAGGCCTGCGTCTCTTCGCTCACGGGCCTGAGGCTATCGGCCCGCCTCGGTCAACGGTGCAACTCCGGTTACCCGGTGCACCGCGAACCGGCGGACGCCGTCAGATCGGTGGTCGTATGCGGTTAACTGCCCACCGGCCAGGGTGACCGGGTCCACGACCCGCTCTGCTGAGACGCCGTCGTTGTCGACGTAGCCCAGCCACACCGACGCCCCCGACTCGACCGCTTGGCGCAGCACGTCCATCGTCTCGGTCATCGCGGTGCGAGGGACGTGGGCTCCGAGGCCGGGACCCTTCGTTTGGGGTCCGCGAGATGCCCCGCGCTCGGCGGCCCGAAGGGCTCGGATGATGGACGCAGCCACGGTGGCGGGCGGCGCCGGCGGGTCGTTGGTCAGCAGGGGCGGGACGCCTCGCGGGCCGGTGCGGCGCTCGTCGGGTCGGGAGACGACGACGCTTCCATCGCCCCCCTCGGCGGCCGGGGCCAACCCCAGATCACGAAGGCGCTCGAGAAGCACGTCGGGGGCGGTAGGAGTCACGACAACCGTCGGCGCCAGGCGGCGCAGCCGCAGTGTCTCGCTCGCGCGCCCGGCCATGAGCTCGTCGAGAACGGCCGGGTCGTCGCAACGCAGATAGGAGTTGGCGCTGCCAACTCGCAAGAGTCCATGCCGTCGCGCGACATCGTCGATGAGGTAGCTGAGTGGTTGCGGCACAGGTGTGCGGCTGACCCCGGCGAGGAACGACTGACACTCGCTGGCAGAGCGTCCGGCGTCGAGCGCGCGACGCACCGAGCCCTCGCTGAATCGGTAGACCGTGGCGCCCCCGGAGGACTCGATATCGGCAAGCATCGACAGAGATCGGGCCAGGTCGTCGCGAAGCGGTCCTGGTGCGACGGCGGTGAGGTCGGCCTGCAGGAGAACGTGATCGACCGGGTCGGGTAGCAGCGACGACAACGCTGACTCAGCCTCAGCCTCGGCTCCGTCGAGCAGCAGCCGACCAAACCCGCTCAGCGCCCCTCGCGCACAGATACCCACGGCGTTCGCCTCGTGCAGCGTCGACCGGACGAGGTCGTCACGAAGGCGGCCACCACGTCGCGGGCGCCGCCATTCATGACGGTGAACCATCGACTCGACGGTGGCCGCCGTGCCCGCGTCGAACGAGGCCAGGTCTTGCAGTACCCATCGCCGAATGTCTGGGGCGACGACGCGCTCGGCGTCGGGGGTCAAGGCATTGACCCGTCCGTCGCCAGCGGCGACGGTACCCACCAGGCTGGCGACGCGAGAGGTGGTGAGCCACGCCCCTGCCAACTGGACCCAGCGATCGGCCACCGATCGGGTGCGCCACAGGTCGTAGGCGGGGGTCGGCAGCCACTCGTCGTCGGTCTCACCGCTGGTGGCCAGCAGTCCGGCTGCCCACGTCACCTCAACCACCAGGGCTGCGAGCTTTTCGTCGACATCGAGCAGGGTCGCGGCGGCGCGAAGGTCCCTGACGCCTAGCCCGCCGGATCGAAGAACTCCTGGTGCAGCAACAGCCCAGCGTTCCAGCAGCGTCGACACCCGGCGAACGAGCTCGCCCGCAGTACCGGTCGCGAGACGATCGACGACGACCGGATCGTGGTGGTGCAGCTCGGCAATCGGCGCCTCGGTCGCGAGGGTGCGGTGCAGGCGGCCGGACCGCAAGTGCAGGGAGATCTCACGCGGAAGGACGACCGTTCCCTTGTCGAGTGGCCGCAGGACGCCCCTGGCCAACAACCACTCGACCGGTGTTCTGGCCGACTCGGGTGTCACGACGCGGTCGGCGTCTTTGACGCGGCCGGTGGGGTTCGACCAGGTCAGCGCGTCGACGGCCTCGCGCGCGTCCGGAGGGGCAGACTCCAATGCCTCGATCAGGGGCCGGACGTCGCCACCACCGAGCAGTGCCAGCGGAGGGCCGAGCCCGGCAGGGAAGCGTCCCACTGTCTCTCGAGCAGCGACGGTGGGACGCCAGGCATCCGGCTCGCCCCACACGAGCGCCAGAAGGACGAGGTCGTCGAGTTGGTGAGCCACGGCCTCCGGTGGGGTGTCGGGCAGCAGGGCGAATACGTCACTCGTCGAGAAGGGCTCGGGGCAGACGACGGCAGCCTCAAGTACTTGAAGCCCGAACCGGGTCAAGTGGTCGAGAGCTCGTGCGGTTGACGCCGCGGTGACCGAGCGTCCGGCCAGCTGGGCCAGATCACCCGGAGTGGGGACCGCCAGGTCAGGGCGTCGTTGGATAAGCGACTGAAGGGCTTGGTCATCGCGCCCACGCAGGTCGTCGGCGAGGCTGCGTGATACCGGCGGCGTGGTCATCTGCCCCACGGTAGGCGATGGCCCTCGCTATGGGTTACGCAGAGCAGGGGCCACCGGTCGGTGGCCCCTGCTCTGCGTAACCGGCCCTGCTTCTAGTTGATCGACACCAGCGTGAGGCCGATCGTCTCGCCGGCCCTCCGGTATCCCACCCAGCCGAGGTAGCTGCTGGTGGTGTCGAGGCCCGACCAGGCGAAGGTGAACAAAGTCTCCTCGGCCAGCGTCACGGCTGCCGCTCCCGGCGTCACCGTGAGGTTTCCCTCGCTTGTGCTGCCCACCACGTAGGTCGTGAGGGTGTACGCCGCCGGCGACGGACCGGCATAACCGTGGACATACACGGTGTATTCACCTGCGGGCACGCCAGCCCAGGTGATCTGCTCGTCACCGGACCCGGTGGCCGACAGCGCCACCAAATCGCCGGCGCTGTTGTACAGGTACAGGTCGAGGTCGGCGGTGTCGTCGGTTGCGTTCAGATCTGCGCGAAGGGCGGTTGACCCTTCGGGCACGGTTACTGGGTACGCCTTGACCGCTGGCCCGGCGATCGGTGCCAGGTCGTTGAACGCGCCGGCGTCGATGGTCACCGATCCATCGCTGGCGTCACCCGCCACCAGGCCGTAGACCTTGGTGCGCATGGTCCCGGTGAAGCCCGCTGTCACGGGAACGTCCACCGAACCGTTTGCTCCGGTGCCGTTTACCTCGCCAGGCGCGCTGACGCCCACCGGCTTGACGGTGACCGCGCTGCGTACCTTCGTCGAACCCTTGGTCCACGTGAGGGTCCCAGTGCTCCACTCATCGAGAGTGCCGCTGCTGTTCGTTGTGAAGGTCACCGTGAAGGATGCCGACTCACCGGCGGCCAATGACAGGACCGATGGCTGGACGTCGACATCAACCCCAGGCAGGCCTTGAACCGAGACGCGGTAGGTGCCTGCCGCGCCGACGTTGGTCACGGTCCTCGTCACCGTCTGTTGTCCGGCGAGCTGACCGATCCCAATCGAGGCCTGGTTGAGTTCGGAGGCGTCGATCGGGTCGACATTGTCGATATCGAGGCCCTGACCGTCGATGAAGGACAACCAGTCGTCCCAACCGGCGTTGTAGACCAGACCAGGGTTCAGAGCGGAGGTCGGCCGCACCATCCCGGCGCCCTGCTCGAACGGACTCGTGGTCGTGATCGTGTCGGTTGCCGTGGTCAGCAGGGCCGACTTGATCATCGCTGGCGTCCACGACGGGTGCGCCTGCTGGATGAGCAGCGAGATCCCGGCGATGTGCGGCGACGCCATCGAAGTGCCGGAGAGGAGGTCCCAGTTGCGGCCGGCATCGGTCACCGGCGAGATCCCGGCCAGGACGTCGACGCCCGGTGCGGCGATGTCGGGCTTGACGACGTCGCCACCCGTGGTGGTCGAGGGTCCACGCGACGAGAACTCGGCGATCTCGGGCACCTGAGTGGTCGACTCGCCCGGCTTCAGCGGGACGATGGCGATTGTCGGGTTCGTCGCCGTCGAAACGTATTCCTTGATCGCTGCTCCGGCCACCTCATCGACATGGACCGTCGGCACGAAATGCAGATCTGCGTTGAGTGAGTTCGGTGAGGTGTTGGCCAGCACCATCCCGACGCCACCTGCGAGCTTGACCGCCTTGCTCTTGTCGACCCGATCGATCACCCCTCGGTCACACACGACGACCTTGCCGGCAGTGGTTGCCTTGTCGAGCGTGCGAGGAACGCAGAGCGCCACCGCGGCGGGGTCGGCTCCTGCTTTGCCGACGTCGCTGGACAGCACAGCCGGGCTGGCGGGCAGCGAGTCGGTGCTGGAGGCACCGACATAGCGTTCGCCGTTGCCGAGCAGGGCTGCCTGCTCGCTCACCTTGAAGGTACTGGCGGCGACCGAGGTCAGCCACGGGCTGACGTGGTCCGTGGTGCTGGCGCCTGGTCCTTCATTGCCTGCTGAGGCTGCGACGAAGACGCCGGCGTCAGCTGCGAAGAGGAAGGCGATCTCGTCGGGGTCGAGAACCGTGCTCTCGCTCCCGGCGCCGATCGAGAAGTTTATGGCGTCGACGCCGTCGGCCACCGCCTTGTCGATTGCGGCAACGGTGTCAATGCTGTAGCAGCCGTTGTCGCCGGCACGGTCGGTCCAGCAGGCCTTGTAGGCGGCGACGCGCGCTGCCGGAGCCATACCACTCACTTGTCCGTACGACGTGCCGTCAACGACCGCCTCGGCCGGGCTGCCGGCTGCGGTCGTGAGGGTGTGGGTGCCGTGACCGTCGTAGTCGCGTGGTGACTTGAAGTCGGCCCGCGCGATGTTCTTGCGGCCAATGCCCTTCAAGAAGTACCGGGCGCCGATGAGCTTGTCGTTGCAGTCACTTTTGGTGAAGTCTTCGCCCTCCTTGCACGTGCCGGTCCAACCGGGGATGGGTCCGACATTCGAGTTGGCGAACTGGACCTCTGGGTTCTCTGGCCAGATGCCGGTGTCGACGACGCCCACCACGAGTCCGGCGCCAGCACCCTTGCTTCCGGTGCCGCCCAGCTGCTCCCACGCGCCGTTGTAACCCGTGAGGCCGAGGAAGTCGGGGCTCACGTTGGTGTCGAGCTGGTGTCGCTCGTTCGGGAAGACGGCGGTGACGGCTGGGCTCTTGGCGAGGGCCTGCGCCTGGTCGGCGGTCAGCCTGGCGCCGACGCCGTTGAACGCTGCGGTGTAGTCGTAGAGCCGCTTACTCACCGGGACGCCGACTCTGTCGAGCACCCGCTCGTGTCCACTCTGCAGGTAGCTGCGGTAGTTGGCCACGGGGGCGCTTTCGGTGCTCAGCCGCTCACCCTTGGTCGGACGCGTGGCCGGGTAGCCGGCGACCCCACCTTGATAGCCGGCCGCCGGTAGCCCGTCGAACATGACGATGTACTTGCCGGCTTTGTACGACTGACCGTTCTCGGTCGGTGCGCTTGCGGGCACGTCCGACGATTGGGCGCCGGCAGTCGGCGCCGTCGCAGTGATGGTGGCAGCTGCGAGGGCGACAGAGGCAACGGCTGCGAGAGCGGCCGTACCGCGTCGGGGAGAGGGGGTAGACCAGGACACGTGTGGTCCCTTCTGGCGCGGATGGCGCCTTTGGCTCAGCCATAGGCCGACTTGATGGGTCGGAACGGCGTTCACAGGCAGGACCCCGCGGGGTTGCGCGGGGCTAGCGCCACCGTTGTGGCTAGCCAGGGGGCCGTCAAGTGGTTCACCGGAATTGGCTGGGGAGTGTTACTCCATCCGACCGAATCTGCGACACGGTGTAGTGGATCAGTTACGGATGGTGATTCTGACTCGCCGCCCGAAGACGCGCCGAGCGTGTTCTCGCGCGGCGCCAAAGGGCCACCAAGATCACCGCGAGGCCGAGCGGAGCCAGGAAGCAGAGCAGGTAAACCCCCACCGGGAGCGCGTCGAGGCTCGAGAAAAGCGGCACCAGCGTGGCGATCGTGGCGAGAATGCCGACGGCGATCAGCACTGCCCCGACCCGCACGGCAGAGTCAAGGGAGGACCGGGTGCTGTCGCCGGATGAGGTCATGGGACCAGGGTAAGGAGTGGCGCCACCTGAAACCGGTTGGGGGATCCACCCATTCGGTCACTACCCTGGTGGTCCCTCGCAACCGCGGGGTTGCGCTCCGATCCTTCGGGCCGGGGCGTCTCAACAAGACGTGTGAGGTGCGCCGTGCCCACGGGCAAGGTCAAGTGGTTCGACACCGAAAAGGGATTCGGGTTCCTCAGCCGTGACGACGGCGGCGAGGTCTTCGTTCATCAGTCCGCACTGCCGGAGGGCCTGACCGCGCTCCAGCCGGGGTCGCGCGTCGAGTTCGGCGTTGCCGAAGGTCGTCGCGGCGAGCAGGCATTGTCGGTGCGTGTGCTCGACGTGCCCGTCGGCGTCGCCACTGCGCGCAAACCCCCCGAGGACATGGCGATCATCGTCGAAGACCTCATCAAGCTGCTGGACCAGTTCGGTAACGGGCTGCGTCGTGGCAAGGCCCCGGCAGCGGCGGAGGCGGAGAAGATCGCCAAGTTGCTTCGTGCAGTGGCCGACGACCTCGACTAGGCACGTCGTTCTGTATCCCGGGTTAGTGGGCTAGTTGCCGCCGTCAACGGTGTCGGAGAGGCCGAAGAGCCAGGTACCTCGCACCTGTGCTGCGTCCTCGGTCAACGCCGAGATGACCAGCTGCGCGTCGCCGCGCCGCAGTTCGGTCGGCGGCACGGTGAAGCGGAAGTACTTCTCGGTCAGCGGAGTGCGGTTGAGCGACCTGCCATTGATCGAGACCAGCCAACCGTTCTCGGCCACAGATGCGTCGACACTGATTCCGACGTTCTCGCCACCGGTGGTGG
>JBBQAL010000015.1:0-37965 GCA_038316135.1 Candidatus Nanopelagicales bacterium | reverse complement strand
AAGGGTGCCCCGCGACAGCGGACCCGCGTGGGACCCCGGCGCAAACTCATAGACCCCCCGCTGCGGAGTCGCGAGCAGCCAGCCACGGGCCCGGAGGCGAGCCGCGAGCACGTTCGCCGGGGTGGCAAGACCCGCCCGGAGTCGGATCTCGTCGATCAGCCCGATGGTGACGAGACTGACCTCGTCCAGCTCAAGGGCCTCGACAATGGGCGCCAAGCCCCTTGGCAGCGTCCGGGCGGCTCCATGGGTCGATACCTCAGGTGTCATGGCGCACCTCCAAACTACTGGATCAGTATCTACATCGGTTTGCCTGACACCAGGCTCTCAGGCGCGAGGTCCGGTGTCAAGGAAGCCAATTTAGTTACCACTCCGGTATCTACGATGGAAGCACAGACACCTCAGTCTCTGTGAGCAAGAGCGGCCAAGCGTGCGTTCCCGAGTGGGTCGAGCGTACGATCCCGAGGGCTCACGCCGCCGACCTACCAGGCGTCGAAATCCCTCGGCCGTGCCCTTCGCGTGCCCTAAGGGGCCGAATGTTGCCGGATCCGCACGGACGTGCGGAGACACCTCCCTGTTGCCTCGTGATCATCGCAGACTACTATTCTAGTCTATGAGCACACTTCCTCTGTCTGAGGTCAAAGCTCGCCTGTCCGAGATCGCTGACGAGGTCGACCGGACCCACCAGCGCGTTCACGTGACCCGAAACGGGCGCGAGTATGTGGTGCTCCTCTCGGCGGCAGACCTTGATTCCCTTGAGGCAACCATCGAACTCCTGCGCGATGACGCCGCGATGGAGCGGATTCGCGCCGCTGATGACGCCGTGGCGTCGGGCGATGTGACCACTGCGGCTGACATGTCGACGCTCATGGACGAACGTCGGCTGCGCGATCACCGTGGCGACTGAGACACCGGATGAACCCTCGTACGCAGTAGTCCTCGCGCCGGGTGCCCGCCGAGCACTGAGCGAGGCCCTTCCGTCCGCCGCGGCCTTTGCTGCCTGGGCGTTCATCAGCGGGCCGCTCAGCCTCCGACTGCGAGTGGTCGGCGTTCAGCTGCACGCGCCATTCGAAGGGATGTGGCGGGCGCGCCGAGGCGAGTACAGAGTTCGCTACCGCATCGACGATGCGAACCACCAGGTGATCGTCCTCGACATCGACCACCGCCGGGACGCCTACCGATTCTGATATCCGATCCGTCAGTGGCAGCGATCAGGACGGGCCGTGCCCTTCGCGTGCCCGAAGCAGGTGAACAACGCTGGACGATCCGGGAGGTAGATGTTCACAGGTACCGATTTGACCTGCGACACCTCGTCTGACGGACGAACGTGAATGGCTCGTAGGGTCCTTCCAAGCTGCTACGCCCGCTCTTCCGCACGATGAGGCCCCGAAGCTGCAGCTCACTCGCCAGCGGCCGGTCGGGCTCCGCGCGCCATTGGTCGTCATTCCACGGCAGCACGCCGGACTGCCACAAACGCGTATGGGCGCGTCGCCGGCGAGCGAAGGTTCGACGCGGTCACGCCGCAACGAGGTCGAACGCTGCAGTTACGGCTACCGGCTTGCCTTTTCCAACTGGGCTGAACTGGCCTGTGATCGTGTAGGTGCCAGGGGTTAGCGGCTCGCTGCGTACACAGCCCCAGCGGTCCTTAACGCACTCGTTGAGTCTCCATCTGAACAGCGACACCGTCTGCCCTGGCTTGATCGTCGCTTTGGAGATCAGGTCGCAGTGTGTTCCAGGTGGGATCAGGAATTCGCGTCCGACAGTGTCGGAGTACGTGAGGTAGCACGCCGCATAGGTGGTTTGGTAAACGTAGCCACGTTCGCCAACATTTTTCATTTGCAACTCAACAACGTCCCCGCTTTGGAACTCATCGTCAAGGACAAACTGCAACTCGGTGCCAGAACCAGGCTCCGAAGTCGTGGACGCCGAACTCGCGGGACTCGGAATCGTCGAGGGCAAAGCATCGAGCGGAGGTTCGCTGGAGGTGCAACCGGCTGCAGTTACCCCCGCAAGCATCAACAACAAGAGCACCCGTAGTCGCATTTGTGATCACCTCGACCCTCGGGTGGCATGGCGAGCGCACCCAACCCACCTTGATGCTAACCCGCCCCCTGCCGTCGTCGCGCCTTCTCTCGTCACAGAGAAGCGCTACTCCCTAGCCCGCGTGCCCTTCGCGTGCCCTAAGTGGCTGAACGTTGCCGGATTCGCACGGACGCCAGTAGATACGTCTACCGAGTTGACCTGCGACGACGTACGCTGATGCACAAACGTGGATGGCTCGGAGGGTTCTTCCAAGCTGGCCATGCCGGTTCGATCCCGGTCACCCGCTCCAACTCCCTGACCTGCGCGAACACCCCCGTGGTTAGAACAAGTTGCAAATCAGCCGCATAACATTATGCGGCTACACGTTGCCAGCTGAGCGTTGGCGTGGAATCCCCAAAGGACACCAACAGTCACTGACGGCCAGTCATCACGCACGCACTACCATCCTGCGCGGCCTTGAAGCTGCAGTTCGCAAGGCATTCCGGTGCCTCCAGAAGTGGCTATCGGCTGGGGTGCGTTAACCACGGGACACGACCGAATCCGTGGCCCTCCAGTTTCGAAATTCCACACTTGCATCGGCGTACGCGAAGCCGTGGCGCCCACCCGTGATTAGGCGGCAACGTCATGTACTTTTGATTTAACTCGGTGCTATCGGTTTTGACTCGGTGACAATCACGAGCATTGGCCCGGCACAGGTTCGGTCCCGCGTTGAGTTGGAGCAATGCCTTCCCACGCGAATTGGCAAACGGTTTAGATCATCTGTAAATGCTCATTGGGTGTCGTGACGCCGAACCAGGTCTTCGATTCTACGCGAGGCGGCGTAGGCGCAGATCTGCTCGTGCCGCCAGGATTCGCTCGGGTGCCATAGGGCCCGGAGCAGTGGAAGTGCGTACAGCAGGTACACACCCACAATGACGATCAACAGCGCCGCCGCGGGCTCCACGTTCAGGGCAGAAATGAACAGACTCCGACCCAGTACGGCACCAACCCCCACAATCGGAACTGAGATCGCGAGGCGCGGCCATAAGGACAAGGACACGGAGTCCCCACGAAATCGGGATCCGAGATCCCGGGACATCACGTGAGGTCCTGCCGTCGCAGCAGGGCCGAACCAACGAGGAGCATCAGACCAACGACCAGTGCCATGGTTATCCCCGCCTGCAGATTCGAGATGCGAAAGAACCTGAGTTCACCGTCTTCGGACCACGCGACGAGGTAGTTTTGCGGGCTGGCGAATGCGAGCACGTTGTCGCTGACAAGCCAGGCTTGCCCCGACGGTGAGAGCCACCGTACTGCGCCCTCAACGACGAGTGTGTACCCAAAGGCGATGCCCATCGCGCCTGCTGTGCTCCGCGTGAGATTCGCGAGGGCGAAACCTCCGAGCGCTGCGAGCATCGCCAGCAGAACCATTCGACCTTGAAGGCCAAGCAATTGAACCCACGGAATGGGATCTGGACCTGCGATTCCCTGGATGCGAGCCAGCACGAGCGACGTCACAATCCAGGTCAATTGAAGCCCGATCGCGAAGATTCCCACGCAGCCAATGAGCGCCAGCGCCTTCGCAAGTAACAGTTTGAGCCGATTCGGCTCCCAAGTTGCGAGCAGCGAGATAGACCCCGTCGACCACTCAGCACCCATCCATGCTGTTCCGACGAGGAATGCGATGGCCGCAAAGGCGAGTCCGATCAACTGAGCGAGCTCAGTCATGTGGACCTCGCGCACGAAAGTCTTGGTTCCAAGATACTGGGTGAAATTCCCGATTTCCTGATCAGCAGGTGCCAGCCCGCACTCTGAGGACACCGACCGCCCAGGTGGCAGGGATTTCACACATTCGGCGTAGGACGTCGCGGAATCGGTGGCGGTCGAGAGGTGCTTTGCTCGTGCGGCGGCGACGTCTGCTTCGGATGCCGGTGAGAAGTAGGCGAACATTGAGATCGCTCCAACAGCAAAGCAGATCGCCGCAGCCAGGAAGGCGTTCCGGACCGCTCGGCGGTGAAGCAATCGCGAGGACTCCGCCGAGATCAGGTCGAACGCGGTGCTCATCGGGTCGGCCTGGCAGTAGTTGCTTCAGTCGTCAGTTCCAAGAAGCTGCTCTCAAGGCTGGCGCCCTGGGGGACGAGTGCCGAAGCAAAGTGTCCTTTCGCGGCGAGCAGTTGGTTGAGTACAGCCGGGTCACCAGGCGAACGGACAACGAGGCAGCCATCTTGGACCTCGCACGTGAATCCGGCCTCATTCAGGACGAGCTTGGACGCCAAGGTGTCGTCGACACGAATGACAACGTCTGGGACGCCGTACGTGCGTTCGAGATCAGACATCGCTCCGGATGCCACCAGGCGCCCGCGCGACAGAATCGAGACCCGATCACACATCAACTCGACTTCCTGCAACTGATGGCTGGAGACAAGTACGGTCGTGCGTCCGCTTGCGCCAAGTTGCTTAACTAGGTCTCGGATCTCACGGATACCGGCCGGATCCAGACCGTTCGCCGGCTCATCAAGGATCAGGAGTCGGGGGTCCTTCAGTACTGCGGCAGCGATCCCTAGCCGTTGCTTCATCCCAAGCGAGCAACCCTTGAACGGCGTTTCCGCTTGTTCAGACATCCCCACCAGATCCAGGCACTGCTCAACCCTGTAGGGCGCTAGTCCGGCGTACTTTGCCAGGACTTGGAGGTTGTACCGTCCGCTCCACTGAGGAAAGAGCCGGGGGGCGTCCACTAGAGCGCCTACCTGTGCCAGCACCGTACCTAGTTCGCTGGGGACAGACCGCCCGAGGATCTTCGACGTCCCACCATCAGCGCGAACCAGTCCGAGCATGATGCGTAGGGAAGTTGTCTTGCCCGCGCCATTCGGGCCGAGGAAGCCATGCACTCCACCCTCAGGAACCACAAAATCAAGCCCGTCCAACACCACCGATGACTCCAGCGACCCTAGACGTCGGAACGACTTGCGGACTCCCATCAGTTCGATGACGGCCACGCATTGCCCCCTTTCGTGAACCGAGCCTGCAGTAGTGCCCACTCGTTCGGGTCCTCCCGATAAAGGTGCATCGGCACGCACTCCGCGAAACTTTCGGAAGCAGACCTGTCAAATCGCCGCCATCCATTTGCACTCGAAGCCACGTGACACGCCCAAGTCCGAATGCGCGATGAATCCCGGCAGCTTCAGTAACCTGTCACCCGTCAGGCGGGTTGACTAGATCTAGGTTCTGTGTCTGGAACGACACGTCAGATTGTGGGGAACAAAGTAGTGACTACTTTGACTGGCTCAACCTTCTCTTCCCGTCTCAGTGAGGACGCGGATCCTGAATCTTGCGGTGGAGGCGACCCTCCAGGGGATTCTCCTCGGCGGGCACCGTGGCTAACCCGACCGGCAGCCATCATGTTTGCTCTGGCCATCCTGATCGTGGCGGCAGGCTTGTTGTGGGGTCCCGGTGGCAGTGATGTTCCAATTGACGGCGACGTTGAAGTCGTGAACATGCAAGACATCGTTCCAATCTATGGCGACCAACCCATTACGTGGGACATGGTCGAGGACCTTCGAACTCGCGGGCTTGCCGCAGTGTCGTTCGTCTACATGGACGACACGGGCAACTACGCACGTGTGTTCGACGACAAGAAGCAGCTGCACGCGTGGACGTGTTCGCGCGGAGCGCCGGACTACGTGCGCCCTGCGAGCTGCTAGTCGCGGCTCAGCGTGGTACCCGCTGCGGCCCTTCGACGGGCGCAGCCGTCAAACAGCCACTCCTAAAGACGTGTCGTCATCGGCGGCACACTCACCCTCAATGGAAGGAACAGAATGAAGCGTCACATCTCCACCGTCCTAGCAGCAGCCGCGCTCGGGGCTTCGCTCCTGGTCGCGATGCCCGCAGCCGCTTCGGCGGCATGTAACCTCAGCTCCCCCATTCAAGGCTCGGCGTTCTACAACAACTCCGCCTGCGGCGGTTCTTTGTTCAACATGTCCGGCAACTCGAACCGCTCCTACGTTGGCGACGACTTCAACGACAAGCTATCGAGCATTCTGATCGGCAAGCGGGCGTCCGGTTCGGGCACCGTCAGCACCGCATGCCTGTGGAAGAACCAGGGATTCAGTGGCACGCTCGAAAACTGGGTGAATGGCTCGGCGACCCAAGCCAAGTACATCAACCTCACGTCCGACCCGCTGAACGACGAGGCCTCGGCTGCCAGCACGCAATGGGGTGCCGGTTCGGTGAGCCCTACATGCTCCTGGTGACCGTTCGATAGTTGCCGGGAACTCAATGAGACGGCGACAACATGGGCCTCAGACGAGTGGAGCCCCTGTTGTCGTCGTCTTGACGCCGCCCGGTTGGTTCTCCAGTAGTTGTGCGCACAGCCCAGAAAGCATTGCTGTCGCATAGCGCGAACGCCGTTCGCTTCTGCGAGCGGCGTGTGACCCTGTTGGAGAAGCCGGCAGGGAAAGGTCGTCGCGGATTTGATGTTTGGCTTCTGGCGGCGTCTGACGTCAAAGCGACGCAGCGCATTTATATCGACGCCGTGCCTGCACTCTCCTCTTCCGCCCGGCACGAATCGCTCCCAGCTCCACGGCTACGTGATCAACCTGAACATCCTGAGACCGCGCCGTCTACCCCGACCAATGTTCACGCCCAACGTTCAACTGTCCTCTGGCTTGGACCAAATCGAGAACTTGCTCCGAGCTGTCAATCCCTCGTGGGGTGCCCGGGTGATCGCCACCCCACATTGTCGAACCCAGTTCAGTCTCGCCGCCGATTCATGTCAGCTGAGTTGGCCCGAGCACCCCCGCTCGCCGATCATCGCTTCGGTGAGCGCGGCCGTCAGTTGGGCGTCGCGGTCTATGCGGGCGTGGAGGTAGACCATTGCGGCGGCGGGTGTGGCGTGGCCGAGGCGTGCCATCAGTTCGGGCAACGTGGCGCCGGCTTCGGCGGCGAACACTTGGGCGACATGACGCAGGTCGTGCAACCGAACCTGCGGAACACCGGCTTTCAGGCAGGAGCGACGCCAGGTCGCACCGAGGTTGGATCTAGCCGGGGCGGTGCCGGTGCCGGTTGCGAACACCCACGCGGCCGGCTCGTCCGACACGAACTGTTCGAGGTGTCCACGCAACGCGGCAGCGAGCGGGTCCGGCAATGTCACTACCCGCACCGATGAGGCGGTCTTCGGGACATCAACGCGGACCTGCCCAGAATCGTCGCGGCGGACTGCTTTGCGCACCATCACCCGCGCCGGCCGTGCGTCAAGGTCCACATCGCTGCGGGTCAACGCGAGGAGTTCACCTTGACGCAGCCCTGACCACGCCGCCATCAACACCAACACCCGATACCTCGGCGGCATCGCCGCCGCCGCGTCCGCCACCTGAACCGGCGACAACAGCCGCTCCGCCACCGGTCGGGAACGCCCCACTGCACGTTTTGGTGTTGCGGCCCCGCGGATCGTGCAAGGATTGGTCTGCAGCAGCCCATCAGTGACCGCGGTGCTCATCGCCGCGCGAAGCAGCCGGTAGGCCTGCGCCTGCCGCGTCGCACCGTCACGCACCGACGCCGCGCTGGCCTCCCGACCTTTCGCCAACAGTTCAGCTCGTCGGCGCTCAGCGTCGGCGGCCAGGCGCTCCCCCAACTGGTGGTGCCAACGCCGCATCGATGCCGCCGTCAACGAAGAAACCGCCACCCGGCCCAACGTCGGAGTGATGCACGTCCGCAGCAACCCCCGGTACAGCTCCTTGGTCGACTCCCGCGCGGTCGGATGCTCGGCGATCCACCGTTCCACGTAGGCGCCAACCGACGGTGACGCCGACCTCTTGATCGGCGCTTTCCACGCCCCGCGAACAAGGTCCGCGTGCTGCACATCGACCCACAACGACGCATCGGTCCTTGAGGTGAAGGTCGTCGGCGCGGACACGTGCTTGCCGTCTTGGCCCACGATCCGGGCCCGGAACCGACCCGACGGCAACTGCTCCACCGAACCGAACGCACGACGCGACCGCCGTCGACGACGCCGCCCCCCTGGGGCATCTCCAACGACCGGGACGCCTGCAACTTCAAGCTGGTCATACAAGACCGGGGCTTCCCCATCGTCTCGGGCTGGATGGTTCGCGTTCGCGCCGACGACGAAAAAGCTGGGGTTCGCCATGGGGTTGTCCTCCTGAGTACCTCTGAGTGACCGTGACAGACCCCTGCGCAATCCACGGAGCCTCCACTAGGAGGTGTGCACAACACACCCCCAACACCAGGTGTGCAGGTCAACGACTTGGACTCGACCCGGCCAGCCCCGTCCTTCCAAGCTGGCCATGCCGGTTCGATCCCGGTCACCCGCTCCATCCATCGCCCCAGGTCACCGCCTTGGGTAGCGAGTGAGCGGACACCTGATGAACCGGCGCGTACCCTAGACGTGCCCTAAGTGGTACTAGAACCCGGCACCAACATTCCGGCGAACCGGATGTTGGCGCACTTCCATGGACACCTCTGCGTGGAGGCACTCATGACCAGCCGTGACTACGGGACTGTGCGGCGGCTGCCCCTCGGGACGGTGGCAGGCCCGCTATGCGACTCCGGCCGGTGACCGAATTACCGCTTGAGCCAACTGGTCGTCAGGGTCCAGTTGCCGGGACCGCTAACCAACGGCGAGTCACATCCTCACCATCAGTCGTGGCCCGGCCGAGCGTTGATGCACGCTGCCCCACCAACTGCCAGCCCGACCGGAATCCCGCCAACACCACCCGTAGGTCGCCCCGACCGACGCAAGTTCATCACGGCCGTCTTGATCGGGATGAGAACCGGTCGAAACTCCACTATCAGGAGCAGCATGCTCAGGGCGACGACGCCGCCGATTCCCGCTTGACCACCGGGAGGAACTGCTCCTCACAACGACATCCTCCTCGAAGGACTCGCCCTCGTATTTGATGTCGGCCCGACGTGTAGCAGACCCTCAGGCGTTCCATGGCCAGAGACCGGATTGGCGCATGCAGTCCTCGGCGGCGTCCAGGGCAGTGACCGCGGAGGGCCCGGCCTCTCCGAGCAGATCGGTGCGCCACCGGTCAGCGGAGACGCCGTCGGCGGCCGCTGCCGCCGCCAGTGCGGCCAGATGCTTGAGGTGAGGACCGCAGGCAGCGCCTTCGAAACCCTCCGCCTGGTTGCGGGGGTCAGCCAAAGCCTCAGCGTGGGCGGCGGATAGAGCGTCATGCATCACCTTCAGGTCCATACGGACACCTCCGAAGTGCCTACTACGTGGGTTGCTCAGCCGGTCTTAGCGACCGTGAGAAGGACCGCGGAGTCCTCGATCGCTTCCAGCGCATGTCTTGCACGTGGGATGGCGATCAGGTCACCGGGACGACCTTCCCACCAAACCGTCCCAGAGGACAGGCGGACACGTCCCGCGACGACGAGCAGCGCGGCATCCCCGGGGCTCTCGCACTCGGCCATGGTGGCCCACTTTGCGACGACCATGTGACGCCATCAGTGTTCGGCGATGTGCGTAGTTGGCGAGTACGGCGTAGCAGCCGTTGCCCGTCCTACACCAACGCTCTCGTGACCCACCTGGACGCGATCAACGACGTTGCGGGGGCCACGCGCCGATAGGCACGCCATCTCGGAGCGGATCTGGAGGTCACGCAGCAACAAAACCGGGACCTGTGGCCCTCACCACGCACCACGGCGGCGAGCACGATAGACCGCATGTCAGGAGCCTTGCGTCTCACGCACTTCGACCGCAGCAAGCGGCCCTTTCTGGTGATCTGGGAGGCGACTCGGGCGTGTGCCCTCGCCTGCAGGCACTGTCGGGCGTCAGCGCAGCCCGACCGCGACCCCCGTGAGCTCACCGGCGCAGAGGCCCGGCAGTTGTTTGAGCAGATCCGCTCCTTCGGCGACCCCCCGCCGCTACTGGTGATCACCGGTGGTGACCCATTGGCTCGCCCTGACCTCTTCGAACTGATCGCCTCGGCACAGGACGCCGGACTGCAGGTGTCGTTGTCACCGTCGGTCACACCCCTGGTCACCGACGAGTCCCTGGCTCGATTGAAAGAGGCCGGCATTCGCGCCGTGGCCCTGTCCCTCGACGGGGAGACCAAGCGCACTCACGACGACTTTCGGGCCACTCCAGGAGTCTTCGACGCCACGCTGGCTGCGTGGCAACACGCACGGCAGATCGGGCTGAAGGTGCAGATCAACACCACAGTGACCCGACAAAACATCCGCGAGATGCCCGGGATCATGCGCATGGTCCAGACCTGGGGGGCCATGACCTGGAGTGTGTTCTTCCTCGTTCCCACCGGCCGCGCCGCTCACGAACAAATTATGACCGCGGCCGAAGCCGAGGACGTCCTGAACTTCCTCTACGACGCGGGTCACCTGGTGTCAATCAAAGCAACCGAAGCCCATCACTTCCGTCGCATCGCTGTTCAGCGGGAGCGGTGTCGGACAGAAGGCCTTGACCACGTCTCGGCACTCGGCCTCGGCCCGACCTACCGCTGGCTGCAGAGTCAACTGCCAACCGCCCCGCCGGCCGCTGACGATGCAGCTCCGCGTACGAGTGGTGTCAGGCGTCCGCCACTCGACGTCTCGGCCGGGAACGGATTCTGCTTCGTGTCCCACATCGGTGACGTCTATCCCAGCGGATTCCTGCCTACCCCCGGCGGAAACGTGCGCACGCAAGCGCTTCCGGACATCTATCGGGAGTCTCCCGCCTTCGTTCAGCTTCGGGACGTCGACCAGCTCGGTGGACGGTGTGGGCTGTGCGAGTTCCGATCCGTGTGCGGCGGTTCCCGCGCCCGGGCCTACGCAATTACTGGAGATGTGATGGGCGAGGAACCACTGTGCAGCTACATCCCGGGAAGTTTTTCGCCGAGCGAGCACGCTCTCCTGTCGACCTCACCCGCATGAGTCAGGGCACCCGATCGCCGAATACTCGAAGGGTTGTTGTTGTGGGCGCCGGTATCGCCGGTCTGGCAGCCGCGCACACCCTGAGGTCTGTGCCAGATGAGGGGATGCCAGAAGTTGTCGTCCTAGAGGCGTCGTCTCGTTCTGGCGGGCTGATCCGTACCGAAAACACCACCCAGGGAATGGTCGAGTGGGGGCCAGAAGGACTGTTCGCCACCCCACCGATGCGCGCCACCCTGGGCGACCTCGGCCTCGACGTCATCACGCCCAACACGTCCTCGTCCGGATCGATGCTCGCACTCGGTGGCCGGCTGCGGCCCCTACCCCTCCAGCTCGTTCGGGGGTCGGTTCCGCCGCCGTCGGCCGTTGTTGACCTGGTCAGGCATGGGGTCCTTCGACCACGTGACGTGCTGCGCATCCTCGCTGAACCGGCACTGTCGCTGCGTCGTCGGCCGCCAGACACCCTGGCCAGTACGTACAGCCACCTGCTGGGCCGACGCGCGATGGAGCGTCTCATGGCGCCATTCGCCGAAGGCGTCCTCGGTGCGCCGGCCGATCGGCTCGCGGACAGCGTGGTTCCGCGACCCGCTGGCCGAAGCCTGCTGATGGCCTCACTACGGTCACGCACCTCCACAGCCTCGGGGGGCATGGTCACCGTCGTCGGCGGGATGAGCCGGCTGGTCGACGCATTGGCCGAAGCGCTCGACGTACGACTCAACACCCGCGTGATCACGATCCACCAAGCAGGCGACCGCTACGAAGTCGTCACCGACGACCGGGTAATCGATGCGGACGTGGTCATCATGGCGACGCCGCCGCCCACAACAGCACGCATTCTCGAAGAAGTTGCGCCACGTGTTTCCGCGGCACTCGCCACCGTCACGATGACCAGCTCTGCCGTGCTGCAGGTGAATGCGGTTCGTAGCGACGGTTCGAGCATCGAGAGTTTCCCGTCCGGCGGCTGGCTGGCCGCACCAGAGGAGAACCCCCTCATCGCAGCCGGGTCCTTCGTCGGACACAAGTGGCCCCATCTGGGCTGTCCCGGTCGCGTCAGGGTGATCATTCGACGCCCTGATCTATTGTCCGACGAGGACGAACTTCTCATCGCTCGGGCCCTCGATGAGACTGAGCAACTGCTGAACGTGTGCACGCGGCGAGACACCGCCCAGCTGCACCGGTCGCAGAGCAGTCTCCCGATGCGCGCACCGGCAACGGCCGCACAGATCCAGTTGGCCAAGGCAGCGCTACCGCCTTCGATGCATCTGGCGGGAACCGCCGAGACCGTCGTCGGCGTGAGCGCAGCGTTCGCTTCCGGCCTGCGGGCAGCCACCGCGGTGCAGCAAGAAGCCACTCGTACGGCTGGGCGCTCAGGGGGACTTCTGTCGGCGGAGCGATCGGGCAACGAGAGCGGCGCGAACAGCCAGCAGCAGAAACAGTGCCAGTAGGCCGAGGA
The DNA here is from genome assembly GCA_038316135.1 of Candidatus Nanopelagicales bacterium. GTDB lineage: Bacteria > Actinomycetota > Actinomycetes > JAHEKZ01 > JAHEKZ01 > JAHEKZ01. The sequence continues at coordinate 25,610 of JBBQAL010000015.1, read as the reverse complement.
CAACAACGGCCACACCGGTTCGGACTGCGGATGGAACCGGCAGCAGGAAAACCACGAGTCCGACATTGATGATCGCGACTCGTGGTCGAGCCGCCACATCAAAGATGGCCGTTGTGGCACGTGAAATCGAAGGCCCCCCACCGAGCACCACCGGGAGGAGGTAGCTGAGCGCTCCGAGCAGGGTTTGCGCAGCAAATCCGACCAGGAGCGGTGCGGAGACATGGTCAACCGAGTCGACAGCAAACTCCCACGTGCGAGCGGTGGCCAGGATGAGGCCGACGGCCGCGACTGCGACCACCAGCCAGACGTAACCGGCGAGTACCGACCAGGTGGCGTAGGCCGCCGGTGGACGTTGACGCGTCTCATGGACGTGGGGTCGCACCGCCACCATGAGTCCGCCGAGATATCCCACGACGCCCGCCACCGCTATGACTCGACTGCCGGTCAGAGCGCCGCCAACCACGGCAAAAAGGCCACCGAGCAAGACCGGTAGGGCGCGCCGCGCAGCGCTCTCTGCGTCTTCGGCGACACGGGTGCGGAGCATGGTTGGCCACAGCGTGATCGACGTTCCGACCACGGTCAGCCCAACCCAGCCTAAGAGGTTGATGACCACATGAGCCAACTCCAACCGGGCGTGCACCGCACCGCTCAGATCGTCGCCTGCCATCACGACACCTAGGACCACTCCCACGACAAGCAGAGCCGCGGCAGCAACGTAGTAGCGGATCGTTACGGCGAAGCGCGACGACAGCGACCGGCTCAGCCGCCCCAGCAGCACTACCGCGTGCCAGCTGACCGCGACCGCCGTGATAGCCGCACCCATCGCCACCACGCCCCATCGGTCGTGGTTCATCGCTAGGACGACCGCGAGCGCACCGGCGTTGAACAGAACCAGCCGGGCACCTTCGCCGCGTCGTCCGCTGGGCGCAGACGTCCGAAGCAGCGCATCAGAGAAGTAGACACTCCAGATCAAGATGGCATTGCTCACTGCCCCGAGCAGCAACAGGTGAACGATCAGCCACGACGACAATGGGCCCTCTGGACCGAGTAGCTCTCGCACACCGACAATGGTGAGAGCGAGTAGCCACCCAGCCACCACAGCGCCGACTCCAAGATGCCAGGTTGACCTCTTCACCGTTTGTTCGATGGCCCGGGCGTCATCTGCAGGATGCAGGCACCTGGCTCGGCGAACGGAATTAGTGTGGCGTCATCGGGTTCGGCGCCTAATTGTTCCAGTGCCCCTCGAACCATGCCCAGGTGCACTCCGCACACGACCTCCGGGTGCTCGCGGGCCGCGTCCAGAAGTGGGCAGCGAACCAGCCGAACCACACCTGCCTTCTCTGCACGATGAGGTGCAAAGCCGAGGTCGGAGAGCAGCCTGAGCGTAACCTCGCGAGCATGCGCCGGGCTGCCACGTTCCTCCCCAGCGGTCACAGCCCGGCCCCACGCCTCCCCCGCCGCCAGCGCCTCCTGGCGTGGATCGACGCTGGTTCGAGAGAGGTACCCGGCCAAGACCGTGGCGAGCGCGGCGTAGTCGCGAACTCGAGAATCGGGTTCCGCATGACCGGCTGCGACGTACAGCCGCGCCGGCCGTCCCCGGCCACCACCCGGCGTGCTTTCACCGGCTGCTGCTCCCATCGTGACCAGCCCGTCGAGATGCTTACGAGCAGTGTTGGGATGCAGGCCCAACTCGGCAGCCACCTGATCAACGGAGACTGCAGCGTCGGTCTCCTGCAACAGTTCGAGCACCCTGGCGCGGGGTCCGGACAGGTGCGGACCGTCGACGTATCGGGTAGGCGAGGGCCCCATCATTTTCACACTGCACAGTGTAGTAAATTCATCAGGGCACAGTCATCTTTGCCGTCCTACCAGGAGGATCTGCGTGAACACCACGAGCTCGGACCGAACGGGCACACCGCAGATATCGGAGACACCGGGCGTCTCACTGGCCGTGGCCTCGTCAGAGGCTGACGCTGCTGCAGTTGACGCCGTCATCGATCATCACGCCCAGTTGGCGGCGGCCCTTACTGCGCACGTGGGGATAGTCCTGGATGCGGTTCGGTCAACAACTCCTGGCGAACCCGTCAGGGCTGTCGAGCGGCTGGTCGAGTTCTGCGAAGCCCAACTGCTTCCGCACGCTGCGGCCGAGGAGGGGGTGCTCTACCCCGTTGCCAGCGCATATCCCCCTGCCCGGCTGCTGGTCGAGGCAATGATCGCCGAGCACCGGGTTCTTCAGAGCCTGGTTGAGGAGTTGCGGAAGAACCGGGATCCCATCGACGGTGTTTCCGCGTCCAGCGCTTTGCTCGTCCTGTTCGAAGTACACCTGGCCAAGGAGAACGATCTCTTGCTGCCGTTGATCGCGACTGACCCGTCGCAGTCTCTGGCCGAGATTTTGTCCGGCATGCACGACCTCCTGGGCAAGGAACGCCACGAGGATCACGGCGCAACAGGCGAGGAGTCGTCGGCAGGTGGCTGCGGCGGCACTTGTAGCTGCGGCGAGAGCGATGAGTCCGAGCCGACCCTCGATGTTCGACAGGTTCCACATGAGATCCGTCATGCCACCGTCTTCGGGGCACTAGGGGCAGTGCCTCCAGGAGGGACCCTCCGGCTGGTCGCACATCACGACCCGCTCCCCCTGCTGGCCCAGATCGATGACCGCAACCCAGGTGTGTTCACCGTCTCTTACGACGACCGGGGTCCGAAGGCTTGGCGACTGCGACTGACCCGCTCCCGCTAGCCATGTGCTCATACTGCGGATGCGACTCCCTCACCCCGATCGACCGATTCTCCGCCGAACACGAGGACATCATCAACGCCACCGGTGAGATGCGTCGAGCCGCTGAAACGGGCGACCGGGCTGCCACGATGGAGGCGGCACACCGCCTCACCAGCATGATCGGCCCGCATGTAGAGAGCGAGGAACGCTCCCTGTTCGCTGAGTTGCGAACCAACTCGGAGTTCACCGACCACATCGCTGCGCTGTGCTCAGAGCACCGCACAATCGCCGCTACGCTTGCGCGTGTGTGCGGGGGCGATCTGGGGTCTGCCGCAGCGTTGGAGGATTCGCTCCGCGTGCATATTGACAAAGAGGAAAACGGGCTGTTTCCTGCCGCAGCGATCGCGCTGGACGGTCCGGCGTGGACACAGGTGGCGGCCCGCGCCTGATGAGCACCTATCTGCCACCACAACACGGCGCGTGGGCTTTCCTCGGACTGCCGCTGGTCTTGGGCGCCATCGTGTCGCCCATGAGCTGGTTAATCACGGTGTTGGCAGTTGCTTGGGTGGCGGTCTACCCGCTCTCCTATGCCGCTTTCGGACTGGTGCGGGCAAGGCGTCCGCAGCGGTTCCGGAGGCCATTCGTTGTGTGGTTCGCGGTGGTGTTGCCAGCAATAGCCGTGCTCTTGGTGGCGCGGCCATGGCTCGTCTGGGTCGGCATCGGATATCTGCTGCTCTTTGCGGTGAACCTGCGGTATGCGCAACGCAACGACGAGCGAGCAATGGGCAACGACCTGGTGTTCATCCTCGAGTGCGCCGTGATGGTACCGGTCACCTGGGCTGTCGCCGCTGGAGACGAATCCTGGTCGCCACCTGGCTTGGCAGACATTCCCGTACATGTTTGGGTGCTGACCGTCGTGTGCGCAATGCTTCTCACCGGATCAACGCTTCACGTGAAGTCACTCATCCGAGAACGCCATGACACCCGCTACGCCCGTGGGTCGCGAGCCTTCGCTTTGGCCTGTGTTCCCGTTTCGCTCGCTTTGGCGTTCTGGTGGGGATGGCCCCAGGGCGCATGGCTGATCCTGCCGTTCATGGCCTTGGCCGTACGCGCCTTCCTCGTCGGTCGGCATCCGATGCGACCTGGGACGATTGGCATCATCGAACTGGGTAGTTTTCTCCTGCTCGCCGGGTGCGCGGCGATCGCGTCACAGTGACCGGCTCTAGGGTGACCTCCAACCCTGACGATCAACAGGCCCATCGACACACCGTCACCAGCTACCGGAGGGTCCCATGGAGACGACATCACTGACCTCACTCGTTGACCAGCACCTGCTGGCCGCGAAGAACGCTTCGAGCGGCCGCAGCGCATGCACGGTCTACGGTGGTCACGAACATGCCCTTCGTCAGACCCTGATCGCCCTGTCCGCTGGGCAGGCTCTCGACGAGCACGAAAGTCCGGGTGAGGCCACGTTGCAGGTCCTGCACGGGAGGGTGTCGTTGGTCAGCGCCGAAGCAACGACCAACGGCGCACCTGGGGACCTCTTGGTGATCCCCGACAGCAGGCACCGCCTCGACGCGCTTGAGGACTGCGCAATTCTACTGACCGTGTCTGTGTCGCTCACCCCGTAGCGCGTTGTGGCCAGTGACTCCACGTCCGAACAACCACTCGATGTTCTTCGGCGTTGGGAAGAATCGGGCGCCGTGTGGCACGCCATCAACAGCTCCAAGGACGCCGTGGACATCGTGCTGCTGACCTGTACCGCTGGTGAGGAAGTGGCACGGATCCACACCAACGATCCCGAGGTACGGGCCTATCTCCGATCTCGAATCAGTAGCGAGTTGCCAGAGACGACAACAGGCCCTGGAGCATCTCCTCCCCCGCCGAAGGGCTACCGCTTGTCAACGTCGACTGAATTATGACCCTTCTTCGTCGTTCGAAATCTAACCCTCTGTTTGATTATTGGTCGTCGCTGGTGGCTGCGGGGACGCAGCCGAGGTCTCGGTCTATGAGTCGTTGGAGTCGCCTTTGATTACGACGAGGCCGTTGCCGAAGACTTCACCCCAGCGGCCGACGGGTTTGTTGCTGGTGACGATCAGCAAGGCTCGTTCGTAGTGCGATGACACGAGTCGGAAGAACAGGTTCACGGCTTCGGGTTCAGTGGTGGTATAGCCGATTTCGTCGACGATGGTGAGCGGGTAGCGGCCCTAGCGGCGTAGTTCGTCTTGGCGTCGGCCGGCGTAACAAACGCGCGCGCCCTAGCCATGCCCTAAGGGGCACGAGAACCCGACACCAACATTCCGGCCAACCGGATGTTGGCCGCCGGCCATGTACACCACCCGCGGCCGCAGCGCCAGGCATCAACAGAGCACTACAGAGCAAGCGACGGTGTTCACGTCCCCAACTTCACCGACGGCCGTCAGTACCGAAGGATGAGAATGCAAACCTGGGTGCCCTCGGTCGACCTGCGTCAGAGAGAGCTCTGCCCCTGCCGGCCGCCAGTTCGGTGTCGGTCATGCGGCCGCTGATGCCGGATATGGCTTTCCCTTCGCGCTGAGGCCTGCAGCTTGACGGGTGTGCTGAGCGCATCAGGTGAGGATCGCCCCTGAGTTTGACGTGGCCACGGCCCCGTTGCCCTCGTGCCCATTGCAGACTACTATTCTAGTCTATGACTACACTCCCGCTGTCTGAGGTCAAGGCACGCCTGTCCGAGATCGCTGACGAGGTCGACCGGACCCACCAGCGCGTTCACGTGACCCGAAACGGCCGCGAGTATGTGGTGCTCCTCTCGGCTGCAGACCTTGATTCCCTTGAGGCAACCATCGAACTCCTGCGCGATGACGCCGCGATGGAACGGATTCGCGCCGCTGATGACGCGGTCGCGGCCGGCGATGTGACCACTGCGGAGGACATGTCGACGCTCATGGACGAACGTCGGCTGCGCGATCACCGTGGCGGCTGAGACGCCGAATGAACCCTCGTACGCAGTAGGCCTCGCGCCGGGTGCGCGCCGAGCACTGAGCGAGACCCTTCCATCCGTCGCAGCCTTTGCTGCCTGGGAGTTCATCAGCGGGCCGCTCAGCCTCCGACCGCGAGTGGTCGGCGTTCCGCTGCAAGCGCCATTCGAAGGGATGTGGCGGGCGCGCCGAGGCGAGTACAGAGTCCGCTACCGCATCGACGATGCGAACCACCCGGTGATCGTCCTCGACATCGACCACCGCCGAGACGCCTACCGATCCTGATATCCGAGCCGTCATTGGCAGCGATCAGGACGGGCCGTGCCCTTCGCGTGCCCTAAGCAGGTGAACAACGCTGGACGATCCGGGACGTCCCCGGCTCAAGAGAATCGTAATTGAACGTCCCGACACCGCCACCGCGGACGGCATACGTGGAGGCCATCCCTCTGTCGCGGCCAGTCTTATCCGCCAGCGGCTCGGGTGCGCAGAGGCGATCCTCGATCCTTGAGACAACGGCTGTGGACAACCGCGGCGGCCCTGGAGAATCTCCTCGTACGATTCGCCTATGCCACATGAGCCGACGGAAGAAGATGCGTACATCGACGTGAACGGTTGCCTGACCGAACGCGTGACTCTCGGTTGCCAGGAGGTAATCGTCCACTACGACGACATCCCCGAATCAGACATCACCACCGTCGGCGGCCTTCGGTGCACCACTGCCCTGCGCACAGTCATCGACATCGCGCCGGACCTGGACCCGCACGAGCTCACTGAGATCGTGCAGGACTGCCTTCAGCGGAAGCTATTCAGCGTCAAAGAAGCCATCATCCGAACCGCCGAGCCCGACATGCTCACCCGACCCGGCGCCCAACTGCTACGCCAAGCGCTGCCCACTGAAGAGTGAGCTCGGCGGGCTCTGTTCCCCGCTCGCTGGCTCCGAGCTGGGCGTCGAACGCTTCGATCAAGTGCTGGCACCTAGTGTTGCTTTAGTAGCCGGGCTGCGGAAACGGCGACGGCGTGAGCCGGGCTTCGATACACGTGGTCCTCGTGCAATGTGGGTGGGACACCGGGATGTTCAGTTTTCGGCACTCGACCGTGGGCTCCCTTGACGCGGCGAACATCGCCTTGATGGGTTGAACCCGGCCGTCGGACCGGTCGCTGACCGATCAGGGCTTCCGGGCGGCAGGTACGAAAGCGGACAACCACGTTCCGCTGAGCACACCGATCATGAGGAGGGCAAGCAGCCACGGCGGCGGTGCGATAGCTGCGATGACCAGGATCAAACCGGCGCCTACCACGTAGATCTTGAGAAGCACGCCGCTGCTGAGCTCCCCAGGGGAACGCTCGACGGCAGTCGCCTGGCCGACGATAAGCAGCATGCTCAGGGCGACCGCTCCGCCGAGCATGAAGGCCAACGGCCATGGCGTATGTCCCTCGTTGGCGTCGGCCACGAGGCCCACCATGGCCGCGCCCGCCACCGCGATCGAACCGGTCTGCGGCAGATGGCCGAAGAACCAGATCGCGATCCGCCGCGGTTTCTCCCCTGGCCCACGCGCTCCGACGATGTCGAAGTAGTTCCACCAGATCCCGAAGCCGATACAGAGTCCGAGCACGCCAGTCGTGATCTCCAGTGCCGCCTGCTCGGTCTCGAGGATGCCGTTGACGACGCCGACAACCGTCTCTCCCAGAACGATCATGACGAACAAGGCGAGCCGCTCGACCAGAGACTCGGTCGCGGCAAAGAACGAGAGCTGCCTGCGACGACCGACAAACAAGGCGATGCCAAACACCAGCCATCCGACGACGACCGACAGCCACACGGCGAGCCGGACGTCATCGGATAGCCACGTCGAGGCAAGCATCACGGCGATGGACATGAGCAGGCCGAGCAGGTACGGCGTCGAGGCCGGGCGGTTCTCAGGCAGGTCGCGGCTGCACACCTCGAACCATTGCCACGACAGCAGCACCAGAAGAACAGCGTAGGCCAGGGCGAAGGCTGTACCGTCGTCACTCCCGGCGTGGCCGGTGAACACCGCAAGGACGGTGAGCATCCCCATCTGGACGAAGATGTAAAGGCGGCTACGGCCGTCCTCACGACCGTGCATCTCGTGGTAGAGCGTACCGTTGATCCACGCGATCCAGACGAGTCCGAAGACGACGCTGAACTCAGCGATGGCCCGCCACCCGGGGTGGAGTGCAAGAGTGTGCGCCGCTTGCCCCACGAGCACGACGAAAACCAAGTCGTAGAACAACTCGATGTAACTCACGGAGCGACCACCGAGCGGCTCGCCGTGACGTCGCGGACCGACACCGAACCATGCGCGCAAGCCGTGGTTGACACTGCGACGGTCCAGGTGTCTCGCGGGGAGTGCTCGCCGAGAGCAGCGACTCCGCGACAAGTTCCTGATCTGCGAGTAGTTCGACACGCTCCTGGAGGCGCAGGGACTGGCAGAGGACTGGCGCATCGAGTACGACACCTACGGGCCCCACGGCTCCTTGGGCTACCTGCGTGTTCACCCGGTTGCCAGCCCTGCGTCGAATCAATCCGCCTGATCCGAAAGTGGCTGCGGGGCGTTCACCCACTGATGCTCCCCGCCCTGCGTATCGCGCTATGCCTTACCAACTCGAAGTCAGCCTGTTCCTGGACCCGGCCCGGCCTAGTCCGCGGCAAGATCGAGAGCGCAAGTATCTTCGGCTCGGTGACACGCAACGTCGCGACCATCCAGTTGGCGAAGTGCCGGTGCTCCTCCCGACATCGGTCGACGGCCAGTGGACAGCGATGTGCGTAGGCGCAGCCGCCGACGACCATCTCCACCTGGCGATTCACACCCGTCGGGTAACGGGGCTGGGGGCAGGTCAAGACGCCAACGGACCGCCAGCTGACCCCACGTCCACCCCCTGCGCCGGGTTTCCTGACAGAGTGCACGACGGGAACGTCGGAGGACGGCGGCCGGATCTCTCCGAGGGAGTTGAAGATGGACCCTTCCAGCATCCTCGCGCTGTTGGCGGCGCTCTGCTTTGGCGTCGCGGCAACACTTCAACAGAAGGGCGCGCTGTCACTTGGCGATGCGTCACAGGGCGAGGCATCGCTTCTGGGGCTCGCAAAGAGCAGGTGGTGGCTCCTCGGCACAGGAGCGTTACTCATCGGCTACCTGCTCCAAGCAGTCGCGCTCGACAACGGGAGACTGTCCATCATCCAACCGCTCCTGGTCACAACCGTGGTGTTCGCACTGCCGCTGGGGTACTACCTCACCGATCAACAGGTTGGCGGTCGAGAGATCCTCGGGGCGGCGGCGGTCGTCCTAGGGCTGGCAATGTATGCGAGTTTCGGCGATCCCGCTGACGGAAATGACAGCGCGCCCAACGACGAGTGGCTGGTCGCTCTCATCATCGTGAGCGTCATTTGCGGCGTGCTCTTCGTGCTCGCCAGACGAGCAACGGCTCTGCGCAAGGCGTCTCTTCTCGGGTTGTTGTCCGGCCTGCTCTACGGCGCGTCTGCGTGCCTCGTCAAGGAAGTCACCACGCAGCTGGACAATGGCGGTGTGACCGAGGTGATCTCGAACTGGGAGTTCTGGGTCATGTCGATCGCCGGGATCGTCGCGTTCGTCGTCCAGCAGATGTCGCTGCGGGAGGGATTCCTGGCCAGCTCGGTGGCCACAGTCTCGGTTGCGAACCCGATCATCTCGGTGATCATCGGGATCCTGCTCTTCGACGAGACGCTCAGCGAACCAAACTGGCACAAGGTCGTGGCGTGGGCGGGCTTGGGTATCGGGATGCTCGGCGCCGTCGTAATCTCGCAAGACTCCGTTGGCCGGGGGGTCCAGTTACCGGGTTCGGATGGTCAAGTGCCGCACTCCAGCTCCGCTGCGCCCCCCGCATAGACAAGCGAGGCCGGTTCACACATTCCACAAACGCGACTCTGAATCCAGCGCGCTCCTTCGTTCATCACCCACAATGGGTGATGGCTGAGCCCGCGCGGGCCGACAAGGTTGGAGTGGTGGCGCCGCGAAGGCGCGAAACTGCCCGAAGCCGGTGTCGTCCAGCACCACGAGGACGACGTTCGGTGTGCCCTTCGCTTGGCGTGGCGGGGCTGGCCAAGCCGGAGTTGACTCGTCGGTCGTGCGCCCAATCACTCCAGGAAACGTCGAACCGGGCGGATACTCGACAACAGCCACGGTCGTCCGCCTCACCTCGTAACCACCAACGGATATCGCGCGGTGACTGCTCGACACACCCCCAACCGTCGCGCCAACCACACGCCTACTGGACCCTATCCATCAACCCGAAAAAGGGGAGTCGATCCAGGATCCGAACGACCCCCCTCGAGGGCCTCGCGGCCCGACTCGCTCAGGAGCTGGCAAACCCCACCGACTCGCTCGCATTGGCACCCTCCAGCCTGAGCCCGCCATCAACGCCAACCTTGAGGGCGAGTTGCTGGTCAACCGAGCGACCTCAGCCGTGGTCCCCCAGCCGAGGGGGGTGTCACTGCGGCAGGTCGGCCTCGAGCAGCGTCTCTATCGGCCACGACCCCTCGCTCGTGTTGGACCCGACCGTCCACGTGCTCGCCGACGCAGCGTGGTGCATCGACCGGAACGACACGCCGGCGTCGTATCCGTGTAGCTCGAGCACACCGCCGGCGTGCAGCCACATACCGAGGCCGTAGCCGAGCTTCTCGCCGACTGGCACGTGACGCGGCTCGAGCAGCTCGGCCACCCACCGCTCCGGGACGATATGTCCGGCACGGAGCGCGTCCCAGAACGTACTCATGTCGGCGACCGTGGTGAATGCTCCACCGTCCCCGCTGCCGCGGACGGGCAGGTGCAGCACGTTGGTGCGGAGCCCGTCGGCGTCCAGATAGCCAACTGCGGCGGAGCCGGGCAGCTCGTCAAGCCGCAGGAAGGCAGTGTCGACCATGCCGGCAGGTCCCCACACGCGCGCCGCGACCAACTCGTGGAACGGCACCTGCGCGATGCGCTCGGCGATGATGGCGAGGACCACGAAGGCGCCGTTGTTGTACTCGAACTTGGTACCGGGCGCTGAGACGGTCGGGTGCCCGTCGAGGATCGGCAGATAGCCCTCGCTCGTCGCGAGCCGGTGCACCGGTACCGGCATCACGTAGTCCGCGCTGCTCTCGATCAACGACTCGTCGAGGTAATCGCCGATGCCGGACCGGTGGCTGAGCAGCTGCTCGACGGTGACCTCATCGTCGATGAGCGGCAGGTCGGTGCCGAGCACCGAACGCGCCGGGGTCCTCAGCTCGAGCGAGCCATCGGCGACCAGGCTTAGGACCGTCAGGGCGGTGAACCCCTTCGTCAAGCTCGCCGTCCCGAGCTGGTGGGCGGGCGTCATCGCGATGCCGTGAGCGCGATCGGCAAAGCCGTACGCCGACAGCACTTCGGTCTTCCCGCCACGGTCGACCCGCACAACGCCGGAGAACCGCGTCAGCTCGGCCGCACGGTCGAGTACAGCGCGCAGCGAGCTCATCACCCCATCGTCGTGGCAACCCTCGTCAGGACGCAACAGGGTTGTCGTTGACGGCGGACGGGGAAGCCGGTCACATCCCCGTCGTCAGCTGAGGCGTGCGACAGACGAAATAGGGGCACACCTTCTTAAGCGAACGTCGGATCGTAACGGCAAATCTGCGTGCCCCAGAGGGGCACGCTGTCGGCAGGTCGATTCGTCGAGGGTGCCGCTCCGATCTCCCCCTCGTCGAAAGGGCATAAGGTCAGATCATGACCGATGGAGTTCCTGTCATTGTTGATGGCGGTGATACTGGATGTGGTGAGTTGCTCATGCGGCTGGCTATTCAGGTGCGCCAATCACCGCCAGGAACGGTCATCAGGCTGGTCGCAAACGACCCCGCAGCGCCGATTGACCTGCCGGCTTGGTGCCACCTCACCGGACACAAGTACCTGGGGGCTACCACCCATCATGGCCGCACCGCTTACGACCTGCTGCTGACAGAGCATGCTCGACCCACCCATCCCGATCAGTCATGGCGCGTCACCAAATCACCCCATCGAGAGGATTTCCCGTGAGCATCGTTGTTTCCATCGCCAGTTCACACGACAACCCAGATCGAGCCACGGTGGGATGGGTTGTCGCCAACGCGGCCGTCGCCTCCGGTCAAGAGACATCGGTATTCATCTCAGCCGACGGATCTTGGGTGGGCAAGGCGGGAGAAGCCGAAAAGATCAATGAGGAGGGATTTGCGCCTCTGGCCGAGCTCGTCACAAACTTTGTCGAGGCTGGCGGGTCGTTGCTGGTTTGCAGCCCGTGCGCCAAGAAGCGCGGAATCGGTGAGGACGATCTCATCAAGGGCGCCAAGATCGTGGGCGGTGCGACCCTCGTTGCGCTCCTCGCCGATGGGGCACAGTGCGTCTCTTACTAGATGACATCCCGTCGTCCCTCCCCACCGACTTGGACGTCCGCGACCATCTCGACGGTGGTTCGATGGATTGCGGCAGCGGACTGTTGCTGTTACTGACTCGCTCCTTGCGTGCGGTCAAGCCTGGCGATGTGATGGTGCTCCGGACTGAGGAGAAGTCGGTCCTGGTCGACCTACCTGACTGGGCTCGGCTGGCCGGAAACGAACTGCCTGCGGTTTCGGCTGAATCCGAGCAGGGACCTTGGCACATCGCGATCCGCAGGGGCCAACCGAACGCTGCACCGGCGAAAAAGACTGCCGCGTCAGTGGATGTTGAGGTCGGGTTCAGCCGCGGCGAAGAGGTGCCGCTGGGGAGCCGGTTGTGGATCTATACCAACTTCGACTGCAATCTCGCCTGCGATTACTGTTGCGCCCGCTCAAGTCCCGCCGCCGAAAAGCGCCGATTCCCGGTGGAACTGGCTCGTGATGCAGCGGCCGAGTTCGCCGCATCCGGAGGCAAGGAGTTGCTGCTCACCGGTGGCGAGCCGTTCATGCACCCCGAGCTCGATCAGATCGTCAGCGTCATTCCCAATGAGCTCGAAGTAACTATCTTGACCAATGCGATGGTCGTTGGGCGTGGCCGCCGTCACCAGATGCTCGACGCGCTCGACCGAGACCGGGTCGTGCTTCAAGTGAGTCTCGATTCGGCCAACGCAGACCTTCACGATCAGCATCGCGGAAAAGGTAGTCACGACAGGGCGTTAGTCGGCATAGGTTTGGTTCGGAAGATGGGCTTTAGAGTTCGCGTCGCCACAACGGTGAGCGATGCCACACCTCGTGCCACTGCAGCATTGCACGATCGGTTGGAAGACCTGGAGATTCCCATCCGTGACCGGTTGGTGCGCCCCATAGCTGTTCAAGGATTCGCAACCGACGGGGTCGAAGTGACAGTCGATTCCCTGGCGCCAGAGCCAACCTTGACGGTCGATGGCGCGTGGTGGCATCCGGTCGCCGTCACTGACCCCACGATGCGGGTGGCCGACCACCCGCTGCCGCTGGCTGAGGTAATGGCCACCATGTTTGACACGGTGGCCGTTCAGGACAATGCCCGATCCGAGGGCCGGCGTCATGTTTTTCGATGTACGTGACGCTCCGTCGGGAACGGCGTCCGGAAAAAGCGCGCCCCCCGTGGAGCCTCAGCTCATCAATGTCACTCTGAGGTGGGTGGGCGCAGAGGTCCCGCAGGACGCGTCAGAGCGCGGTCCATGTCACGCGCCCAGGAACGATCCACTTGTCCCGCGAGCGAGAGCCTGGGCGAGCCAGCAGGTGCACAACAAGAACGATCCCTCTTCGCCGTCGACACCGTCGAGATACTGGGTGAACAATCTCAGGTCCTCACTCCACCCACGCGTGAGCAGAGTCTCCCGGATGGGATCGGCGCCCCTCCGCCAACGGTCGGGAGCATCGGTACCGCCCAGGCCACCACGGGTTACCCATCACCGACCAGCGGGACCACCACCGGATGGGTTGGGAGATGTACCTAGGTCGCCTCATCTTGGTGGTACAGGGCGACGATCCGGGGCCTGATCCGAACTCCGCGTAATGCCAAGCAGACCGCGGATCGCGGCCAACGCGGAGGGCGGGCCCTCGATGCTTGACCGTGGCGTTGCGCCCGAGCGACGTCACACTCGGGAACACGCCACCGTCAGTGTGAGGGGACGCCGGACCTGGAAGGGTGAGACCGTGGACCAGACGGAGTTCTTCGAGTCCGAGCGGCCTCGACTTCTCGGCATCGCGTCCCGGGTGCTTGCCGACCATGGCGAGGCCGAGGACATCGTCCAGCAGGCGTGGCTGCGGCTGCATCGGACCGACGCCGACATCGAGAACCTGCCGGCGTGGCTGACGACCGTGACAACCCGGCTGTGCCTCGACCGGCTGCGAGCACGAACTCCAGTACCCCAAGCCGAGATCCGCCCGGTCGAGAACGCGCCCGACCCGGCCGACGATGTCGTGCTAGCCGACACAGTCAGCGTCGCCCTCCAGATGGTGCTCAACCGCCTCTCTCCCAACGAGCGCGTCGCATTCGTACTGCACGACAGTTTCGGTTTTGAGTTTTCCACGATTGCGTCCGTGCTCGGCACCACGCCGGCAGCCGCGCGAAAGCTCGCCTCCCGCGCTCGCGCCAAAGTCGGCCAACCGGCTCCCGAGGACCAGTTGGCCGACTGGGAGGTCGTTGACGCGTTCATGGCGGCCGCCAGGGAGGGCGACTTCGGCCGTCTGATGCAGTTGCTCGCGCCGGAAGCTGGTCTGAGGGCCGACGCCGACGCGGTCCTGGCCGGCACCCCGGAATTGGTCGACGGCCGCCGCGAAGTGGCGACCTTCTTCGACGGTGCCGCCCGCGGCGCGATTTCGGTGTTCGTCGGTGACCGCCCCGCCGTCGCGTGGTTCAACCGTGGGAGGGCGATGGTCCTCTTCGATTTCACGATCGTCGATGGACTTGTACACCGCATCACATTCCGCGCCGACGCGGACGTGCTGGCGCAGGTGGTCCGACGAGACGGAAGGGTACGACGCAGCTGATCCGGCTGGTGGTCACACCCGCCGCACGCCGATCGTCAAACAGATGACGCCGAAGACCGGCCAACCAACAGGAAGGATGCCGATGATGAAGACCATGACATGCCGCCAACTGGGGGGACCCTGTGACCTCGAGCACCGAGGCGAGACCGCCGACGACGTCATCAACGCCCAGGACCGTCACCTCAAGGAGGCCGAGAAGGCCGGGGATGACACCCACCAGGAGGCGCGCAACGCGATGAAGGGGCGCTGGCGGCATCCGAAGAAGTCGATGGACTGGTACAACGACGCCAAGCGGTCCTTCGCCGACCTACCGGAAACCTGAGTTGGTCGGGTCAAGCAACGGGCGCTGCTGAAACATTGGCATCGTCCGCGATCAGGTTGACGCGGGTCGGTGTGGCCAGGCTCAGTTGATCATGACGGTTCATCCCAGTCACTCGCTCTTCAACGCCGTTCACCAGGCGTCTTGGCCCGTCCGTCGCAGCCAACGTCCGCGAGAAGGGACGTTTCCTGCCCTAGGCTCGTTGTATGTTCCGAACCCTCTGTGCCGTATTGACGGCCGCACTGGTGACAACGATGTCCATGACACCATTGGCGATTGCCGCTCCGACGAGCCCGGACCCCGGCTTCGACGGCGACGGAATCCTGGTCATTCACTCCGATGTACATGACGAGTTTCTTGCTGACATGACGGCGCTGGGCACGGGTAAGACGATGTTGCTGGTGCTGACGCAAGACGAGCCGGCGATCGAACTCTACCGGCTACGCAAGGACGGCAGCCCCGACCCGACTTTCGGCGGCGGTGACGGCGTCGTCCCGTTCGGTCTGGCGGCGGGATACGAGAATGTCACGCTGGCCGTCGACCCGATCACGGGCAAGAGCTACGTCACGACGTTTCTTGACGGTGGCGTCTTCCCGACGACCGTGTGGCGGTTCAAAGCTGACGGCACACTCGACTCTGCCTACGGAGGGAGCGGGACGGGACACGTCATCTTCAACCAGCAAGTCGTGCAGGGTCTCGCACCGGGGTCTGGCGGACGGCTGCTCATGGTCGGCAACGATTTTGCTGGCAACACCGCAAACGTTTGGCGGCTCACCAACGACGGAGCACTTGATCCGAATTTCGGCACGGCGGGATCGGCCGTTCTGACCAATGAAGCAAACGATACGGGGTCCGGGGTCGCGATCCAGCCCGACGGCAAGGTAGTCGTCGCGACGGACCACTACAGCCCGACCGCTTCCACCCTCCGCGCCTACCGGCTAACGAGGGGCGGAGACAGAGACGTCACCTTCAGCGGTGACGGCAAAGCAACCATCGACCCAAGCTCACCCGGGGTCACCACATCGACTGTGTGGTCGCCGGACGTGCTGCTTAGACCCGATGGTCGAACGGTGTTCGTCGCAGGGCTCAACCAGAACGATGGGGTCTTCCGCAACGCCTTGTTAGTGGCTGGGCTTACCGCGACAGGCCGGCCAGACCCGAGGTTCGGAAAGCATGTGTATACCGGTGTCGCAGAAACCTGGGGCGGAGCCGCGCTTGAGAGAGACGGCAAGGTTTTGGTTGCCGGTTCGATCCCACCCTCCCCGAGCACCCACAACGCGGTCGTCCGCTTCACAAGCTCCGGCAAGTTCGACCGCACCTGGTCCGGTGACGGAATCTTGCGGCTTTCCGGTCAAAGCGACCTGATCCGCGTCGGCATCAGTCCGGATGGGCGCGTACTGGTCGGTCGCACCGTCAACAACAGTCCGTATGACACCGAGGTGCGTGCGCTGCGTGGCACCAAGACCCCGCTTTGCCACGGAAAGCTCGCCACCCAGTTCGGCTCCAGCAAATCCGACACGATCGAAGGAACCTCTCGAACCGACGTGCTCGTTGGACTCGGTGGCAACGACGTTGTCAGGGGTTCGGGGGGCAAGGACCTGATCTGTGGTTCTGCAGGGAGTGACAAGTTGCTCGGTGGCACCGGCCCAGATGCGCTCTACGGTCAGGGAGGCAGTGACCTTCTCGTCGGGGGGCATGGCAAGGACACCCTTGTCGGCGGACCGGGCAAAGACACGGTGAAGCGCTGAGTCGTCTCTTCAACGGTAGACACGGCCACCGAGAAGAGGAATTGCTCACGCCTACAAGAGATGTCAACCGAAGCGGCGACTACGTCCGGCTAGTAACGGTCGCCAGCCGTCACTCCCGGTGGAACCGCATCGGAGACCTGCTTGAGGACATCGTCGCTAAGCTCAAGGTCGGCTGCGGCCAGGTTCTCGTCAAGGTACTGGGCGCGCTTGGTGCCGGGAATCGGGACCATATCGTCGCCTTGCGCCAGCACCCAGGCGAGCGCGAGCTGAGCCGGAGTGCACCCCACCTCGGTGGCAATCTGGCGGACCGTGTCGGCGATGCGCACGTTGTCGGACAGATTGTCGCCCTGAAAGCGCGGGTTGGTGCGGCGGAAGTCGTCGTCGGCCAGAGCATTGGGATCCGAGAATCTGCCCGCGAGAAACCCTCGACCCAGCGGGCTGTAGGGCACGAAACCCATACCGAGTTCACGCACGGTGCCCAGCAGTTCACCCTCGGGGTCCCGAGACCAGAGGCTGTACTCCGTCTGCAACGCCGTGATCGGGTGCACTGCGTGTGCACGGCGGATGACTGCAGGTGACGCCTCCGACAGGCCCAGGTGTTGCACCTTCCCTGCACCCACCAGCTCGGCCATGGCGCCAACGGTCTCCTCGATCGGGGTATCGGGGTCGACGCGGTGTTGGTAATAGAGGTCGATGTGGTCGACACCGAGGCGATGCAGCGACGCATCACACGCAGATCGTACGTACTCCGGTCGGCCGTTGATCCCGAGGAAAGCGCCGTCGGCGCTGCGCACGCTGCCGAATTTCGTGGCCACGACCACCTCGTCGCGACGGTCTCCCAGGGCCCGACCGAGCAGTTCCTCGTTGCGGCCAACGCCGTACATGTCGGCGGTGTCGAAGAACGTAACGCCGGCGTCGATCGCGCGGTTGATCACCGCACTGCTCTCAACATCATCGTGGGCACCGTAGAACTCGCTCATCCCCATGCAGCCGAGGCCAAGTTCGGAGACAGCGAGCGTGCCCAGGTATCGAGTCTTCATGAACGCATGCTTGCACATCCCTCGCGACCAGGTCCGAGCCGAAGGGCTGCGCAGCCGACGAACACTGCCGCCGTCGGCGGTCAGCCCCGCGGCGCAGTCTCAACAGACGCAAGGTCGCGCAGCGCGAACTGGCGGTGCCACCACTCCTCGTTGAGCAACGTGAGCAGGCACTCGCGGACCGGGTAGCTGCGCTGCTCAGGCCAGCCCGGCGCCTTCACGGCGACGGTGTCGGAGGCAAGCGTCGCATCGTCAAGCGTGGCGAGGTACCGGCGAACCGCCGCCTGCCGGTCGAGCCGCAGCGCGAGAGCTACGTCCAGCGACGGTCGCGCCGCTCGGTCGCGCGGCACATCCTCGGTCTCGGGCATCTGGTCCCAGGGCAGCGATAGAGGCGCCCACGGGCTCGGATCGCCGAGGATGGCGCGGTGCAGCCAGCACTCGGTCGCGAACGCTAGGTGCCTCAGCGTTTCGATGAACGACCACTCGCCGTCGATCGACTCGTGAAGCGCGCTCTCTGACAGCTGCCCAGCGCGCTCGACGGTCTCGGCCCACAGCCGCTCGAGTGTGTCCCACGCCTCGCGGAACCCGTCCGGGTCAGTGGGTCTCATCTTCGCCAGGTCGGGTTCGCGACGCTCCAGCTCGGCCTGGATCAGCGGTGCGACGTCCACACCATTAACGGTGAGGCCTTCGATCTCGCCGTCGATCCGCACGTTGACCAAGCCCGTGCTGCGCATCACGACGTCCTTGAAGAAGACCTCCCGGAAGTGCGCCCCAGTCAGGTCGACGTCGTTGAAGTCGGCGTCGTTGAGGTGGACCTGGCGAAACGTCGCCCTCTGGAGGTGGACCTGCTCGAAGCGGGAGCCAGCGAGGTCCTGTTGGTGGAAGTCAGCCATGGGGCGACTCTAACGACGCTACGTTCGCGGTGTTACGCGATTTCCCGGTGCCTTGACCATCCGTTCAACTTGCCACCCCCATAACGTCGCTCCACACTGGGAGCACCGTTTGATCAATGCATCCGCACCTGTGACCTGGCGGCCGGGCACGCGGGCCTTACCTGCACCTCGGGGAGCATCCCTGATGACTGTTTCGACCCCGTCCACACGGTTACGGAGGTCACGCACGTCCGCGCGGGACGTGATGTCAGCCAGGGTGCTCGCTATCGGTCCGGTCGCCGCCATCGCGACTATCGGCCTCGCCGTACTCACCGGAGCGACAGCGCAATCCGCAGATGTGCCGGCATGGGTCCCCTGGGTCGCGCTGGCGTGTTTGGCAGTCGGCCTTCCGCACGGCGCCGTTGACCACCTCGCCCTCTTGCGTCCGATCAGGCGCCGCGGGCTCGCTGCCGCTCTCTATATCGCCTGCGCAGCCGCGGCCGCCGCTGTGATCTTGCTCTTCCCTGGCCCAGCGTTCGTAGCCGTGGTCGTGATGTCAGCTTGGCACTTCGGCACCGGCGACGTGGAGTGCCTGGTGGACCTCGGCGGTGACCAGCGCGATACTCGGACGTGGTCAGCCCTCCATGTAGTCGCCGTCGGAGCCGTTCCGCTCGTCCTGCCCCTCACCAGTCACGCTGCCACCACCACGCTCTCGCTGGTCCAGCCCCGGCTCCCCCATCTCGACGGCCTGCCGAGCGACAGCCTGCGAATCGCCACGGTGTTGCTCGCGCTAGTCGTGATCGCACGCCTGCTCACTCTGCGTCGGCTACGCCCGGCGGCGGAACTCTTGGTACTCGTCGTGCTCGGGCTGCTCGTGACGCCCCTGCTCGCGTTCGGCGTGTACTTCGCGTTTTGGCACGCACTACGCCACACCGCACGACTTGCTCAGGACGACACCGGTGCGCTCAACTCGCAATCGCTCTTGCGCATCGTCGCCGCCGGTCTCCCGGCACTCGTGCTCACCGTCATCATCGTCGCAGTGGCGCTGCTTGTGGTCGGTGGCATCAGCGGGCCTGGCCCTTGGCTGTGGGCGACACTGGCCCTGGTTTGGGGGCTGACGGTCCCGCACATGGCGGTCGTGAGCCGGTTCGACGCCGCACGGCGTTCAGCGGGCGTTTAGCCAACTCGCTTGGCAACGATGCCGGATCCCTGGTCCGCGCCGAAAGCCTGTCCGCGGTCATGGCCATGGTTGGACACGTGACTACAACGGGCGATTCCTACTTGGCGAGGAAGCCGATCAGCGCCTCGTTGAACTCGCTGGAGTGCGAAGCATTTATGCCGTGTGGCCCGCCCTTGATGACGCGAAGTTGCGCATTCTTTACCAGTTCGGCGGTACGCCTACCACTGGCTTCGAAGGGCACGATTGCGTCGCTGTCACCGTGAATCACCAGTGTTGGGACATCGATCTTGGCAAGGTCATCGCGAAAGTCCGTGCCAGCAAAGGCTTTGATGCACTCGGCCGTTCCTTTGGGTGACGCAAAGGCGGCCATCGCGAGCGCGTAACCGCGCTGCTGCTCGCTGACCTTTAGCTCTGCTCCGGCGGAGAAGAAGTTGGTCGCAAAGCCGTCGAGAAATGCGAGCCGATCATCGGTAACGCCGTCCAGGAACTGTTCGACAGTCGCATCGTCGAGTGCGCCTTCAGGGTTGTCGTCGGTCTTGAGCAGGTATGGCGGGACCGCCGAAGCAAAGACCGCACGGGCGATGCGGTTGCTGCCGTACTTGCTGATGTAGCGAGCTACCTCGCCGCCGCCCATCGAGAAGCCGACGAGAGTGACGTCATTGAGGTCGAGAGCACTCAGAAGCGTATCGAGGTCTGCGGCGAACGTGTCGTACTCGTAGCCGGTCCACGGCTGGGAGGATTCACCGAAGCCCCGCCGGTCATAGGTGATGACGCGATGGCCGGCCGCCACGAGCGCAGGCACCTGGTTCTCCCAGGAGCGCCCCGACAAAGGCCAGCCATGGATCAGGACAACAGCGGAACCAGTCCCCTGATCGGTGTAGTGAAGCTCGATCGGCGTGCCATTCTCCTTGCCAACGGAAACTCTGCTCATGGATCCTCCGAGATAACTGATGTGCGTGCGGCGTGCGGGAGTACGCGAGGTGATCAGTTCAGGGCGCGAGTCTCGTCTGGCATGGTTCCTCCACCGAGCAGTGCTTTTGCGGCGTCCTGTAGAGCGGTGAGCGCAACTCGCTGCGTGAAAGGCCCGGTGGAGACCCGCGCCACGCCTAGCTCTTGCAACTCTTTGGTCGACAATGACTTGCCCGGCACGCTGATCACCGATAGCCGCAATGGCCCGAACCCCTCGACGAGCGCTTCTATCTCGTCGCGAGCGACGACTCCGGGCACAAAGACGACCGGTGCTCCGGCTTCGAGGTATGCCAACCCGCGGCGTAGTGCCTCTTTGAGTGTCTTGTCGCGGTGAGCGTCTGGCTCAGCGAGCGCGAACGCATCGGTGCGAGCATTGAGCACGAAGTCGATCCCGGCGTCGTGGCCAGCAGCCAACACGGCAGAGACAGCTGCGACGGCCTCGTCGAGAGGCTTCATCTGGTCCTCGAGGTTGCCACCGACGACGCCCGCCTCAATCACCCTTCGCGCGGTCAGTCCCGGGTTCCCGTAGCCGGCCTCCAAATCCATGCTGACCGGCAGTTCAACGGCGCCGATGATGCGCCTAACCATGTCTAAATGCAGCTCGAAGGGAATGTTTTCGCCGTCTTCATACCCGAAAGTTGCCGCAATGGAGTGGCTGGCCGTGGCCAGCGCCCTGGCGCCGTGGGTTGCAGCAACTGTTCGCGCTGACACCACGTCCCACACATTTGCCAGCACCAGAATCTCGGGCGACTGATGCAAAGCACGCAGGGTAGCTGAGCGCGATGCGAGATCAGTCGTACTGGCATGGTTGGCCACGGAAACTCCCCTATTCGTCGGAATTTCCTTCATACCCTGCAGTCTCGTTCTCAAACATCAATCGGGTGAGCGTTGCGTAGTACTAGTCGTCAACGACGGTCCTCGCCAACGCGACACCCCTCCGGCTTCTTGACCAGCTCCGACCGCAGCTTGATGAGTCCATCACGCATGCGGGTCTTGACCGTGCCGAGCGGAAGACCGAGAAGGGTCGCTACCTCGGCGTAGGTGCGGCCTTCAAAATAGGCAAGGCAGATCGCCTCACGCTGCAGGTTGCTCAGGGTTGAAAGCGCCTTGCGTACTCGTGCACCGTCGCTGGCTGTCTTGGCTGCGTCGGCTAGATCGTCGTCGAATACGGCACGGCTCTGCAATTGTCCCCAACGACTCTCACGGTTCACTGATGCCTGTGCCGATCGGACTCGATCCACGGCGCGGCGGTGTGCGAGCATCAGCGCCCAAGTTTGTGCCCCGGCAATCTGGGGGTCGAAGCGTGCGGCGGTCCGCCACAGTTCGACGAACACCTCCTGAGTTACTTCCTCAGACTGTGCGCGGTCGTAGACGACCGCGCGCACCGCGCTGAACACCTGCCTGGCGGTTCGGTCATAGAAGGCTTCGAAGGCTTCGAAGGCAGACGGTTCGCCTTTGCCCACTCGAATCAAGAGCTCGTTGGTCGACAGGAGCCCGGGCTCGTGCTCTTGAACCGCGGGATTTTGCTCAGCGGACACGTGATGGACCGCGATCGCCCGCACAGCACAATTGGTCGGCAAAGCGGCTGGCGCAGCCGGCATGGATTGGCTTTGTTGCATCACGCTCCCTGGTGTTCACGAAGGAGTTGCGGGCGTCGAGGGTGCAGGGTCCGGGCGGGTCCAAGCCCGCTAGGTGCTTGCGGATAGTCACAGACCTACCCCCCAACGGCGACCTGAAACCAAGCCGGGAGTGCCGGTGACTGTGCGTGGCAACATGCTCACAGTCACAATGCCGGCTCAGAGGCTTCTTTCCACACACAAGCGTCCAATCCGAGGGCACCCTGCCTCCGAATAACACCCGTGCACTTCTTCAAAGCGGCCTCGAGCCGTCCGCCGTCTGACGCCTCTGCGAGCGCTTCACGCTCGTTGGGGCGTCCACTTCGCGGCGCGCTGGCCGGGTTGCTGTCAGCGGCTGCGGCGCTAGGGGTTGCGGAGATTTTCGCCTCATTTGTCGGGACCACGAGTTCGCCTTTGGTCTCGGTTGGCGGCACCTTCATCGATGCCACACCGCGGTGGTTGAAGGAGTTTGCGATTCGTACGTTTGGTGAGAACGACAAAACCATTCTGCTGACCGGAATCGCCACAACGATCGCCGCCCTGGCCGCCCTGATTGGACTTCTAGCTCTCAGACACGTATGGGCCGGCATTACGGCAGTACTGCTGCTCGGGTCGGTCCCAGCTGTTACCGCTGCGACCCGGCCAACCGGCACACTCCTCGACGCCATCCCCGCGCTCATCGGCGCCGCAGTGGGTGCCGTGTGCCTGGCGCAGCTGATCAAGCGCGTACCTGAGACCGAAGGGCGCACCCAATCCGAGGCCGCCGTACCCGACCAGACCAACGTCGGACGCAGATCCTTTCTCCGGGCATCCCTCGCCGTCGCTACTCTGGCCGCCGTCGCTGGCGTACTTGGCCGCGCGGTGCTGAACCAGCGGATGGACGTCGAAGCGCTGAGGTCGGCCTTGCGTCTGCCATCACCCGCCGAACCCGCGCGCATTCTTCCAAATGGTTTGGACGTCAAAACTCCGGGACTGACACCCTTCTACACCCCGAACGAAGCCTTCTACCGCGTTGACACCGCACTGAGCGTGCCTGCCGTCAACAGTGACGACTGGACTCTTCGCATTCACGGCATGGTCGATCGCGAGATCTCAATGTCGTTTGCGGAACTTCTGGCCCGTCCCATGGTGGAACGGGACATCACTTTGACATGCGTGTCCAACGAGGTCGGAGGACGCTTACTCGGAAACGCACGCTGGCTGGGAGTCCGCGTTCAGGACCTGCTCGAAGAGGCAGGAATCTCCAAAGATGCCGATCAGGTGGTGAGTCGTTCGTTTGACGGCATGACCATCGGTACGCCCACAGCGGCACTTCTCGATGGACGTGACGCCCTGCTTGCGATTGGCATGAACGGCGAACCCCTTCCACTGGAACATGGATTCCCCGTCCGCATGCTGGTGCCCGGACTTTACGGATACGTCTCTGCGTGCAAGTGGATCGTCGAAATGGAAGCCACCACCTTCGCTGCGTACGACCCGTACTGGGTTCAACGCGGATGGGCGGAGCAAGCGCCCATCAAGGTGTCCTCGCGCATCGACACCCCCAAGCCACTTGCGTCGCTTTCGCCGGGTGGCGCCATTGTTGCTGGCGTTGCATGGGCACAACAACGCGGTATCGAAGCAGTCGAAGTTCGAGTCGACGGTGGCGATTGGATACCGGCAAAGCTCGCAGCCAGCGCGGGAATCGACGCGTGGCGACAATGGACGTGGGAGTGGGACGCGACAGATCGCGGCAATCACACCCTCGAAGTACGCGCGACCGACGGCGAAGGTGTCGTCCAGGTCGAAGAGCGAGCCGAACCGTTCCCGTCGGGATCAACCGGCTGGCACTCGGTGGTGGTGTCAGTGGCCTAACTGCACGCACACGAGTTTCGTCGCCCGTGAACTGAACTGACAGATCTACCACTCGATAATGCTCAAGAGACTATTCAAGGAGTTACTCATGCGCACCATGAAGACCAGCTACACAGTCATGCTGGGAGCAGTTGCAGTACTTGGCCTTACTGCGGGTTGCAGCTCATCTGACGATCCCACCGCTGCAACGCCGTCAGTGCAATCGACCACTTCAGCCGGAGGCGCTTTTGGAAGCGGATGCGCAGCTGTTCCCACAGATGGCGCGGGAAGCTTTGATGGCATGGCAAGCGATCCTGTGGCCACAGCCGCGTCAAACAACCCGGCGCTTTCGACACTGGTCGCAGCAGTTGGAGCTGCCGGGCTTGGTGACACGTTGAACAGTGCTGACGGCATCACGGTGTTCGCTCCGGCAAACGCCGCCTTCGACGCGATCCCGAAGAAGGACCTCAACGCGTTGTTGGCCGATAAGGATGGACTCACCAAGGTCCTCACCTATCACGTTGTCGCTGGCGAGTTGTCTCCTGACGAGTTGGCCGGCACCCATAAGACCCTTGAGGGAGGCTCTCTGAAGGTCGAGGGTAGTGGCGAGGACTTCACCGTCAACGGCTCGGCGCAGGTGGTCTGTGGAGATGTTCAGACCGCCAATGCGACCGTCTACATCATCGACGGGGTGCTCTCTCCGACCGACATGTAGGCGTCCTGAGTGGCGGACAAGTGTCAGGTCAAGCGTCGGTTCGGCGCCCAGACCAACACTTGTCCGCCACCAGCCATTGCGGGGATGCCGCGGCGCAACCTGAGTGCCACACTGCGGAGATGACACATCAACACGACCTCGCCTGCGATATGGCTCACGGTCTTGTCCCTGCTCCAACGGAAGGACGCAGACTCATCGCTGTGTTTGCGTCACCGGTGTCGCGTGAACTCACGCATTTCGCCGCCCATGTCGGGTTTGAGGTCTTGACTGTCGATCCCGAACCGCAGAACGCATCAGACACGATCGACTGCGTCATGGACATGGCTACGGCAAAACCCGACGAGCACACCGATGTAGTCGTCACCGACCACGACCGGCCCGAATTGGGCGACTTGCTTTCCGATGCGCTTCGCGCGCCAGCCCGATGGATTGGCGTCATGGGCAGCCTCAGACACACCGCTCCACACATCAAGGCTCTGCAGGATCGAGGATTCGACGACGCCCAGATCGCTCGCGTGCATCGTCCTATCGGGCTCGACATCGGCTCGCATTCACCGGCAGAGATTGCGATCGCGACGATCGCCGGCCTACTCGCTGATCGAAACGGTCGCGTTGGCGGTCACTACGCATCGTAGGCGGAGTCGTTGCTCAGCGGTCGGTTGTCGCGCCAGCCACAGGAAGAGCCAAACGCTTGAGCAGCA
>JBBQAL010000126.1:0-7303 GCA_038316135.1 Candidatus Nanopelagicales bacterium | reverse complement strand
GCAGCGCCCTCCAACCCCGGTCATCCTCGACCGTGCCCCGGTGGCGCCCATTGCCCGCTCTCTCACGGACGCCGCCCGACGCATCACCGATCGCCGCAGCACACGAGCAATGGTTCTCGAAGTGATCCAGCGCGAGCTGGCCACGATCGACCAAGTGGAAAGTGAACTGAGACACGCGCAACGCCGGGGCACCGCGCTTCTCCGCGACACCCTCAAGGAGGCCCGCGCCGGCGTCCGATCTGCCCCAGAGGCAGAGCTTCGGCAGCATGCACTCGTATCAGGGCTGCCGCTGATCTGGTGGAACCCAACGCTGTGGACGGCGGCCGACGACTTCGCGGCCATGCCCGACGCGGTGATCGTCGAATCGATGACTGCACTTGAGGTGCAGTCTCGCCAGTATCACGACGGCAGTGACGAACAGTTCGCGGCGACCCTTCAGCGGGCGTCCTGGTATGAGGATCACGGGTTCACCCTGGTCCAGATCGTTCCGGGCGTCATGCGGCGCAATCCACAGGCAGCACTGAACACCATCATCGAGGCTCATCGACTCGCGCTGACGCGCCCTCGGCCGAACTTCATCCTCAAGGACACCCGGGGCGTCCGGCCGCGGAATCTTCCCCCACCCCCGGGATGACAGCGGAGTTTGTTGCGCGAGTGCGGGTGAATGCGTCGTTCTTGGGTTAGCGGGTCGTGGGTCAGAGGGTGGGGAGATGGGGGGCGAGGAACTCGACGAGGCCGTCGATCCCGATGCGTTCCTGCTTCATGGTGTCGCGCTCGCGGACGGTAACCGCGTGGTCATCGATCGAGTCGAAGTCGACCGTGACGCAATACGGCGTCCCGATCTCGTCCTGACGCCGGTAGCGGCGCCCGATCGCGCCGGCATCGTCGAAGTCCACGTTCCACCGCTTGCGCAAAGCTGACGCCACATCGCGCGCCTTCGGCGACAGATCAGCGTTCCGCGACAGTGGCAGAACAGCCACCTTCACCGGAGCCAGGCGCGGGTCGAGCCGCAGCAACGTGCGCTTGTCAACGCCGCCCTTTGCGTTCGGCGCCTCATCCTCGGCGTAGGCGTCCAGCAGGAAGGCCAGCATGGCCCGGTTGACGCCGACCGCCGGCTCGACCACATACGGGAACCAGCGCTCCCCCGCCTCTTGGTCGAAGAACGACAGGTCCTGACCCGAGGCCTCCGCATGTGCCTTGAGGTCGAAGTCAGTGCGGTTGGCAACGCCTTCGAGCTCGCTGAACTCTTGGCCGCCGAACTTGAACCGGTACTCGAGGTCGACCGTGCGTTTGGAGTAGTGCGACAGCTTCTCAGCGGGGTGCTCATAGAGCCGAAGGTTGTCGGGCGAGATACCGAGGTCGGTGTACCACGCCATCCGATCATCGATCCACCGTTGGTGCCACTCTTCGTCGGTTCCCGGCTTGACGAAGAACTCCACCTCCATGAGTTCGAACTCGCGAGTGCGGAAGATGAAGTTGCCCGGCGTGATCTCGTTGCGGAACGCCTTGCCGATGTTGGCAATCCCGAAGGGTGGCTTGCGTCGCGAGGTCTGCAACACCTGGGCGAACGAGACAAAGACTCCTTGGGCAGTCTCGGGCCGTAGATAGGCCGCCCCCGTGCCGTCCTCGACAGGGCCGAGGTGTGTCTTCAGCATCCCGTTGAACTGCTTCGGCTCAGTGAACTGTCCCTTGTTCCCGCAGTTCGGGCAGTTAACGTCCGCGAGCGATTCCGGCGCCCGCTTGTGCTTGGCCTCGAACGCCTCCTCCAGGTGGTCAGCGCGGAACCGCTTGTGGCACGAGGTGCATTCGGTCAGCGGATCAGCGAAGGCCGAGACATGTCCCGAGGTCTCCCACACCTCTGGAGCGAGAATGACTGACGTGTCGACGCCGACGACGTCGTCGCGCTCGCGCACGACCGACTGCCACCACTGGCGCTTGACGTTCTCTTTCATCTCGACGCCAAGGGGGCCGTAGTCCCAGGCCGCACGCTGTCCGCCGTAGATCTCAGAGCTCGGGTAGACAAAGCCTCGGCGCTTGCACAGCGAGACGATGTTGTCGATCAGGTCGGCGGCCACGAGGCTCCCTGCTTTCTGCGCGACTGGCACGCCAGCCATCACACTGTCCATCCAACTGGATGTCGGCGGTGAGCATTCAGGCTATCGGGAGCGCTCGATCGTTCCTGCATCACCCGCGAGGTCGCTGGACGTCGCGCGCTCGCCCCGTGCGTCTATCCCGAACAGCACCTCGAAGGCCGTTGGCTCGTCGATCGCCTGCGACAAGAAGGGCACGGCGTTCAGCTTCACCTCGTACGACGACAGCGCCTTGCGATAGCTGCCCACTGAGTCCCACCGCGCAACCATTACCCAAAGCGCCGGGTCGTCGGACGCCCGTGCAACCTCGACACCGCGACAACCGCCGAAACCGGCCAACAGTCGCGCGACCTGACTGGCCCCATCACAAAAGCGTTCAGCGCCGTCGGCGCCCACTGCAAAGCGCATCACCACCACCCAGTCGGCCACGCGCCCATCCTGACTCATCGCCCCGGTCGGACGCCGAGCGAGGGCGTGGGCGACGATGGAGATGCCCACCCAGCCGACGCACCACTCGAGGGGAACCATGGCCGACGACCGCACGCCGTCCGCACTCGAGCGGATCAGCGCTCCCTGGCTGGTGCGCCTCAGCCTCATCCCACGCTGGCTCTTCCTGATCGTGCTCGGCGGGCTGCTCTTCGCCGGCCTCTACCTCGAGAACGCGATCGGCGGGATCCTGCTGCTGATCCTGGCTCTCTTCCTTGCCTGGTTGGCCAGCCTCGGCTGGTCGCACGCCTCGCCGCCAGGGCGCATTCTTCGGCTGTGCGTCGTTGGCGTGATGGTCTACCTCGCGGTCAGCAGGTTCACCGGCGGTTAACGGTTTTGACAACCGTTTTCACTTAGACCAGAGTGGTGCCATGCCGCACCGCCGTTGCTCTGTCGCACGCCGGGTCGCACGCCGTGCAACAGGTTCGGTCGCGGTCGCGCTTGTCGGACTGCTCACGCTGTCTGGGTGCAGCTCGGGCGAGAACGCCGACTCCGGCTCCGCGAAGGGCTGGGCCGTGGTGGCCTCCTTCTACCCGCTCCAGTTCGTTGCCGACCGGGTCGGCGGTGACCTCGTCACCGTCACCAACCTCACCCAACCTGGCGTCGAGCCGCACGACCTCGAGCTCGCCCCCCAGGACCTCGGCGCACTCACTGATGCTGACCTCGCGATCTACCTCGCAGGCTTTCAGCCAGCCGTGGACGACGCGATCGTGCAGAAATCAGAGGGTCAGGTACTCGACGTCGGCAACGCAGCCAACCTCTCGTTGACCTACCAGTCCACCGAGACCGGCGGCGACGCGCTCACCGACCCGCACTTCTGGCTCGACCCGATGCGCATGGCTGACGTCGCTGACGACGTCGCCACATCGTTGAGCCAGCTCGACCCGCCCGCGCAGGCCACCTTCGTGGCCAACGCCGCCCAGCTACGCAGCGAGCTCGAGACCCTCGACGCCGACTTCCGCAAAGGACTGGCTGACTGTGAGCGGCGTCAGCTGGTCACCAGCCACAGCGCGTTCGGCTACCTGGCCGACGCCTACGGTCTCGAGCAGGTCGGGCTCACCGGTCTGTCCCCCGACACCGAGCCCAACCCGCAAGAGCTCGCCACCGTCACCGAGTTCGTTACCGACAATGACGTTCAGACAATCTTCTACGAAACTTTGGTCAGTCCAGATGTGGCTGAGACGGTCGCGAACGCCACCGGAGCCGGCACCGACGTCCTCGACCCTCTGGAGGGTCTGACCGAATCGTCGCAAGGCGACGACTATCTACAGGTCATGGAGTCGAACCTGGCCAACATCAAGGCGGGGTTGCCCTGCCGCTAACCCCAGCGCTCGTCGAGCTGCGCGCAGCCACGCTCGGATACGAATCTGCCACCGTTCTGCGTGACATCGACTTCGCCATCTGCGCCGGCGAGTTCACCGCGATCGTCGGACCCAACGGCTCAGGCAAGTCGACGCTCCTGAAGTCGCTCCTCGGGCTGGTGTCGCGCTCCGGCGGTGAGCTCGACCTTTTCGGTGTCCCCGCCGACCAGTACCGCGAGCGTTGGCGGATCGGCTACGTCCCACAGCGGCAAACCGTCGGCGGACCGATTCCAGCCACTGTCCGCGAGGTGGTCTCGAGCGGACGCCTCCCGCGCTCAGGGCTGTGGAGGTTGCCGAGCGCTGCAGACAAGTCAGCAGTCGGCCGAGCCATGGAGCGGGTCGGCATTAGCGATCTCGCCTCCCAACCCGTCCACCAACTGTCCGGCGGGCAGCAACGCCGGGTGCTGATCGCCCGGGCGCTAGCAGCAGAGACCGAGCTGCTCTTGCTCGACGAGCCAACGGCCGGCGTCGACGTCGACTCGCAGGCCGCACTGGTGCATGTGCTCGGTGAGCTGAGCCGCCAAGGGGTCACGATCGGCGTCGTCACTCACGACCTCGAACCTTTCAGCTCGCACCTCACCCGGGTCGTTTGGGTCAGCAACGGTCGGATCGAGTACGACGGCGACCCAACCCAAGCAGTCCTGCTGGCCGCTAGCGAACCCTTTGCTCACCACGACCATCCCGACGACCCGCCGCACGAGCCGCTGGGTCCGGACCTGCGGACGGGGGGCTGAACCGTGGAGTTCTTGCAATACGACTTCATGCAGCGAGCCCTGATGGCCGCGGTGCTCGTCGGGCTGGCAGCTCCAAGCGTCGGCATCTTCTTGGTGCAACGTCGGCTGGCGCTGATGGGTGATGGCATGGGCCACGTGGCCCTGACCGGTGTCGCACTCGGACTTCTCACCGGCTGGGCTCCCGTCTGGGTGGCGCTGCTGACCGCAACTGCAGGAGCCATCACCATCGAGATGCTGCGGGACCGCGGACGCACGACCAGCGACCTGGCGCTCGCCATCATGTTCTACGGCGGCATTGCCGGTGGGGTCGTCCTGATCGCCAAGGCCCCCGGCGGCAGCGCGGCCAGCCTCAACCAGTACCTCTTCGGTGCCATCACCACCACGACGGCGCAAGACCTCAGCGTTTTCGCCGTACTCGCAGTGTCCATCCTGCTGATCACGATCGGGCTCGGCCGGCATCTCTTCGCGGTCGCCAACGACGAAGAGTACGCCCGCGCGAGCGGGATGCCCGTGCTGCCGCTCAACCTCGTACTCGCAGTCCTCACGGCAACCACCGTCGTCGTGTCGATGCGCGTTGTCGGCCTACTCCTGATCAGCGCGCTCATGGTCGTCCCCGTTGCCACCGCACAACTGGTTGCCGGCAGCTTCCGGTCGGCGTTCGCGCTGTCCCTGGCCATCGGCCTGGGCTGCGCCGTCGTCGGCGTGACGTCGTCGTACTACACCAACACGCCGTCGGGCGGTTCGATCGTGCTCACCGCCATCGCACTCTTCGCGGCGACCGCAGTCGTGACCGGTCTTCGACGCCAGTTCCGTCGTCGACGCACCGCTGAGTTGCCGTGAGGCATGCATGTATGGCAATCTTCGCATGTGACCAAACCCTCCCTGGTGGACGCCTACGACGAAGCAGGCGAGCTCTTTCGAGCGCTGGCATCCCCGGTGCGCATCGCGCTCGTCACTGAGCTCGCCGACGGGGAGCGCTGCGTTCATGAGCTGGTCGAGAAGCTTGATCTGCCCCAACCGCTCATCAGCCAGCACCTACGTGTGCTGCGCGGCGCCGACCTCGTCGAAGGTGTCCGGCGGGGGCGCGAAGTGGCTTACCAGCTCACCGACGAGCACGTCGCTCACATCGTGCTGGACGCAGTTCGGCACGCCCAGGAGGGCCAGCACCATGAGCACCGGTGACGGTGCCGGCACCCCCCAGCGCAACACTCGTCAGCGGGCAGCCGTTCTCGACATGCTCGACAGCTTGAATCAGTTCACGAGCGCCCAAGACATCCACGCCAGACTCCGTGACAACGGATCAACGGTGGGGCTGACCACGGTCTACCGCACCCTGCAGTCGCTGGCCGACGTGTCACAGGTCGACGTGATCCGCACCGACGACGGGGAGGCAATGTATCGGCGCTGCACCGCCGAACACCATCACCACCTGGTCTGCCGACGCTGTGGCCGCACCATCGAGGTGGACAGTCCAACGGTCGAGTCCTGGGCCGAGGAGGTCGCCAAGCGTCACGGCTTCGTCGACATCTTGCACACCCTCGAGATCTACGGCGTCTGCCCGGACTGCGCAGGTTCCCCCCGGTGACGGCAGCGCGCGACCACCGACATCGGTTGATCGCGGTTCTGGGGCTCACGTCCGTCGTCTTGGTACTGGAGGTCATCGGCGCGGCGCTCAGCGGAAGCCTCGCGCTGCTCGCTGACGCCGGGCACATGCTCACCGACGTTGCCGGCATCACCCTTGCCCTCTTGGCAATCGTGTTCGCATCGCGACCGGCCACCGCTCGTCGCACGTTCGGCTACTACCGCCTGGAGATCCTCGCGGCCCTCGTTAACGCAGTCATCCTCACCGCCGTGGCCGTCGCGGTGCTCATCGGAGCCTGGCGTCGCTGGAACGATCCGGTCGAGGTGAACAGCACCATCATGCTTGCGTTTGCGGCGCTCGGGCTGGCTGCCAACGTCGCCGGCGTCTTGCTGCTTCGCGGCGGCGCGCAGGTGAGCCTCAACGTCAAGGGTGCTTACCTCGAGGTGCTCGGCGACTCGCTAGGTTCACTGGCCGCCATCGTTGCTGCCCTCGCAATCATGGCCACCGGCTGGCTGCGCGCTGACGCTGTTGCCTCGGCAGCAGTCGCTCTGTTGATCCTTCCCCGCACGTGGGTCCTGCTGCGCGAGGCTCTGGACGTCCTCCTGGAAGCGGTCCCCAAAGGCGTTGACCTCTCGCAGGTGAGAGCACACATCCTTCAGACGCCCGGTGTCATCGGAGCCCACGACCTTCATGCGTGGACGATCACCTCAGGCATGCCCGTGTTGTCGGCTCATGTGGTGGTGAGCGACGATGCCCTGGCCGACGGCGGGGCCGCTCGGGTGCTCGATGCGCTCTGCGGCTGCCTCACCGACCATTTCGACGTCGAGCACTGCACGTTTCAGATCGAACCGGCCAGCCATGCGGCGCACGAGTCCGCGACGCACGTGTAGTTTTTACTACCCGAGCGGCGTTGGGTCTGCTCCCCCGTAACGTCGGTCCCTGGCGGCGTACTGCTCGATCGCTTTCCAGAGGTGCCGCCGGTCGATGTCGGGCCAGAGCTCATCGAGAAAGATCAGCTCGGCATAGGCGCTCTGCCAGAGCAAGAAGTTG
>JBBQAL010000113.1:0-8745 GCA_038316135.1 Candidatus Nanopelagicales bacterium | reverse complement strand
AGGTTGCGCGACGAGGTCGAGGGCGACCTGGTGCGCTCAGACCTCCTGACGGTCTTGAGCTCCACTGTGCAGCCGTCATCGGCCGGCCTGTGGCTGAAGGAGCCAGCGCAATGAGCGGGCAAACGACTCGGCGACTGATCTGGTGGATCCTTGTCATCACCACGTTAGTGTCTTTCGGCAGTGCGCTCTTCTTGCGGAGAAGTTTCTCAAGCCCAGAGTTCGTCATCATCTCGTTTGCGATCTACGCCCTCGTTGGAGCGGTGGTCTCGTGGCGGCGGCCGGAAAACCCTATGGGTTGGGTGTTTCTATGGATCGGGGTGCTCACGGGTCTAGCTGGACTATCCGGCGCTGGTGCCGAGATCGCCCTCAAAGAGGGGCTGCCCATCGCTTGGTGGGGCGTGCTGGCGGCATGGTACGAGTCTTGGTTCTGGAGTCCGCTCTTCGTTTTGGCGACTGCAGTGACATTCCTGTTGTACCCCACCGGACTTACGTCACCCCGCTGGCGTCCCGTCTTGTGGCTGACCGTTGTGGCAACGGCCATGGCAGCCGGGCTGGACGCGCTGGCGCCGACACTGCGAGTGGGGGAGACCGACCCGAACGCAGCAGACTTCGACCCGAACTCCTTCACCGTCGATAACCCGTTCTCACCTGACATTGCCTCTTCGATGGTGAACATTGACGAATCCTGGTGGTGGACGGTCCCACTCTGGGTCGTGACGGCGTGTGCGCTCGCGGCGGTGGCATCTGCGATTCTTCGCACCGTACGTGCGAGCGGTGTTGAGCGAGAGCAGATGCGTCTGTTTGCTTTCGCCATCATCTTGATCCCGACCTACATCCTTTCGTCAGAGTTCATGGGATTCGCGGACACGGCCGCCTCGGACTTGCTGTTCGCCATGGTTCTGGCCTTGATTCCAACCGCTTGTGGGGTGGCGATCCTTCGATATCATCTATACGACATCGATCGCATCATCGGTCGGACGACTGCGTATGCAATGGTCACAGGGGTATTGCTGGGTGCATACGCGTTAGTAGTTGCGTCGTTGACACAGTTGGTCCCTGACTCAGGGTCGACGGGAGCCCCCGACTCGTGGGCAGTCGCCTTAGCCACGCTCGTTGCTGCGGCGCTCTTTCGCCCAGTGCTGGGCTGGGCTCGCCGGGTTGTGGCGCGAAGGTTTAATCGCGAACAGTTCGATGCGGAGTTGATGGTCGAGCGATTCGCGCTCCGACTTCGGGATGAAGTCGATGCGCATGAGGTACGTGAAGACCTCCTGCAGGTGCTCAGCCGAACGATGCAACCGCGCGTCTCGGGTGTGTGGCTGTCGGATCGGCCTTCCGCGTGATGAAGAAATGGGCGAGCAGACTCTGTGGCATCGTCGGTGTCGGTGTCGATTCTGTCCTTTTGTTAACCGCGATGTTCTCAATCAGGAAGCCATGAATCGGGCGCGGCGTGCGACTCTTCTCGCCCTGGCACTCTGGTTGCTGTCGGCCGTCGCTCTTCTCATCGGTGGCGTCTTGACGATTGTCGATTCCCACACGATGGGCTGGAGCGAAACGCTGAGCTCCCTTCCGCTGGGATTGCCCGCATTGGCCATCGGATCCGTTGGTCTGCTCATCGCAACCAAGCGCCCGGACAACGCCATCGGATGGATCTACCTCGGGTGCGGGCTTTGGCTTTCCTTGGGGGTTGCGCTGGATGGATACACCGGTTGGGCAACCGTAGTGAGCCCCGGAGGCGTTGGTGGTACAGCTGCTGAGTGGATCGGTAACTGGACGTGGGCGCCGTTCCTTTGCGTGATGCTCACCTTCCCCTTCCTGCTGTTCCCCGACGGCCACTTGCTGAGCAGCCGATGGCGGCCAGTGGCATGGGGCTCGGGGGCTATCACCGTGATCTGGACCTTGGTTGTGGCATTCTCAAGTGCGGACTACTCCGATGCGACCGGTCGGCCGAAAGCGAATCCCTACACGCCGGATGGTCTCGAGGGTTTTATCCAGTCCCTCGAGTTCGTGGCACTTGGCTTTCTGATCGCCTTGGCGCTGTCGGTGTGGTCTCTGGTGGTGCGCTTCCGGCGCGGGGATCGTCGTGAGCAGTCTCAGATCAAGTGGCTGGTCCTTGCTGGTTTAGTCATGGCTGTCTTCATGGTTCAAGCCCTGGCCACGAGATGGTCGGGGAGTGACACGGTTCTGTTGGCGGTAGTGCTGTCGTTGCTTCCGCTGTCGGTGGGGGTGGCGATTCTTCGCCACAACTTGTACGACATCGATCGGATCATCAGCCGCTCAACCTCCTACGGTCTGGTGACGGCGCTCGTGGTCGTCGTCTATCTGGGCGTCGTGGCGGCCGCGAGCGCGGTCATGCCTGTCTCCGACACGCTTCCGGTGGCGTTGGCGACCCTGGTGGCAGCCGCCGTGTTTCGTCCGGCACTGCGTTGGACTCAGAGAGTGGTCGACCGACGCTTTGATCGGACGCGCTATGACGCAGAAACCACCGTTCATGGTTTTAGCCAACGCCTCGCTCGCGAGGTCGATACCGGAGTTGTCACCGACGAGTTGCTCGAGGTTCTGGACAAGACTGTGCAACCGTCGAGTGCGGGACTGTGGGTCCGTGAGTGATGACGAGTAGGTCTGGTGGGCATCTACGACGACGTGAGGATGAGCATTGAGCATGGATGTCGACACCGTTGTGGTCGGCTCCGGCCCCAACGGCCTGGTCGCAGCTATTCGTCTGGCCGAAGCCGGGCAGCGGGTGGTGGTGCTTGAAGCGGCTGATCAGGTCGGTGGTGGGTTGCGGACCGAAGAACTCACTCTTCCGGGGTTCCGGCACGATGTTTGCTCGAGCGTTCACCCTTTGGCGCTCGCATCGCCAGCCTTTCGCGCCCTTGACCTATCGCGCGAGGGGTTGGAGTTCGCGCATCCTGCGGCGGCCTTTGGGCACCCGATAGACGACCGCATCGCCGGAGTTGTCTATCGGGATCTCGATCGCACGGCCGTCGAACTCGGCCGCGACGGCGCAGCTTGGCGAAGGGTCGTCGGCGGGGTCTCGCGCGGTGGCGAACGGTTGGTCGACAGCCTGCTGTCACCACTGGACTTTCCACCCAAGGCGCCGCTCACTCTGGCCGCGTACGGCAGTGTCGGAGCCTGGCCAGCGCGGTGGGTAGGACAAGCAGCCTTCAGGGAGGAACCCGCACGCGCGCTGATGGCTGGGCTGGCCGCCCACTCGATGTTGTCGCTGTCGTCACTAACCACCGCTGGCTTCGGGATGCTCCTGGGTGGGCTCGCGCACAGCGTTGGCTGGCCGGTAGCGGTGGGCGGCTCGCAGGCTATCGCGGACGCGCTGGAGGCGCGTTTGCGCTCGCTCGGCGGGGACGTGGTCACCGGTCAGCGCGTGACGTCGGTGACCGACTTGCTGAAGGCGTCAAATGTCGTCCTTGACCTCACGCCGCGGCAGGTCACCGACGTTGCCCGGGAGGTGTTGCCCACCGGCTATCGGAAGCGCCTCGAGGCCTTTCGGTACGGGCCAGGGGTGTTCAAAGTCGACTGGGCGCTGGACGGTCCCGTTCCGTGGGGCGACGAGCGACTGTCCTCGGCTGGAACGGTTCATGTCTGCGGTACGGCAGACGAAGTGGACCTCAGCGAGAAGCTGGCCGCCGCCGGTGAGCATGCGCAGCGTCCATATGTCTTGTTCGTGCAAGCCAGCACGGCTGACTCGTCTCGAGCGCCTGAAGGCAAGCACACCGGCTGGGCCTACTGCCATGTGCCGAACGGCTCTCGGGTCGACATGACCGACCGGATCGAGGCGCAGATTGAGCGGTTTGCGCCGGGATTCAAAGACCGGATCCTTGCCAGGCACACGATGGACACCGCTGCGCTCGAGGCGCACAACGCCAACGAGGTCGGTGGCGATATCGCAGGGGGCGCCTCTGACTGGCGGCAGTTCATTGCTCGCCCGGTGTTGTCCCGAACGCCTTGGGTGACACCGGTGCCGGGGCTCTACATGTGCTCGTCGTCCACGCCTCCGGGCGGGGGAGTGCACGGGATGGGTGGTTGGCACGCCGCTGGGCAGGTACTCGCCAGGGCGTGACGGGCCGTAACGGTTCCGGGACGCTGGCTAGGGAATCGTGCAACGTGCGGGCGATTCGCGCCCCACATCTGCGGAAGGTGTCTCATGCCCGTTGTCGAAGAGAGTGTTGTCATTGCCCGTCCGCCGCATGAGGTGTTCGCGTTCATCGTCCAGGCCGACAACCTGCCGATCTGGGATTCGATGACCATTGAGGCCGAGCAGGTCACCAAGGGTGAACCCGGGCTAGGGACGCGCACCAGGGGCGTGAGCAAGTTGCTGGGTAAGCGCCTGGACTGGACCTCTGAGGTGACTGCCTTCGAGCCCGATGCCATGGCGACCTACTCGACGGTGGGTGGAAGGTTGAGTTTCTCGGCCACCAGCAAACTCGAGCCAGTCGAGGAAGGTACCCGGCTGACCTACCGCGTCGAGGCCGAGTCTGGTCTGGCTGGAGTCTTCGGAAAGATGTCGGACCCGCTGGTGACGAATGCTCTGGCCCGGACGGTCCGCGCCAACCTGGGGAGCCTGGCCGAGTTGCTGGAGCAGTGAACCTCCTGGCTCGCCGGAAATCAAGGTGACCTGGCGCGGTTGAAGCCCGTACACTAAGGGGACAACTGCACAGGGGGTGAAAGGTTTCGACTTTGGACGTACCGTCCAGGGGAAGCGGGTCGAGGATGCCAAGGACGATCTCGTTAACCATTCCTTGGAAACCAATAAGTGCCAATACATCGCGCACTGATCTCACTCTCGCTGCCTAAGCGAAGCTGAAGATCCGTCAGCCCGGAAGTGCTTCCGATCCGGTGTCTGGCGTCGACTAGGAAGCTCAACCCAAGGACCCGGTCACGGGGTCCGAGGGAACATCAAACAGTGACTGGGCCCGTCGACAGCTTGCCTGTGTGACTGCCGGGGCCGAGAAAAGCACAGCAGGTTGCACCCGGAGAAGCCCTGTATGGACGACAAAGGACGCGGGTTCGATTCCCGCCACCTCCACTTGATCATGCCTCTGACCTGCGGAAACGTCGCGATAGGAGTCGAACTCCACTCCCGCCACCTCCAGAAGTTCGGCGGCGTTGACGTCGGCAACTGTTGCATTTATGCTTACACCCGTGACAATGGCAGCGACACTGGTTCGAGACGCTCGTGAGAGCGCTGGCCTTTCGCTGCGCTCCCTTGCCGAGCGTGCGGGAGTCGCGACATCGACTGTCCTGCGCATCGAGGCTGGCCAGGTCGACCCGACTGTGGGGATGTTGGCTCGACTTGTCGGTGCGGCTGGCCAAGAACTCGAGGTTGCTACCCGTCGCTCGCCGGGACCGGAGATCGCAGACCTGGCTGACGCGTGGAAAGAAACCACGCGCGGCGACCGCCCGGACTGGACGCGGCTGCGCGCCTTCGTCGACCACCTGGCACTGCATCCTGAGCAGAAGGCGGCGGCGACCCTGCGTATGCCGTCCCCGTCTGGGTCTGCAGTGATGGACACCTTGCTAGCGGGGATTGCGGAAAAGACTTGCAACGACGCCGGGCTGCCTGGTCCGCCGTGGGTTCGACGGGTCCCCCCGCTGCAAGAGCAGTGGGTCACACCGGGTACTCCGGCCATGCAGAAGGTTGTGAAGGCTGCAACGCCCCGTGAGCTGGCTGCGCGAGGTTTGAGTATCGACGAGCACAGCCTGTGGCGGGAACCGGGAAGCGTCGGTGCCTGAAACTCCGCTGGGCCGCGATGAGATCCTCGCGCACTTGACAGACGTTGCAGACGCGCTTGCGGCTGAAGGACCGCGGCACACCATCGTTGTGGTCGGCGGCTCGCTGCTGGCGATGCACGGCCTACGCCAGACGACGGTGGATGTCGACTCGGTGCGACGGATCGACGCTGAGCTGAGGGCGGCGATCGTCCAGGTGGCTCAGCTGCGCCACCTGGCGCCGGCGTGGTTGAACGACTCCGCCGCGGCCTTTCGCCCCGCCTCCTTCGACGAAGCCGAGTGTGAGGTGTTGCTGACTCACGGTCGGTTGACAGTGCTGGGTGCGTCGCTGCGCCAGGTCTTCGTGATGAAGCTGAACGCGGCGCGAGCCCGTGACTACGACGACCTCGTGGCCCTGTGGCAGGCGTGCGACTTCGCGTCCGCCGAACAGGCCGTGGAGATGTACCGAAATGCCTACCCGCACGAGGCGGACGACCCGTACCTCATGAAATTTGTCCGAGACCTCTCCGACTGACGAACAGCTCGTAGACCTATGAGTTCGCTCCTTTGTTGTCACGCATGGAGGTGTTGACGGCGTCAACAGCCGGACCCAACGGGACCCGATCGGACCCGACGGCACCCGACGGATTGTGCTCGATTCCAACGGTTCCCGAAGTTTCCCGACAGTTGGGACAGGTTCGATTCCCGCCACCTCCACCAAAATGGTTATGGTTATCGTGTTTAGTAAGACATGAGATAATTGTTGTACTTATGGAAACTAATAGGCAGACTCCAGGCGTCACTGGATGGATTCCGGAACCGACTTGGCAGGTAGTTACGGGTGGAGGCGGATCCTCCACTCGCGGTGTATGGAGAGTTGAACGGGCTGGACAACGTTGGATCGTCAAACGGTTGGAGCCAGCGGACCCTGAAACCGGTGATGTAAGGCGACACTCGTGGTGGCGGCGCGAGGCGGAAGTAGCGACTTCGGGCATCATCAACAAGTCAATAGGTCTCGCAGCGCCCAAGCCCATCTCGGTGGAGGAGGACGATGACGGCATAACACTGTGGAGCCTAGAAGTTCCCACGGCGCAGATTGCCGATGATGTCCTAGCACGGGCTTATGGGCGCTTCAGCAGTCAGCCAGCACAAGATCCTGGATGGTTTACCCGGCACATGCTCCGCGACCGGATCTCCGCTACAGAGGACGTCGGAGGGATTTCTCCCCTGCAAGAGTCTGGGATGACGAACCGTTCCCTACTTCGAACATGCCGTTCGCTTTGGTCTCAGCGGGTGGCGGTCCTTGACGAGCTCGACCAGCTCCCAAAGGTTCTGTCCCATGGGGACGCCTTGCCAAGGAACATGCTGTGCCAGGACGGCGACGATGTCATCGCGGTCGACTGGGGCCAGCTTGGCTACAACACCGTTGGCGCCGACTTGGCAACGTTGAGTCTTTATGCGGAAATGGAACTGGGCGAACTGATCCCCCCGTACTGCGAAGGGCTAAGGGAAAACGGTGAGCCGCTCGACAAGGCCACCGTCCGTAGTGCCACCGTTCAGATCGCCGCTTTGATTGCGATTTCTCGCGCCTCACGGGCTGTCGCGGCTGGCGCCGATGTCGATGCCTATCTGGGCCGACTTATGCGTGCCGAACCCATCCTGCATGAGGCTATTCAGCGAAGTGGGAGTCCGGTGGTTAGGGAGACGTCATCCTGACCACTTCCTATTCAATGTCCATGGACCTGCTTGCAAGATCATGGGTGGTAGAGAATAATTGATCTTGAGATGGAAGCTGAACTTAGCGATCAAAACAAGCAGCGCAGCCTGCACGCAGAATCCTTCGGCTCCGCTGCGGACCGTTATGAACGAGGTAGACCCTCGTACCCCAACTCGGCCGTCGACTGGTTACTGCCAGTCGGCGGCCGAACTGCCGTTGACTTGGGTGCCGGCACTGGGCAGCTGACAAGGGTGCTTAATTCGTACGACCTAGATGTTGTGGCCGTCGAGCCTTTGCCTGAGATGCGTGAGGGTTTGTCTGAACGACATCTGAACAACGTGCGCATTGTCGCTGGCCGTGCCGAATCAATTCCGCTGCCGAATACTTCCGCGGATGTTGTCCTCGTGGCTCAGGCCTGGCATTGGTTCGATGCAGCGTTGGCCGTTCCCGAGATCGCGCGAGTCCTAAGTCCAGGTGGCCGGTTAGGGCTCTTGTGGAACATTCGAGATGAACGGGTGGAGTGGGTTGCGGAGCTCGGTCGCATCATGCACGAGGGCTCAGCACCGGACCTGAATAGTGAGAACCCCAGGGTCGGGGACCCTTTCGATCCGATCGAGCGTTTTGACGTTGAGTGGAAGGTGGAGATGGATCGATCCGCTCTCCTTGACATGGTCGCCTCTCGGAGCTACTTCATCACCAGCCCCGAAGCCGAACAGGTTGCGACACTGAAAGCTGTCGATGAGTTCTTGACCAGCCACCCACAGTTACGGGGCTCGGCGTCGATTGTGATGCCGTACATAACCCGCTGTTCGCGCACTAACTTGTCGAGGTAAGGAGTCAAAGAAAGCTAGATTTGCTTCCTATGATTTCGCCGACCGGGTGTGATCGCACCTGCCTCGTGCAGAAGGCGCAGCATGCTGGTCTTGCCGATGCCGTACTCAGCCATCAGCTGGGTTGAGGTGAACCCATCCCTATAGTCAGCCACGATCTGCTGGATCGTCTCCGTTCCCAGTCGCATCTCGATCTTGTGGATGTGCATGGCAGCTGGCGGCTTCCGCTGTACTGGTGGTTGCTTCTCCATCTCTTGGTAGAGCTCCTTGAGCTCCTTCTGCAGTTCACGAAGGTTCGAGTAACGTCCCAGTAGGTCCACCATGACCGACTTACTCGAACCCTGGTTCGAGTAACGTGCGGTTAGGTCCACTTAATCATGGCTCTGACCTGCGGAAACGTCGCGATAGGAGTCGAACATGGCTCCCGCCACCTGTTCCTCATGTCTGGTCAGGGTTCGTCCCTTGCTGACTGAT
>JBBQAL010000192.1:0-2141 GCA_038316135.1 Candidatus Nanopelagicales bacterium | reverse complement strand
GCGTGAGATAGTTTCACTGAAAGTGCCTTCCAGAACCGGTTCGGATCGGACGTCAACAATCCAGATTCTCCCGGTACAGAAGGCACTTTCCTCGTTCCCACGCCGACACCCACCCCGCCCGTCCACGGATTCAGGCTAAGTGTCTGCCGGAGCCTATCGAGTCGACCCGTATCCATGTTGAGACGTGGACCACGAA
Organism: Candidatus Nanopelagicales bacterium; assembly: GCA_038316135.1. Classification (GTDB taxonomy): domain Bacteria; phylum Actinomycetota; class Actinomycetes; order JAHEKZ01; family JAHEKZ01; genus JAHEKZ01. Next base: position 1,945 of record JBBQAL010000192.1, on the reverse strand, counting down.
GCGGGTTCAGACCGACACCCAAATGGAAGCAAAGGGTCGCCTGGAGAAGGTCGACCTGCGGTCCCACGAGTTCCGGGTGCGTGACGATGTCGGACAGTCGGTCGACCTCAAGCACGTTACGGACGACATCGATGCTGCACAGTTCGTCGGACGATGGGTTGTCGCCACCGGCGAGGGCATCCTTGCCGCTGGCCGGCTTGTTGGGCTCGTAAACGTTTCGATCGCGTTGTTGGGCGATCCGGCGCGTGGGCTGGAGAGCGACGAGGTCCTCACTCTCGATCAGATCCTGGCCACGGCGCCGGGGCCGAGCCTCGACGGCGGGCTCGCACTCTCCGACGAGGAGTTCGCTGCTTTCCTTGAGGCGGCCCATGGGTGAGCGAACTGCAAGCTGCGGTGGTGGACACCGATGTGTTCAGCCACCTCTACGTCCTGCGCAGTTCCGCTGACCCTCGGGTGCCCGGTTGGCGAGAGTTGCTCACGGGCAGGCGGGTGCTCATCTCATTCCAGACCCGGACGGAGGTGCTGGCTGGCGCGCTGGCGAATCAGTGGGGCAACCGGCGTCTGGCCGACCTGCGCGCGGTCCTCGACCAAACGCCAACGATCCGAGCGGACAACGAGGTCGTGGACGCCCACGCGAAACTGTTCGCCGAGCGCAGGCGCATGGGACACGCCCTTCACGACAAGCAGCGCACCGCGGACCGCTGGATCGCAGCGTGTGCGATCTCAAAAAAGGGCCGATCTGCTCGCGGGCGACGGCATCTACGAGGGCTCCCCGGGGTTGTCGCTTCTGGCGTAGGTGTGACCTACCGCCGGTCAAGGTCGATCCAGGCTGAATGACTGTCGCCTGTGTCTGACTCGCGCCGTCTCGCAGCCAAGCTCGTCGCTGGGAGCAACGTGCTCCGCGACGCGGGCGTCGCGTGGCGCGGCGGGCCGCAGCCCTTGCTTGCTCGGCTGTTCGATGGCTGCGCGATGGAGCCGCTGGACGAGCCGGGTGCGCGAGCGGCCGGGCGACTCCGCTTGCCCGCGCGAGGTCCGCCGACATCGTCGACGCCAGCGTCGTGGCTGGCTCGTTACGCCGCGGCGACGCGATCGTGACCAGCGACCGGCACGTCATCGAGAGCCTGGCCGACGGCGTCGGCCGACGCGTCAACATCGTTGCAGTCTAGCTTTCGCCCGCGGCTCCAGCATCGCCTACCGTTTGGGGTGCGTCGCGCGCACGGAGTCCGCACGCGGCTGTGCACCGCCCGTTAGTGAGAAACCTGAACCCGCCGCTCGGAGGCCGCAATGACCGACAAGCCCCGCATCCTGTTCGCCTGCAAGGCAAATGCTGGTCGCAGCGTCACCGGCAAGCTTCTTGCTGAGCACTACGCTCGCGACGGCGCCCTTGTCTTCTCGGCCGGCTCCGAGCCCGGCGACCACATCCATCCCGAGGTCGCGGCGGTGCTCGCCTCGCTCGGCCTCGACCCGACCAGCGAAGTGCCGAAGGCCTTCGACCCGCACGCGACCTACACGGCGGTCATCACCATGGGGTGTGGCGAGGCGTGCCCGTTCTACTCGGGCGCGCGCTACGAGGACTGGGAGCTCGATGACCCCAAGGGCCAGGACCCGGCGACCGTAGGTCGCATCATCGCCGACATCGACGGACGCGTTCGGCGCCTGCTCGTCGAGCTTCTGCCTGACCTCGAGCTGCCGGCTTCGGTGTTCGACGACGACCCGGAGGCGGCAGCGACCCCGCCGGAGTCAGGGACGAGATGACGGCCACCCGTGCCGGGTGCGTCGGCGAGTTCCGAGCCGGCCACGCCGACGGGACCGGGTGACCCGAAGGCCGCCCGGTCCCGTCGTACGTTCACGTTCTTGGTGCGCTCAACCCTCGAGTCTCACCAGGGGGCGGGGTCCAGCGCCGGCACGGCGGCGCTCTCACCGTTGCGGAGGAAGGGCAGGTGCC
>JBBQAL010000023.1:0-35460 GCA_038316135.1 Candidatus Nanopelagicales bacterium | reverse complement strand
GCAGCGGCCACCGCGTCCGGATCCCGGATGTCTTGACCGTCAACGAGGTCGAACCCCGCCACCGTGTGACCCCGACGCTTCAGCTCGGCAGTGACGTACGGCCCGATCAACCCGCACTGACCACTCACGAAGACTCGACGCGACACAGCCCGTATCCAAGTCGTTGACTGACTGGCCATGCAAACGAATTCCCGAGATCACCCACTCGGAAATGCCGGTTCTTGCGCTGTGGACAACTGACATCTCGGGAGCGTCAACCCGTCTGCAACACCCGACGCCGCCTCTGAGACTGGTTGCGCTGTGGCTTGCGCGGCGCTTCGAAGCTAGCGACCGATTGCGGCGAGGCTGGCGTGGCAACAGGCACAGACGCGTGCGGACTCCGGCGGACGAAGCCATCCGCATTCGCTTGTGCGCGAGACCCGGCGCACGTCTCCCCACCATTGACCGAGCCACCCGATGCGATTTCTTGCGGACTATCTGCGGACTTTCTGATCTTGAACGGGGCAAAGACGCAGGTCAGAGCCCTGCCCCCAAACCCGTCAGACGTTGAAGCGGAACTCGACCACGTCGCCGTCGGCCATGACGTAATCCTTGCCTTCAATCCGGACCTTGCCGGCCGCCTTGGCATCGTTCATCGAGCCCGTAGCGACTAGATCATCGAACGACACAACCTCGGCCTTGATGAAGCCTCGCTGGAAGTCGGTGTGAATCACGCCGGCTGACTCAGGAGCTGTCGCCCCCTTGGGAATCGTCCAGGCGCGCGATTCCTTCGGACCGGCGGTGAGATACGTCTGCAACCCGAGCGTGGCGAACCCGACGCGCGCCAGCAGATCGAGACCGGACTCCTCTTGGCCGATCGACTGCAGCAGTTCAAGCGCTTCGGCATCGTCGAGCTCGACCAACTCGGCCTCAATCTTCGCGTCCAGGAAGATCGCCTCGGCCGGAGCCACCAACGCTTGCATCTCATCTTTCAACGCGGTGTTCGCAAACTCTTCCTCGTCGAGGTTGAACACATAGATGAACGGTTTGGCGGTGAGCAACCACAGCTCACGGAGGGGTTCGATGTCCAGGCCCGCGGCGAACACAGTCTGGCCGGAGTCGAGGACCTCCTTAGCCTTCTCGACTGCAGCGACGACATCGTTGCCACCTTTGGTCAGGCGCGCCTCCTTCTGCAACCTCGGCAGCGACTTCTCAATCGTCTGGAGGTCGGCCAGGATCAGCTCGGTATTAATTGTCTCGATGTCATCTTTTGGCGAGATCTTGCCGTCGACGTGGACGACGTCCGGATCGGTGAAAACTCGGATCACCTGGCAGATCGCCTCGGCCTCGCGGATCGTCGCCAAGAACTTGTTTCCCAGACCCTGACCCTCGGACGCCCCGCGCACGATGCCGGCGATGTCGACGAATGAGACGGTGGCCGGAAGAACCTTCTGCGAACCGAAGATCTCGGCCAGAACAGCTAGGCGCGGATCAGGGACGCCGACCACACCAACGTTCGGCTCGATGGTCGCGAACGGGTAGTTCGCGGCGAGGACGTTGTTCTTGGTCAGCGCGTTGAAAAGCGTCGACTTTCCGACGTTTGGGAGCCCGACGATTCCGATGGTGAGTGCCACGGGCGACCATCGTACGGCGCGGCCGTCGGCAAGTTGTCAGTCCCTCCGGGCACTCTGGTGGCATGGACACGATGACCGCCCTCTTGCTGGCCCTGCTCGCTTTACTCACCGGGGCCGCCCTTGGGGCTTTCTTGATGTGGCGTTTCGCTTCCCCGGCCTCTGCAGGCGTCCACTCGGGCAGGGACGTGGTGCCCGCCGAGCAGCTCCTTCGCCCTGTCAATGAGGCTCTCGACCGGGTCGAACGACAGCTCGCAGAAACCGAACGCCAAAGGCTTCAATCGCACGGCCAGATCCAAGAGCAGGTACGCGCCATGAGCGATACCTCGCAGTTCCTACGCACCGAAACCTCGTCTCTCGTTCAGGCCCTGCGAGCCCCACAAACCCGAGGGCGCTGGGGCGAGATGCAGCTGCGCCGGGTCGTTGAGCTCGCCGGGCTCGTTGAGCACTGTGACTTCAGCGAGCAGGTTTCGGTCGGCCGATCCGAAGACCGCCAGCGACCGGACCTCATCGTGCACTTGGCCGGTGGCAAGAATGTCGTCGTCGACGCCAAGGTGCCGTTCGCTGCTTACCTAGAGGCCTCGGCGGCTACCGATGAAGCCACTGCGCAGCTCAGGGGGAACGCCCACGCCCGCCACCTCCGCGCACACATCGACGAGCTCGCCTCGCGCGAGTACTGGGAGGCACTTGCGCCGAGTCCTGAGTTCGTTGTCCTCTTCGTTCCGGCAGAGCCTTTCCTGTCCGCTGCGCTCGACCATGACCCGACGCTGCTCGAACACGCCTTCACCCGACAGGTGGTGATCGCGACCCCGAACACGCTGATCGCGCTCCTTCGCACCGTGGCCTACACCTGGCGTCAGGACGCCCTTGCTGACAACGCACAGGCGGTTCTTGCCGCCGGACGCGAGCTGCACCAGCGGCTCGGGGTGTTCGGCGGCCACCTGTCCAAGGTCGGCTCGTCCCTGGAGGCGAGCGTGAAGGCGTACAACCAGGCGGTCGGGTCCCTGGAGTCCCGCGTCCTGGTGACCTCCCGCCGGTTCCACGACTTGCAGGTCGTCGACGAGTCGGTCCTGGCGCCGGACGCGATCGACCTAGCTCCGCGACTACCTCAGGCTGCCGAGCTCACCGAAACCGTTCCCACCGATGACGGCGGGCCCCACGGCGACACCGGGCTGCCACTCGCGGCGGGGTGAACCAAGCAGCGGCCCGCACGCCGTACGGTAGGCGGTGTGTCTACTCCGCTGCGCACCGATCGGCCCGACGCCGTGACGTCCGACCCCACCCCTTCTTCCAAACCATCCACTCCGCAGGGCCGGCTGGTGCGTTCCACCGCGCGGCCCGGTCTGAGCGGCACCGGAGTCGCTGTGCTGGGTGGTTCGATCGGTCTGGTCGCCTCGATCCTGGCCGAGCTGCTCAGCGGTGGCCTCGGCTGGGTGTTCGGCGTCCCCTTCGTTCTGGTCAGTGCCTACTGCGCCGCAGAAGTTTCCCCGAAGGCGATGAGGAGCGCTGTGGTGATGCCGCCGCTGGTCGCCCTGCTCGTTGCATCCATCAACCCGATGTGGTCCGGTGAAACCGCAGGAATCCGCGGCTGGCTGATCAAGATGCTCACCACCCTGACCACTATGGCCCCAACGCTTTTGCTGGCTACCGCCATGGCTGCGGGCATCGTCGGCGTTCGCATCTGGCGCGCCAAGCGCGCCTGACCTGCGCTGGAGGATTGCCTGCGCTTTCGAGCCCTATATCGATGGAAAACCGCACGCAATCCGCCGATCCAGGACTCCCATCTCCCAGCCGTACGGGAACTCGCTCGGGACGATCAGACCGGGTCAGGAATTGCCGGCGGCTTTCAGGTCGCGTCGCAGCTCTTGCGGCAGCGAGAAGACCAACGACTCTTCGGCAGCCGTCACCGTCTCAACGTCCCCAAAACCCCGCTCGGCCAACCACTCCAGCACCCCGTCCACCAGACTCTCTGGAACCGATGCACCGCTGGTGACCCCGACCACCGTGACGCCGTCGAGCCAGGCCTCATCGAGCTCACCGGCGTTGTCGACCCGGTAGGACGACGTGGCTCCAGCGTCCATCGCAACTTCGACGAGCCGGACGGAGTTCGACGAGTTTGCTGAGCCAACGACGATGACCAGGTCGGAGGACTCTGCCATGAGCTTGACGGCAGCCTGGCGGTTCTGGGTGGCGTAGCAGATGTCGTCGCTCGGCGGGCTCATCAGGTTGGGGAATCTCCCGCGCAAACGGTCAACGGTCTCCATCGTCTCGCCCACCGACAGCGTCGTCTGCGAGAGCCAGACAACCTTGTCCGGGTCGCGCACCTCAATGTCATCTGCGTGGTCGGGACCGTCGACGATCGTGATGTGCTCGGGCGCCTGCCCCGAGGTGCCGACCACCTCTTCATGCCCTTCATGGCCGATGAGCAAGATCTGGAAGCCTTCGCCAGAGAACCTGCGGGCCTCGTGATGCACCTTGGTGACCAGTGGGCAGGTCGCGTCGATCGTGCGCAGGTGTCGCTGCGCGGCCTCTTCGTGAACGATCGGGGCAACACCATGGGCAGAGAAGACCACCAAAGCGCCCTCGGGTACCTCATCAGTTTCGTCGACGAAGATCGCTCCGCGCTTTTCGAGATCTTCGACGACGTGCCGGTTGTGGACGATCTGCTTGCGCACATAGACCGGGGCGCCATACAGCTCGAGGGCTTTCTCGACAGTGATCACCGCGCGGTCGACGCCAGCACAGTAGCCACGGGGGGCGGCGAGCAGGACGCGGCGCTTAGGGGAAGCCATGTCCCCATCGTAAGCGGCTCGTAGTGGACGCACCTTCCGGAGCCGGTGGCCCCCCAGTGGTCGGTCCCGCCCCGTACGCTCTGCGCCGTGGCCCTGCAGACCTCAGCCGACCAACCCGCCGCCGTTCGCACGGTGGCGCAAGCCGTCGCGGGCTGGATCGACCGCCTGGGCCCGATCTGGGTGGAAGGGCAAGTGGCCCAGCTCAGCCGCCGCCCCGGAGCCGGAATGGTCTTTCTCACGCTGCGCGACACCGCAGCTGACCTTTCGGTCACAGTCACCTGCTCCAAACGCGTCATCGACGCTGCTGAACCGGCGATCACCGAAGGTGATCGCATTGTGGTCTTCGCCAAGCCCTCCTTCTACGCGGCCCGCGGAACGTTCTCGCTCTCAGCCAAGGAGATCCGCCACGTCGGCCTCGGCGAGCTGCTCGCCAGGCTCGAACGGCTGAAGTCGACCCTGGCCGCCGAGGGTCTGTTCGCCGCCGACCGCAAGAAGCCGCTGCCGTTCCTGCCCCGCGGGGTCGGCCTGATCTGCGGGCGCGCCTCGGCTGCCGAGCGGGACGTCGTCGAGAACGCGAAACGCAGGTGGCCAGCCGTCACCTTCGTCACCCGCGAGGTTGCTGTCCAGGGTTCAACAGCCGCCGCCCAAGTGACCGCAGCCCTGCAACACCTCGATGCCGACACCGCGGTCGATGTCATCGTCATCACACGGGGTGGCGGCTCGGTCGAAGACCTGCTTCCGTTCTCCGAAGAGACGCTGATCCGGGCCGTTGCGAATGCCGCCACCCCAGTGGTCAGTGCCATTGGCCACGAACAGGACGCCCCGCTGCTCGACCTCGTCGCCGACGTCCGCGCGTCCACGCCCACCGACGCCGCCAGGAAAGTCGTTCCCGACGTCGCCTTCGAGCTTGAAGCCGTTGCCGCTTCCCGGCAGCGCATGGCCGAGGCGATTACCGCCATGCTGAATGCCGAGCAGTCCGGGCTCGACCAACTCCGCAGCCGGCCCGTGCTGGCCACCCCCGTCACGCTGGTTGAAGCTCACGAGCAGGCGGTTGCCGACCTCGCGCAGCGCAGTCGTCGCGCGCTGAGTAGTCGGCTTGAGCACGCGCACACCGAGCTCACGCACACCAGGGCACGCGTACGCGCCCTGTCACCGCAAGCGACTCTCGACCGTGGCTACGCCCTGGTCCAGACCAAGGACGGCGCCGTCGTCCGCACCCCGCCTGCTCCGCGCTCGGCGCTGCTCGTCCGCGTCGCTGGCGGCAGCTTCACTGCAACCACTGAGGAAGTCTCATGAGCACACCGGACGCCCAAGCCCCCGAGATCGGCTACGAAGCTGCGCGCGACGAACTGATCGATGTCGTCAAGCAGCTCGAGGGCGGTGGGCTGACCCTGGAGCGGTCGATCGCACTCTGGGAGCGCGGCGAAGAGCTCGCCACCATCTGTCAGACCTGGCTCGACGGTGCGCGTGCTCGTCTCGAGGCTGCGACTTCGCAGCCGAAGATCACCGACACCGACAAAGGCAGCCGGTCAGCTGAGTGAGCCGGCCAGCTCTTCGAGCTCGCCCTGCTGCGCCTTGCCGGTCACGACGATGGTGACGCCTCGCTCGGTCAGCACCAGACCTTGCTTCCCGGTCTCCGCGGACTGGACAACCTGCCAGGTGGCGTCTCCGATGTCGACGTCACCTTCGGGGACCGCACCGTCCACCCAGTCATCGACAGCGGCGGCACCGTCACCGTCGGTCTGCCGTACCTCGGCGTACGAGCCGTCCGGTGTCACGTAACCGACGTGCAGCACTCCGCCACCGATGTCACCGGAAACCTGCTCGGTGTCGAACCACGCACTGGTCGCCACCCAGCCATCAGGTAGGCCGACCGGCTCCAGGACCGGGAAGGTGTCACCCAGGCGGACATCGGTGAATATCTGCTCGACATCCACCAGGGGACGCACCGGCCCCTGAACCTCTGGTCTCTGCCAGGCCACCATCCAGAAGCCGACGAACACCACGGCACCCACCACAGCCATCGAAAGGACCATGTCGCGGGTCGTCTCAAACCCGCGCGGGCGTTTGCGCGGGGCGCTGGGTGGGGCGGACATATTTCTATCGTCCCGCAGACTTCGGGAACCCGCCGCGCAGGGTCCAACACCGCAGATATCGGCTCTAGACGCGCTTATCGCTGGCTTTGCGCGTCGCATGGTCCTAAAGTGGCGCAAATGAGTGCTTCTCCGCGCTACTCCCTCACTCAGGCCGCCCGGTTGCTGGGTGTGAGCCCAGACACCGTCCGGCGCTGGGCCGACGCCGATCGGTTCCCCACCGCGACAGGAACGAGCGGCCGGCGCAGCGTGGCCGGGGCCGACCTGGCCGCCTTCGCCCAGTCACTCGGAAATGAACCGGATCCCGGGCGAACATCGGCGCGGAACGCCTTTCCCGGGCTGGTCACCCGCGTCCAGGTGGACGGTGTCGCGGCTCAGGTCGACATTCAGGCAGGGCCGCACCGGGTGGTGTCTCTGATGACCCGCGAAGCAGTCGAAGAGTTGCAGTTGGCCCCCGGAGTCGAAGTCGTTGCTCTGGTAAAGGCACCGGCGGTCGTGGTGCAGCTGCCGTGACACGTCGCCGAGCGGCCATCGCCCTCTTCGCCTGCGCGCTCACCTTGACTGGGTGCAACTCCGGCGACACCACTTCAGGCGGAACCACGACCGTCACTCTGAATGTGCTCGCGGCCTCGTCGCTCACCGATGCATTCCCTGAGATCGGGGCAGCATTCAGCGCAGATCACCCCGACGTCAAGGTGCAGTTCTCCTTCGCCGGCTCCCAAGAGCTGGTCGCGCAGGCAGACTCGGGTGCACCGGCCGATGTGCTCGCGCTCGCGGGCACCGGAAGTCTTGACGTACTGGATGCAAGCACTGGCGAGCCGGTGATCTTTGCGCGCAACCGCCTGACCATCATCGTCCCCACCGGCAACCCCGCAGGCGTCAGCACGTTGACCGACCTAGCGAACCCCGATGTCAAGGTCGCGCTCGCCGGGCCAGAGGTGCCGGCAGGAGCCTATGCACTGGATGCGTTCGACAAGGCGGGAATCTCGGTCAACCCGGTGTCTGAGGAGACCGAGGTCAAGGCAGTCCTGACGCGGGTGGCCGTCGGCGGTGCTGACGCCGGTGTCGTCTATGTGACCGACGCACTCGCAACGGACGCCGACATCGAGGCCGTCACCATCCCGACCCGTCTCAACGTCGTAGCGACTTACCCAGCTGTCAGCCTCACCACGTCGGAGAACGCCGCAACGGCCACGCAGTTCGTCGACTACCTAATAACGTCCCCGGCACAACAGACGCTTCAGGCTTACGGCTTTGAGTCGCCGTAACCGCCCGCCAGTCGTTCTCCTGGCCCTCGCCACGGTTGCCGGGTGCTTTCTTCTGCTCCCGCTTGTGGGGCTCCTGGCGCGCGCGCCATGGGGCGAGCTGAGCTCAACGCTGGCCACGTCAGTCGTCATCGAGGCCGTCGGCGTCTCCCTCGTTGCGTCCACAGGGGCTCTCATCGTCTGCCTAGTACTCGGCGTGCCTTTGGCCTGGGTGCTGGCGCGGGTGGAGTTTCCGGGCCGCAGCGTTGTCCGCGGGCTGGTGCTGGTGCCGATGGTCCTTCCGCCGGTCGTTGGAGGCGTTGCGCTGCTCCTTGCCTTCGGACCTCGCGGCCTGCTCGGCGGCACGTTCGACCTTGTCGGGGTAACGATCCCCTTCACGACAGCTGCCACCGTGGTGGCGGCCGCGTTCGTGTCGATGCCGTTCTTGATCCTGACAACGGAGGCGGCCTTCGCCAGCGTTGATCAGCAATACGAGGACGTCGCCGAGACATTGGGCGGCTCTCCCTGGCACGTGTTTCGCACCGTTACCTTGCCGATGTGCCGGCCTGGACTGCTGTCCGGGGCAACGCTCGCCTGGGCTCGCGCCCTAGGTGAGTTCGGGGCAACCATCACCTTCGCGGGCAGCATCGCTGGCGTTACCCAGACGATGCCGCTGGCCGTCTACCAGGTTCTGCCAACCAGCCCGGACGCCGCACTCACGATCAGTCTGTTGCTGCTGGCCATCAGCGCCACGCTGATCGTGTCCTTGCGTTCACAGTGGCTCAACCCGCTCCGGGATCGGCTCACGCCGTGAGTGGACTGCGCCTCAAGGCACTCGTTGGTGGCTCGGGTGCAACTCGCCTTGACGTCGACCTCGAGATGGCAGCCGGCTCAGTCGTGGCCGTCATCGGGCCGAACGGTTCTGGCAAGACGACGCTCCTGAAGACAGCCGCTGGACTCGTCGACCCAGGTCCGGCGGGGGAAGTGTCCGTCGCGGGACGCGATGTCACCCAGCTCGCTCCGGGAACGCGGCGGGTGGCCTATGTCCCTCAGCAGGGGGCGTTGTTCCCGCACTTATCGGTTCTGGACAACGTCGCCTACGGCTTACGCGCGGCCGGGATGCGCCGCTCAGCCGCGCGAACCGAGGCTGCCCACCAACTTCAGCAGCTGGACATCGAAGACCTTGCGGCGCGACGACCCGCCACTCTGTCGGGCGGCCAGATCCAGCGGGTTGCCTTGTGCCGCGCGCTGGCGATCGACCCGGACGTGATCTTGCTCGACGAACCAACAGCGTCTCTCGATGCCGTGGGGAGGGCCGACGTCCTGTCTCTGCTGCGGCGTCATCTGCACGAGTTCGCGGGAGTCACACTTCTGGTCACCCACGACCCCACCGAGGCCCTGACTGTTGCCGCAAGGGTGGTGGTGCTCTCCGCGGGTCACGTCGTCCAGGACGCGCCACCCGAGGTGCTCGCCAAGGAACCAGGGTCGCCGTGGCTGGCCCAGCTGCTCAATCTCAACGCATGGACGGGACAGACAACCGACACCGGAGCCATCACCCTCGACAAGGGCGGCACCCTTGCCGTTGCTGAGAGCGGCCGTCCTGGCAGATCAGTCCTCGTCTGCACGGCACCAACATCTGTGACGTTGTTCGATGCCGCCCCCTCAACCAGCGCGCGGAACACCTGGTCGGCCGAAGTCGTGGGCACCCACACATTGGCGGGGCGCGTCCGCGTCACGCTGCGGGCCGTCAGGCCTGACAGTGGCCCGACGGAGGTTGTCGCCGAGGTCACGACAGCTGCCGTCGCCGACCTCGGGATCACCCCAGGTGCGCAGCTGTGGGTGTCTGTCAAGGCTACCGAACTGGCGGTCAGCCCAGTCTGAGCAAACCCCACCCCGATACGATCGATGCCAGTCGACCCGAGGGGACTACCGTGACCGACCAGACCAACAAGCCTGAGACGCCTGACCGCAACCTGGGCCTCGAGTTGGGCCGCGTCACCGAAGCCGCGGCCGTCGCCGCCTCTCGCTGGGTGGGAAGGGGCGACAAGAACGGCGCCGATGGAGCGGCCGTAGCGGCCATGCGCACTCTGATCAACACGGTCAGCATGAACGGCACGGTCGTCATCGGGGAAGGCGAGAAAGATGACGCCCCGATGCTCTTCAACGGCGAGAAGGTCGGCGACGGCACCGGACCTGACGTCGACGTCGCGGTCGACCCCGTTGATGGGACGACGCTGACTGCGAAGGGCATGAACAACGCTCTCTCGGTGATCGCAGTTGCCGAGCGCGGCACAATGTTCGACCCATCGGCGGTGTTCTACATGGAGAAGCTGGCAGCCGGCCCCGAGTCAGCTGACGTTGTCGACATACGCCTTCCAGCCAAGGAAAACATCCGCCGAGTCGCGAAAGCCAAGAAGATCGACATCCAAGACGTCACCGTCTGCATCCTCGACCGGCCCCGTCACGAGAGCCTCGTGCAGGAGATCCGCGACACTGGCGCGCGGATCAAGTTCATCTCCGACGGCGATGTCGCCGGCGCCATCATGGCCTGCCGCGAAGACACCGGCGTCGACCTGCTGCTCGGGATCGGCGGCACACCGGAGGGGATCATCTCGGCCGTTGCCATCAAGTGCCTCGGCGGGGTCATCCAGGGGCGGCTGTGGCCCAGCGATGACGACGAGCGTCAGAAGGCGATCGACGCCGGACACGACCTGTCCAGAGTTCTGTCCACCGACGACCTCGTCAGCAGCAACAACTGCTTCTTCGCCGCCACCGGCGTAACGGACGGCGAACTGCTGCACGGCGTCCGGTACCACGCAGAAGGAGCCACCACCCAGACCCTGATCATGCGCAGCAAGAGCGGGACCATTCGGTTCATGGAGAGCGACCATCGGCTCGGCAAACTGCGCAAATACGCGGCGGTGCAGTTCTGAGCCGCGATGACGCGATCGTCCTCGATCAGGTCGTTAAGGAGTTCGGCCCGATCACCGCCGTCAACGGCCTTTCCCTAGAAGTGCCTCGAGGAATCGTGTTAGGACTGCTCGGCCCCAACGGCGCCGGCAAGTCGACAACGATGCGCATGCTCACTGGACAGACGCGACCGACGTCCGGTGCGATCAGGGTCTTGGGCTTCGATATCCCCAAGGACTCCAAGCAGGCTCGAGCACGCATGGGTGTCGTCCCTCAGATGGATAACCTCGACACCGAGATGACCGTCGAGCAGAACCTGACGACGTTCGCCGCGCTGTATCGCATTCCGCGACGCGATCGGCGTGAGGCTTTGGAACGCGCGCTGGATATTGCGCAGTTGTCGCAGCGGCGCCATGCCAAGGTCACCGAGCTCTCCGGCGGCATGAAGCGTCGACTTCTGATCGCGCGTGGGCTCGTGCACGACCCCGAGCTCGTCCTCCTGGACGAGCCGACGGTCGGTCTCGATCCTCAGGTGCGCCAAGAGCTCTGGTCGCTCATCGACGCGTTGCGGTCACAGGGCACCACGGTGCTGATGTCGACGCACTACATCGAGGAGGCCGAGCGGCTCGCGGACGACGTTGCCGTCATGTCGCACGGCACAATCGTCGCCAGGGGTACCCCCCAAGAACTACGCACGGCCCATGTTGGGGTCCGTGCCACCGAGTACTACGGGCCGCCCGACAAGCTGAGCGCGATCGAACGAGCGGCGCAGGCCGCGGGATTGGCCACGAGACGTACCGGCCCATCGATTGCGGTTCTGCGCTCCGAGGATGCCCAGGAAGACCTCCTCAACAACCTCGGCGATGGCGTCCATCGGTCCGCAACCCTCGAGGATGTCTTCGTTTTGCTGACCGGCGAGGTGCTGGAGTGAGCAGCCGGGGCACGGGCGCCAAACGCTACGAGTGGGCCACCTTCGAGGGGATCTGGAACCGCGAGTTCACCCTGTTCAAGCGGTACTGGCTGTCGACGACATCGTCGTCAGTCGTCCAGCCGGTGATCTACCTGTTGGCGTTCGGCCTAGGCGTCGGCACCCTTGTTACCGAGGTCGACGGCATCTCGTACGTGGAGTTCGTCGGCACGGGCTCAGTCGCTACGGCGGTGCTCTTTGCATCCGCATTCCCCGGCATGTTCAACACTTACGTTCGCCGCGTCTTCCAGCGTACGTATGACGCGCTGCTTGCGGCTCCGGTCAGTGTCGACGAACTGGCCCTTGCTGAGGGGTCCTGGATTGCCGCCAAGGCTGGCTTCTACGGGTCCTTCCCTTTGGTCGTCACTATGTTCTTCGGGCTGACGCCGACGTGGGGGATGCTGCTCGTGCCCTTGATCGGGTTCGTCACCGGTCTTGGTTTCGCGTTCTTTGGGATGTGGGTTTCGGCGATCATCAAGACCATCGACGAGACCACGTACGTCACATCCATCGTGCTAACGCCGCTCTTCCTCGTCGCCGGAACGTTCTTCCCGATCAGCAACTTGCCCCCGGGCCTCCAGTTCGCCGCACAGTTCAACCCCCTGTACCACTGCGTCGAGCTGGTGCGAGATGCCTGCTTCGGATGGCAGTGGCCGGCCGACCTTTACCACTTCGCGTTCCTGACGGTCTTCGCTGTTCTGATGTGGCTGGTTGCTGTCCGCCAGCTACGCAGACGGCTCGTCGACTAGTCACCCCGTTTGGGAGCCGGGGAGATGGGCTCCGGCGCGAGGGTCGGGTGCTCGTTACCCTGGGTAAATGGCTGACTTCACCTACTCCGACCTGCTGCCCCTCGCCACCGAGGAGACGCCGTACCGCCTCATCACGACCGATGGAATCGAGACGTTTGAGGCAGCCGGCGACCGGTTCCTCCGGGTAAACCCGGATGCGTTGACTCGCCTCGCGTACGAAGGCATGCACGACATCGCCCACTACCTCCGACCAGGCCACCTGCAGCAACTGCGCGCCATCCTCGATGACCCTGAGGCAAGCCCCAACGACAAGTTCGTTGCGCTCGACCTTTTGAAGAACGCCAATATCTCCGCCGGCGGTGTACTTCCCATGTGCCAAGACACCGGCACGGCCATCGTCATGGGGAAGAAGGGCGAACGCGTTGTCACCGGTGGAGGTGACGGTGAGGCGCTCAGCAAAGGGATCTTCGACGCGTACACCAGGCTCAACCTGCGCTACTCGCAGATGGCCCCGATCTCCACCTGGGACGAAAAGAACACCGGCACCAACCTGCCGGCCCAGATCGACCTCTACGCCACCGACGGCGACGAGTATCACTTCTTGCTGATGGCCAAGGGCGGCGGCAGCGCCAACAAGTCCTTCCTGTTTCAGGAGACGAAGGCAGTCCTCAACCCGGACGCGATGCGCCGCTTCCTCGACGAGAAGCTCCGCAGTCTCGGAACGGCGGCGTGCCCGCCGTATCACCTAGCTGTAGTGATTGGCGGAACCAGCGCCGAAGCAGCGCTGAAGACCGCCAAGCTCGCCAGCGCGCGCTACCTCGACACCCTGCCCACCGAGGGCTCCATCGCCGGGCACGGGATTCGGGACACTGCACTCGAGGCCGAGATCCTCGAGCTCACTCGGCAGTTCGGGATCGGCGCCCAGTTCGGTGGTAAGTACTTCTGCCACGACGTCCGCGTCGTTCGTCTCCCCCGACACGGTGCAAGTTTGCCCATCGCCATCGCGGTCTCGTGCTCAGCTGACCGTCAGGCGAAAGGGAAGATCACCGCCGAAGGAGTCTTCCTCGAACAGCTCGAGACCGACCCGGCGCATTACCTGCCAGAGGTCACCGGCGCTCACCTCGACGATGACGTCGTCCGCGTCGACCTCAACCGCCCGATGGCCGAGATTCGCGATGAACTGAGTCGCTACCCGGTCAAGACGCGGCTCTCACTCTCTGGCCCCGTCGTCGTGGCTCGCGACATCGCACATGCGAAGATCAAAGAGCTGCTTGATAGCGGCGAGCCAATGCCGCCATACCTTCACAACCACGTTGTCTACTACGCCGGTCCAGCCAAGACTCCTGAGGGGTACGCCTCAGGGTCCTTCGGTCCCACGACAGCGGGCCGGATGGACTCCTACGTCGACCAGTTCCAGAAGGCGGGTGGTTCCTACGTCATGCTGGCGAAGGGCAACCGCTCAGCGCAGGTCACCAAAGCCTGCAACGACAACGGTGGCTTCTACCTGGGGTCGATCGGCGGTCCTGCCGCGAGGCTGGCTCAGGACGTCATCAAGAAGGTGGACGTGCTCGAGTTCGCCGAGCTTGGCATGGAAGCGGTCTGGAAGATCGAGGTCGAAGACTTCCCCGCCTTCATCGTGGTCGACGACAAGGGCAACGACTTCTTCGCGGACACAAGCAAGCCCACACTGACGTCAATCCCGGTGGGCCCGCTGAGCTAGCCAAGTGACGAGAGGTGTCTCGCGAACGCCCAAAAGGATCCCATACTGGGCGGCGGCTGTGTCACACTCTGGCTCATGACGCTGACCGACCAGCTAGCCGTGGAAGAGGGCGCGTCCACCTCGACGAGTAGGGGCCGGTGGGTGATGCCGACGGTCGCGGCCCTCTCGGTGACGGTGCTTGTCGGCCTAGTCGCCTTGGTGGGTTGGACGTGGAACTACCAACCCCTGGGGAGCGGCACCGTCACGGGCGTGGTCGGTGGACCTGGCGCAAAAGTGCAACGCATTGAGAACTACTTCGGGACGGAGTATCGAGTAGTTCGAGCCCAACCAGGCTCCACCGTGACGATTCTCATGAGCCTCGACGGCCTGGGTGCTCCGGCAGGGGTGACCGTCAATTCGGTCGGTAGCCCGGTACCCCTCACCGGCAGGGGGGGAATGGTCGGCTTCGCCGACTCAGCCGAGACGTCGTCACGGCTCACGGCCTCGTCGGCGGTCGATCGCTTGGCCGGGAACCTCGCAAACGGTCCCGTGACTCTCGAGCCTGGAGATGTCCTTGAAGTGACCATCAAACTGACACTCCCGCAGTGCAACGGCGATCGCACGGCTGGCGGTTGGAGCAGTTTCGGCAACGAGGTGCCCGTCGACTATTCAGCCTTCGGTATCTCGCACACCACGAACATCCCACTGGGGTACGCGCTCACATTTGGTGCCACACCCACCTGCCCTGCACGCTG
The DNA here is from genome assembly GCA_038316135.1 of Candidatus Nanopelagicales bacterium. Taxonomy (GTDB): domain Bacteria; phylum Actinomycetota; class Actinomycetes; order JAHEKZ01; family JAHEKZ01; genus JAHEKZ01. The sequence continues at coordinate 20,641 of JBBQAL010000023.1, read as the reverse complement.
ACTTCGACGAGTACGTGCTGCCAATTGTGTGACGGCCGACTGTTCGCCGAGACGAGCAAACCCACAAGATGGCATCTCCCAGTCGCACGCACGTGACTGATCACCACATCGAAAGGGAGCTATGACGCTGAGATGTGTGCGCGCCAGTTGGCCGACGGAGTTTGAGGGAACCCTGGTTGAGATCGGAGCTCAGTCGCCATGACGGTCACACGGCTCGCGGCAGACGCCGCGCAGGATCTGACACTCGTCAGCCTGCTCACCGATCTCATCAACAGGTCGTACACCGTCGCCGAGGACGACCTATGGATAAAGGAGATGCCTCGAACCAACATTGACGAGACCCGGCAGGCAATCACCGACCTGCAGGTGGCCGCCGCCTACGTCGGTAATCAACTGGTTGGAGCAATCCGCTCCCGTCAGTTGGACAACCTCACCTGGACGTTTGGCGCCTTGGCTGTTGCGCCAGAAGCCAGCGGCCAAGGAAGCGGGCGTGCCTTGGTCTCCCACGTCGAGACCGAGGCACAGACCGCGGGCGCCACGACCATGCAACTCGAGGTTCTTGCCCCAAAGGAGCCCATTCCCTACCTGACCCGACTAGCTGATTGGTACCGACGCCTGGGGTACCGGGAGGTATCGCGGAGTGGCCTGGCTGAGGTCTTCCCCACCGACGCCCCGTTCCTGACGTCTCCCTGCGACGTCGTCGTCATGCGGAAGGCTCTGTAGCACACCTAGCAGATTGACTGTGACGTTTGTTGGGCAACTTCGGACTGCCGAACTCGTCGGCTCAGAACCGGACCGAGATGCAACCGAGCCGGGTTCCGGCCGTTCCCGCCGTGCCCGGCGCGGTCGCAGTGTGAGCAGCGTGAATCACGACGGACATCGGACGTCGCGCGCCCGGCTGCCAAGAAACGACGCTCTGCGCCGAACCATTTCCGTCGGCGTCAGTCTCGAGGTCAAGCCACACCTCGTTGGACGGGTTCGCATAGACCGGATCGGTCGACGTACCGCCCAACGGGAACGGGATGTACTGGAAGTGTCCTCCCGCGTCCACGCTGCTCGCCCCGCATGGAGCAGAGTGTGCGTGCGCGCCGTAATCGCGCAAAGGCAGCGCTCCCTTGACGTGAAGGGTCACGATCATCTTTCCGCTCGCTGGATACGTCACACCAACTGAGAGCCTGGCACCTTCTGGTAGCTGAGTCGCGTCGTACGTGAACGCGCCGGATGCGCCACCCAGAGAAGTGGGTGCTTCAACGCGCAGTGGCGACGGTGTCGGACCAGCCAAAGCTGGAGTTGCAACCGAGGCGAGGCCGATGGCAGCCGCTGCAATGGCAAGGCGAGGGAACGATGTCATGGGGACCTCCATAGAGAACGGGTTCACTTCCCTGTCGCGACCAGAGCCCGAAACGGTTCACCACCACGGTCGGGCACGTCAGCGGCCCGACACCGGATCCACCGGAACTCAGGCGACAAGGCGTCGCCGAGCGGGCAGACTCGGCGCATGATGTCACCCGTAACCCTCGCTGACGGAGCTATCGTGCGAGGCGCGCGCACCGAGGACGTCCCAGAGATGATGCGACTCGAAGCCGCCCGCGAAGGGGAAGACGACGCGGTCGACCTTGAGCTGGTCGCACACACGCCCGGAGCAGGTGACGGAATGGGCGTCGTCGAACGCGATGGCGAGATCCTCTCCATCGCGACGTTGCTGCAGGAACGAGTGCGCGTCGGGGGAACGACGCTTTCAGCCGGTCAGGTCGAGATGGTGGCGACGGCGAGGAGCGCAGAGGGACGTGGGTACTCGCGGGCACTGATGAACTGGTGCCACGAACTGTCGGCCTCGCGCGGCGACGCGCTCCAGGTCATGATCGGGATCCCCAACTTCTACCGACAGTTCGGCTACCACTACTCCATCCCCATGCACCCGTGGGCACAGGCGAAGCATCCGGTCGCACCCTCCACTGATGTCACGGTCCGACCCGCCACCATGGATGACCTGGACGATCTCGGGCGCCTTCAGGACGCTGCACAGTCGCACTATGACGTGGCGATGCCGCACAGCACGGACTGCTGGGGCTGGATCCTGCAACACCGTTCGAGCGTCCAGTACCTGGCCCGAGACTTCGCAGGGGCAGCCGTTGGAGTTGCCAGGGTGTTCGACGACGGCGAGGGCTCAGTCGACATTGGTGAGATGACCGCGAGTACTCCGGTCGTCACCGGTGCCCTCGTCGCACAGGCGCAAGCGCTCGCTGGTGCTGACGGAACGGTCCGCGTCAGTCACCGACCCCATGTGCCGGGCCTGGTTGATCTTCTCGGCACTCCGGAGCCGCGTGAGTGGTATTACGTGCGGATTCCTGACCCGGCCGCGCTCTTCGAAGCGCTCGCCCCCGAGCTGCTGCGTCGACTGCAGGCGATGGGACGTGAGACAGGAGAGGCTCTGATCTCGTCGTATCGCTCCCACCTCCGCCTGGCCTGGAACTCTGACCGCCTGCAAGTGAGCGGCGGCGGTCCCCTGCAAGCTCCGGTGTCTGCAGGAGGCTCCGGCGTCCCCCTCGATGCCCTGGGTGCCCTACTCTTCGGGGGCGGTGCCGCAGACATCGATGAGCGCTTCCCGGATGCGCTGCTCGGCCGGCAAGAAGACCTCATGCGTCAACTCTTCCCGCCGCAACGAGCCGATCTACTCACCTTCTATCTGCCTTCCTAGAGCAACTGGCCGTACGGTGGCGGAGTGACGAGCCACCCTGGCAGGACCGAACACGACTCACTGGGCAATATCGAGGTTCCCGAAGCGGCCCTTTGGGGGGCCAGCACCCAACGCGCGGTTCACAACTTCCGGATCAGCGGCGAGCGCGTGGCGCCCGAGATCGTGCAGGCACTGGCCTCGATCAAGATTGCAGCAGCCGCGACAAACGCACGGCTCGGGGTCATCGACCCACCCATCGCTGAAGCGATCGCTGCTGCTGCTTCGGAGGTGGCCGCCGGCCGCTATCACGACCAGTTCCCCGTCGACCGCTACCAGACCGGTTCTGGTACCTCCACAAACATGAACGTCAACGAAGTCGTCGCACATCTCGCCAGCTCAGCCTCTGGGCTCACGGTTCACCCCAACGACCACGTCAATGCCTCGCAGTCGAGCAACGACACCTTTCCGACGGCGATCCACCTGGCCGTGACCTTGCTGCTCAGGGACGCCCTCATCCCGAACCTGCAGGGCCTTGAGGACGCTCTGCTCGTCTGCAGCCGTCAGTGGGCCGACACCGTCAAGCCCGGTCGTACGCACCTGATGGACGCAGCACCGGTAACCCTGGGCCAGGAGTTCGACGGATATGCGGGGCAAGTCAGACAGTGGATCATCCGAATCGAGTCGGTGGTACCGCGCCTGCTTGAAGTCCCGCTGGGCGGTACCGCCGTCGGGACCGGACTCAACGCCCCGCCCGAGTTCGCCAAGCAGGTGATGAAGGGCATCGCCGACCGCACCGGAATCGTCTTGACCAGGCCGCGGTCAGCGATGGAGGCACAGTCCAACCGGGATGCCCTGGTCGAGGTCTCCGGAGTTCTACGTGGAATCGCAATCTCGTTGATGAAGATCTGCAACGACCTGCGCTGGATGGGGTCCGGTCCGCATGCTGGCCTGGCCGAGATCACCTTGCCCACCGTCCAGCCAGGGTCGAGCATCATGCCGGGCAAGGTCAATCCAGTGATCCCAGAGGCGGTGATTCAGGCTTGCTGCCAGGTCATCGGGCTGGACGCCGCCGTGGCGATGGGTGCAAGCACCTCGATGTTCCAGCTCAACACGGCCATGCCGCTGATCGGATGCAACGTCGTGGACGCCGTTCACCTACTGGCTCAGAGTGCCGAGGCCCTCCTGCAACACGTTCCCGGGATCACCACCGACCCCGACCGACTGCGCGCATCGGCCGAGTCCTCTCCCGCAGTTGCAACGTCGCTCAACCTGCTCGTCGGCTACGACGCCGCTGCCGCTGTGGTCAAGGACGCCACGACACGCGGTGTCACGATCCGGGTCGCCGCACAACGCCTCGTCGACGATGGTCTCATCACCGCTACTGACCTCGATGCTGCGCTCGACATCGACCGTCTTGCCCGCGGCGGCCGCTGACCCGTCACGGTTCGAAGGCCACCCGCTCACCGGGGTGAGTGACCAGCACCTCGGTGTCCAGCCCGAGCGCGGCCACCGCATCAGCGAACTCATGCGGTGGGTTCTCCATCCGAGCAAACTTGAGCCGATGCAAGCCAGCGACCGCAAGCGTCCCCCAGTGGATCGGTACTGCATAGCGCGGGCGCAGCAGAGCGACCGCGTCCGCGGCAGTCTTGGGGTTCAGATGTCCGTCGCCGAGCACCAAACCCCAGCCCCAGACAGGGATCATGGCAACGTCAAGCTCGCCGGGGACGAGGTCAGCCATGCCAGGAAAGATGTCGGTGTCACCGGCGAAGTAGACCGTGGCCTCACCGGCTTCAATCAGGTAGCCGACCGCCAACGCCACGGGCCCGCGCGGCTCACGCTTTCCCGAGTGGACCGCGATGGTCGCCCGTACCGTGACACCGTTGAAGCTGAGGACATCTCCCGGCGCCATCTCCGTGACGTTGTGGAATCCCTTGGTCCGCATCCAGCGCTCGGCACCGTAGGGAACTACGATCAGCGGGTCGTTGCGCAGGAGGCGCAGTGACGGCAGGTCGAGATGGTCATGGTGCAGGTGAGAGATGACCACGAGGTCCACCACGGTGTACTCCCGAAGGTCGGCGGCCTTGGGCATCCGGTGCAGCATGGCTGCCCCTGGACGCAGGACAGGGTCGGTCATCACCCGCACACCGTCAACCTCGAGAAGAACGGTGGCGTGGCCGAGGTAGGTCAGATAGTCCCGGTACGCCACCCACTCACCCTACGAGACGCACACCGTGTGAGCCTGCCGGTCCTATAGGACCGGTCAGCTCACACGGTGTGGCGCTGGCTGGGAGCTAGAGGCTGACGTCTTCGAGCATCTCGGTGACCAACGCAGCGATCGGCGAGCGCTCCGACCGGGTCAAGGTGACGTGCGCGAAGAGTGGATGACCTTTGAGCTTCTCGACAACGGCGACGACGCCGTCATGGCGTCCGACCCGGAGGTTGTCGCGCTGAGCGACGTCGTGGGTCAAGACAACCCGTGAGCCCTGGCCGATGCGCGACAGCACCGTCAACAACACGTTGCGCTCGAGCGACTGAGCCTCGTCGACGATGACGAAGGCATCGTGCAGCGAGCGTCCGCGGATGTGAGTCAGCGGCAGCACCTCGAGCATGCCTCGGTCAACGATCTCCTCAACAACCTCGGTCGTCGTGATCGCCGAAAGCGTGTCGAAGACAGCTTGCCCCCATGGATTCATCTTCTCGTTCTCAGTCCCTGGCAGGTAGCCGAGATCTTGCCCACCGACCGCATAGAGAGGGCGGAACACGACCACCCTCCGGTGGTGGCCACGCTCAAGGACGGCTTCCAGACCCGCACACAGTGCGAGGGCCGATTTGCCGGTGCCGGCGCGGCCGCCCAGCGACACGATCCCGATGTCCGGGTCGAGCAGGAGGTCGAGCGCGATTCGTTGCTCGGCGCTCCGACCGTGCAGCCCGAAGGCCTCGCGATCGCCGCGCACCAGGCGAACCTGCTTCTCTGGGGTCACCCGGCCCAGACCCGATCCCCGGTCAGAGAGCATCACCATCCCGGTATGGCACGGCAGGTCGCGAGCGACGTCGAGATCTATCCGGTCCTCGTGGTAAAGACGGTCCAAGGTGTCGGCATCAACCTCAACCTCAGTCATTCCCGTCCAACCGGACTCAACGGCCCACTCAGCGAGGTACTCCTCGGCAGCGAGCCCCACCGCAGACGCCTTGACGCGCATCGGAAGGTCTTTCGACACCAGCGTGACGTGTCGGCCCTCGGCCGCGAGGTTTCGCGCCACTGCCAAGATCCGGGTGTCGTTGTCGCCGAGTCGGAATCCCGGGGGCAGCACTGCAGGGTCGGTGTGGTTCAGCTCGACCCGAACGACACCACCGTTGTCGCCAACCGACAGCGGCTCGTCCAGGCGACCATTTGCCACGCGCAAGTCGTCCAGCATCCGCAGCGCGGTGCGCGCGAAGTACCCCAGTTCGGGGTGGGAGCGTTTGGCCTCGAGTTCGGTGATCACGACCACCGGAAGCACGACCTCGTGCTCGTCGAACCGCAACCACGCGGCTGGGTCGGACAGCAGGGCCGAGGTGTCGAGAACAAAGGTCCGACGCTCCACAGTTCATGGCCTCCCGGGTGGGCTGGTCGGGCGCCTGCCCCCGGCCGACGCTACGACGAGGTTCGCCGAACCCGCCGTCGCCACGCCGAGCGCCACTAGACTCCGGCGGCAGGTCGGCCGACGGGGCAGACCTGCCGCCGGGACCAGCCCGAACACCGTCTGAGGGGAGCGTCGTGGGCGACTTCCTCACCGACGCTCAGCACCTGGTGTTCGTCGGTGGCCTGCATCGAAGCGGGACGACACTGCTTGCCAGGCTGCTCGCTTCCCACCCCGATGCCACCGGCCTCGAGGGCACGGGTGTACCCGAAGATGAAGGGCAGCACTTGCAGGCTGTCTACCCCGCAGCTGAGCGCCTAGGCGGATCCGGCCGGTTCGCCATCAACTCGGGCGCCCACATGATCGAGACTGCACCCCAGTCCACCCGCGAGAACGCCCAGCAGCTGTGGGACGCCTGGCGTCCCTACTGGGACTCCGATCGCTCGTTTCTGATCGAGAAGTCACCGCCCAATCTGATGAAGGGTCGGTTCCTGCAGGCACTCTTCCCTAGCGCTTCGTTCGTCTTCATCGTGCGACATCCGGTGACAGTCACCCTGGCAACGCGCAAATGGCGACGGAGGACGTCACTGCCCAAACTTATGGAGAACTGGTTCGCCGGACACGACGTGGCTCGCGATGACCTTCCGCACCTTCAGCGCGTCCACCTGGTCAGCTACGAGTGGTTGCTCGCCGACCCGACGTCCACCATGGCCGAGGTCGCCGATTCCTTGTCGATGACGGGCGAGGTGGACGTGAGCAGCGTCGACGGCAGCGGTAGCGACCTCTACGAGAAGCAGTGGCGCGAACTTCTCGCCTCCAAGAATCGAGGCGCCACCAAGGCGCATCGGCTCTACTGCGAGCGGGCAAAGGCGCTTGGGTATGACCTCGATGATCTGCGGCGCGCACCTCGACACCCGCTGGTCGAGACCACGGGCCAACCACTGGCCTAGGTCAGTTGCCGTAACGACGATGGCGCTGCGCGTACGAGCGCAGCGCACGCAAGAAGTCGACCCTGCGGAAGTCGGGCCAGTAGGCCTCACAGAAGTAGTACTCGCTGTGAGCGCTCTGCCAGAGCATGAAACCAGAGAGCCGCTGTTCTCCGGACGTGCGAATCACCAGGTCCGGATCGGGCTGGCCCTTGGTGTACAGATGTTCCTGGATGTCGTCAGCGGCGAGGTCGCGAGCCAGATCTTCCATTGGCGTGCCAGCCTCGGCGTGCTCAACCAGCAGCGACCGAACGGCATCAGCTATCTCTTGCCGGCCGCCGTAGCCAACGGCAACGTTGACCATCAAGCCCTCGACGGCGCGGGTCTGGGCAGCAGCTGACTTCAGGACCTCAGCGGTGTACTGCGGGAGCAGGTCGAGGGCGCCGACCGGGTGGATCCGCCAGCGCCCTCCTGCAGCGAGCTCGGTGACCACTTCTTCGATGATCGCCAGCAGAGGCGCAAGCTCTGGTTCTGGGCGAGCCAGGTTGTCGGTAGAGAGCAGCCAGAGCGTGACGAGCTGGACACCCGCCTCATCGCACCACTCCAGCAGCCTGGCGATCTTGTCGGCGCCGGCTCGGTGACCGGTGCTGGCCGAGATGCCGGAGGCTTTCGCCCACCTGCGGTTGCCGTCGAGGATGACCCCAACGTGGTGCGGTGCCTGTGCGGGATCGAGGGATGCCAGGAGCCTTCGCTCATAGAGCGCGTAGGCAAGGTCCCGAAGCCCCACGTGACACCCCCTCCCGGTGATCGCTGACGACTGTATCCCTCGGGAGTCGCCCACCGGTCAACCCGGTCAGGTCGTCACACGGTTGGACCAGCCGCCTTGACCTCTTCGACCGCAGCCAGCGCCGACGTCAGCTCGGCCAGCCAGTCCTCGGTGTGCTGGCCAACAAGGCGGACACACCAGGCCAGGGCGTCAGCTCGTGATCTGGCCACGCCACCGGCGACCAACGTGTCGAGTACCTGGCGCTCCGGCTGGCGCAGCCGCGTCATCACCGGCACCGCCTGGTGCGTGAAGAGGATGCGCTCGTCGCCTATCTCGACGCCCCAGGCCACTGCCCGGCCGGTCTCGGCCTCGAGGGTCTGGGCGATTGCGATCCGCTCGTCACGGGTCTTCTCGCGGAACGCGGTGATGCGCCCACGGCGGGCTGCTTCAAGGTCGGCGTCGTCGTCGACCTTGGGGTCGACCAGCGTGCCGATGATGGTGATCTCGTCACGGTCGACGATCACTTCCGGTGTGCCGGTGAACCAATCCTCGGGGAGCCGACCGGTCAGCCAACCGCGCAGGGTGGTCAGGTCGATGGGGTGGGGAGCCGAGCGTTGCTGGTTTCTCTTCATAAGGTGAGATTACTTGATTACTCGCTTACAGCAACTCTGTTCACGAGCAGCGAACGTCAGTCACCTGCCCCCCCCGCCCTGCGGGACAACCACGACGGGTCCGTGCGCGTTCCGGACGACCGATGCCGACACCGAGCCGAGCCAACGGGCCAGGCCAGCACCGCGGGCGCCCACAACGGTGACGGCAGCGTGCCGGGACGCCTCCACGAGCGCCTCCTCGGCTGGACGGTGGACGGCGAGCGGCACCACGTTGGCGACCACCCCAGCCCCAAGAACCCGTTCGAGGTCGGCGGTCAGTGCATCGCGGACGGCCGACGCGAACTCGTCCTCACTCGGTACATAGCTGAGGTCGGCTCCGGCTGGTCGCGGCGCTGTCTTGAGCGACCAAGCCCGCAGCACAACCAGCCGGACACCACGTCGCTCGGCGTCAGCGTGCGCCCAACGGACTGCTCGTGCCGCGTCATCGGACCCGTCGTATCCGACAACGACGGCATCGACAACGGTCGATGGGCCTACTGCGGAGGTCATGTCTGGCATGTCCTCACTCTGGCGCACGTTGGAGCAATTCCGCGACCCTCGCCGGCTCGCCGGTGGGCAAATCGCAACGGAACCCCCGACACACCCAGGCCTGTGGCGCCGGGCCCGACCGACCCCGGAGCAAACCAACGCTCTGCTCTCCCGGCTCCCCTGGCCCTCCTGGCTCCGCTGGCGCACCAACAGCCACTACCCGACCTGGCGCCGGCCACGACCAGGCTGCCTCGACCAAGGCGTCCCGGGCGGCGCCAGGCGCTCCCACCACCGCGATCTCGCGCGGACCGTCCACCCAAGCTTCGGCTGCGGCCAACCACCAGCCAGCAAACCTCGGCGCCCGCGAGGTCAGGTGAGCGGCGGCGCCAAGCAACTGCTCAGCGGCATCACGGTGAGTGGCATTGCCGCCTAACGCCGAAGCCATGAGCACCGCGCTCGCCAGAGCAGACTGGCCGCAGGGAGTCGCGTTGTCGGTCCACTCCTGCGGACGGCGCACGAGCTGTTCAGCATCTGCCGCCGTGTCGAAGTAGCCGCCTGACCCGTCAGCAAAGCGATCGAGTGCAACGTCCAGGACCAGCAGTGCGCGTTCGTACCACCGGACGTCGCCGCTGGCCTGGAAGAGCGTGAGCCATCCCTCTGCTGTTGCGGCATAGTCCTCCAGAACGCCGTGCGCCTGCCCCGCAACGCCACTCCGAGACACCCGAAGCAGACGGCCGTCAGCCCAGTGCAGATTCCAGATCAGCTCCGCACAGCGAGTAGCCGCGTCGAGGAGCTCACTGCGTTGGCGAACAACGCCGATCTCAGCCAATGCCGCAACGGCGAGGCCGTTCCAGGCGGTGACCACCTTGTCGTCTCGCGCCGGTGGCGTCCGGGCCGTCCTGGCGTTCAGAAGTTTGCTACGGACGCGTCGCCAGCGATCCGGATCTTCCGGTGCGGCGAGCAGCTGCAGCGTTGAGGCACCTTGCTCGAAAGTTCCGTTCTGAGTAACGGCAAACAGGTCGGCAGCCCATCTTCCGTCAGCCTCGCCGAGCGCGTCGATCAGTTCGCCGGGTGTCCACACGTAGTAACGACCCTCGACACCTTCGGTGTCGGCGTCCAGTGCCGAAGCGAACCCGCCTTCGGACGTCCCAAGGTCGGTCAGAAGGAAGTCGGCGGTCTCGTCAGCGATGCGCAACCCCAGCTCACGCCCCGAAACCTGGCCGATATGGAGGGAAGTGCGAGCAAGGAGGGCGTTGTCGTACAGCATCTTCTCGAAGTGCGGCACTACCCACTGGGAGTCAACGCTGTAGCGCGCGAAGCCGCCAGCCAGTTGGTCGTAGATCCCGCCGGAAGTCATGGCGCGCAGCGTCCCCTCAGCCATGAGCAGAGCATCCGCTGACCCAGTGCGCGCGTGGTGCCTGGTCAAGAACTCCAGCACCATGCTCGGGGGGAACTTAGGCGCACTGCCGAATCCACCGCGCGCGTAGTCGTACTGCTTGGTGAGCACGCCGAGAGCCGCGGAGCAGTCGTCAGATGTCGGAGGCTCGCTTGCACCGTCGCTAGGCACCACGCGCATCTGCTCGATGCGATGAAGCACCTCGGACGCCTGCTGGCGTACGTCGTCCGACCTCTCCCGCCAGGTGCCTGACACAGCCATCAGCACGTCGGGGAACCCAGGCATCTCTCCACGTCGACGCGGAGGAAAGTAGGTTCCGGCGTAGAACGGCTCGCCTTCTGGGGTGAGGAACACCGTCATTGGCCAGCCGCCGTGACCGGTCATGGCAGTGACCGCGTCCATGTAAACCGCGTCGACGTCCGGGCGCTCTTCGCGATCGACCTTCACCGACACGTATCGCTCATTCATGATCGCTGCGATCTCCGGGTCTTCGAAGGACTCGTGAGCCATCACGTGGCACCAATGACAGGCCGCGTACCCGACGGAGAGCAGCACGGGGACATTCCGCTGCCGAGCCATGGCGAACGCCTCCGGACTCCACGGCACCCAGTCGACCGGGTTCTCGGCGTGCTGCAATAGGTAAGGGCTGGCCGATCCGGCCAGAAGGTTCGTCACGTGGTCATTCTGGGGCCATCCAACCGGGTCGGCGAGGGCGGCCAAGCTGGAAAGTCTGCGCCAGGCCGCGGTTCACTTCGGTCCCGATCGCGCCGATGCCTATCGTGGGCGTAGGAGACCGCGGGATTAGTCATGCCCCGACTGCATGGGTCAGAGAGAGAGGCGTTCGTGGGCTGGGCACGCCGCAACAGTTGGTGGGTCTACGTCCTGCTGTGCGCTGTACTGGTTGGCATTTTCTACACGATCCCGCTGATCTCGGCGTGGACCTGGAAACCCGATGACAGTCAGAGCCTGATCTGGACCGCCATAGCAGTCGTCACCGTGACCGCCATGGTGCTGGGGATCATCATTCAGCGCCCACCGACCAAGACAGTCTGGGTTCTCCTGGCCATTGGCGTCGCCCTGACCGGAATCGCCGACACGCTCTGGGAGTTCCCCGAGTTGGTAGGTCTTCGCCCCCGCGACATCCCGTACCCCTCGATCCTCGACTACCTGTACCTCGCGTCTTACCTGTTCTTATTTGCCGGCATCATCTTGCTGATCCGGCGGCGTTCGCCCGGACGTGACCGTGCCGCCCTGCTCGACTCGCTGATCGTCACAACAGCGGCCGCACTCACATCGTGGATCTTCATCATTGAGCCGACCATGGCCAGCACTGATGTCGACGTGGCCACCTCTGTGGTCACGTCCGCGTACCCACTGATGGACATTCTGCTGCTCGGTGCGGCCACCCGACTCTTGTTCGCGCTTGACTCGGGGCGGAACACGTCGATGCGCATCGTCGTGGTGACCTTGGTCGGAGTTCTGGTCTCCGACACCGCATACGCATACCTGACAATCGCAGGCGACTGGCGAGACGGCACCGTCTGGGACATCGGATGGTTCGTCTTCTATGTCGGGCTCGGCGCGGCCGCCCTGCACCCATCCGTCTCGGCTCCAGTCGTCGCCACCACGCCAGAGCGAGCCATCAGTCGCTGGCGATTCGTCATGCTGCTGGCCCTGACATCAATACTCCCGCTGGTGCTCCTCACGGGGCAGATGACCATTGGCGCCTCAACCAATGGCGTGGTCATCATCGTCGGCGCGTTGATCATGTTCGGCCTCGTTCTCCTCCGACTCAACGATCTGGTGCTTCAACTCCGCGAGACCCTCCGCCGAGAGCGGGTCATCCGCGACGCAAACGGGGCTCTCGCCGCGGCTGCCGACCCCGACACCATCCGCGACACTGTCGTCCATGCGGCCGCCGATCTCTTCGCCGGAGCGAAGTCGTACGTCGTTGATGTACGACGTAACGGGACCACGGGGATGGTGACCCAGACAGTGCCTGCCGGGCGCAGGTTTGGTCTGGGCGATGGGTCGCTCGCGCAGCTCGAGGCGATCTCGGCTGAGTTCGTGATGGTCTATGGCCCTTCACCCCTTCATCGCGACTTTGAGCTTCATGACGAGACCGCCATTACCTCTCGGGCGCTCACCGACAACGAGGGCGTAGCGAATGGGTTCCTCATCGCAGCTGCGAGCCCCGCGCTTCCTCCAGAGACTCCACCGGCATTAGCCGCACTCGCCGAAGCAGCCTCCCTTGCCTGGGCACGCATTGGGTTGGGACGGGTGCTCGCCGAGCGGGCCAGCGAGCAGCGCCTTCGCCGGATGTTGCAGCACTCATCGGACATCATCGCCGTGCTCGACCTCGACCTCAGCATCCGCTACCTGAGCCCCGGGGCTGAGCGCTTGCTCGGCGTGGCACCCCAACACGTGTTCGGGACCAGCTGGTTGGACGCCGTCTTCCCAGCTGACCGTGCAAAGGCACACGACATCATCGAGGCCTCGACCGGCGACCGTCCTGCGCAATCGGAGTTTCGGCTGCTTGCCGGCGACGGCTCACACCGCTACGTCGACGTTGTCGCGACCCGGGTGATCGAGCACGACGAACCAGGGTTCGTTTTGACCTGCCATGACGTCACCGAGCGCCGAGCCCTAGAACAGCAGTTGTCCTACCAGGCCTTCCACGACTCATTGACCGGACTCGCGAACCGGGCGCTCTTCCGCGACCGGCTCGAGCACGCCATCACCCGGACGTCGCGCAGCCAGTCACGCTTCGCCGTACTCTTCATCGACCTCGACGACTTCAAAGATGTCAACGACTCGCTCGGACACGCGGCCGGTGACGCGATGCTCCGGCAGATGACTCACCGGATCGGCGAAGCAGTGCGCGAAGAGGACACCGTCGCACGACTCGGAGGTGACGAGTTCGCCATTCTGCTCGAGAGCATCGCCAGCGACGACGAGGTGATCGCCGTCGCGAACCGCGTGGTGGCATCCGCCCGCGAACCCTTCGAGGTCGGTGAGTCGATCATCTCGAGTGGGCTGAGCATCGGCATCGCAATCGCGGACACATCGGCGACATCGGCTGAAGCCGTGATGCGCAACGCTGACCTTGCACTTTACGAGGCCAAAAACCTCGGTAAGAACCGGCATGCTCTCTTTGCCCCGGCTATGCACGAACAGGCTGTCGACCGACTGCAGCTGTCAGCTGACCTCCGCGACGCCATCGACCAGCACCAGTTCATCATTCACTACCAGCCGATCGTCGAGCTGGCCACGGACGCCATCGTGGGTGTCGAGGCCCTGGTGCGCTGGCAGCACCCCGAACGTGGACTCCTTGGCCCAGGACAGTTCATCGGACTTGCGGAGGAGAGCGGCTTGATCGTTCCACTCGGCCACCAGGTGCTCCGCATAGCGTTGGATGCCGCAGCCCAGTGGCAGCGCGACTTCCCCGGCTATGACGCTCTGACACTTACGGTCAACTTGAGCGCGCGGCAGGTGCAGGAGGACACCTTGGTCGCCGAGGTCCGCGATGCGCTGGCCGAGTCCGGAGTTCAGCCGTCACGCTTGGTTCTGGAGATCACCGAATCGATGCTTCTGCCAGGTGAAGGCGTGACCATGGAACGACTTCGTGAACTGGCCGACCTAGGGATTCGGCTCTTCATCGATGACTTTGGGACGGGGTACTCCTCGCTCAGCTACCTCCAGGAACTGCCAGTTCATGGACTCAAGCTCGCAAGGGAGTTCGTGTGCACATTGGGCATCGGAGGAACCGACGAGACAAGCAGCAGCAACCTGGTGCGGACGATCCGGAGCATCGCCGAGACACTCGGACTCACCTCAATCATCGCCGAAGGCGTCGAGACGCCCGAGCAGCGTCAGGCACTCCTCGATCTCGGCTACACCCTGGGTCAGGGCTACCTGATGGCGCGGCCGATGCCAGCGAGCGCCGTTGCTTCGCTGCTCCAGGACCGGGTGCCGCGTCGGCTAGCCGACGTCACCACCTGAGGGGTCGTCCGTCTGGTCGCTCTCGAACGTCGGCGGCACTTTGGCAATGTGACGCATCATCGATCGCAACAAGAAGAAGGTAGCGACCGCGAGTAGCACGACGATCGTGAAGGCGATCAGCCCTGGACCGATCTCGCTGGTATCAGCCTCTTCGGCCTGGCGAGCCAAGTGAGCGACAGCGACGACGCCTGATCCTGCAACGGTTAGCATGGTGACATTGTGCCCGAGGTCAGCGGATCCCGGCGAAGAGGTCGTCTTCGGGCAGGGGGACATCGAGGACGCAGCGCGCCCGTTCGTACTCCTCCGTTGGCCAGGCTCGTTGCTGCACCTCGAGGGGAACGCCGAACCACCAGCCTTCATCGTCAATCTGCGTTGCATGAGCCCGAAGAGCGTCATCGCGCACCGGGAAGAAGTCTCCGCAGGGCACCCTGGTGGTGATTCGCCCTTGGTCCTCGGGACGGTCGACCCACTCCTCTAGCCACTTGCTGAACGGTGACTCCAGCCCGGCCTCCTGCATCCCCGCGTGCAGCGCCTCGAACCGCTCTTTGTGGAAGCCGTGGTGATAGTAGAGCTTGAGCGGCTGCCATGGCTCACCCTCATCGGGGTACGCCGATGGATCGGCCGCAGCGTCGAAGGCAGCGACCGAGACGTCGTGGCACATGATGTGGTCGGGATGCGGATATCCACCCTTCTCGTCGTAGGTCGTTACGACATGGGGCCGGAACGCCCTGATCAAAGCGACAAGCGGGCGCGTCGCGTCTTCCAAAGGAACGCGTGCGAAGCATCCATCGGGCAGCTGGTCACGATCTTCTACCCGATAGTCCTCGAGGTATCCGGAGTCGACGAACCCCAGCCACTGTTGCTGAACGCCAAGGATCTCTCTGGCCCTGTCCATCTCCTTGCTGCGAATCTCACCGAGATTGGCGGCGATCTCAAGATCATCGGCCAACTTGGGGTTGAGCACGTCGCCACGCTCGCCACCGGTGCACGTTGCCACCAGTACGGACACACCCTCAGCGACGTAGCGGGCGGTACTGGCCGCTCCTTTGCTGGACTCGTCATCGGGATGGGCGTGGACCGCCATAAGCCGAAGCCCATCTGCGGCGTGGGGGGAGGGTGGCACCGGCACAGGATAGGAGAGCCGGACAATGGACAGGTGACTGGACCTCGCACCGACCCTCTCGTCCCCCGCCATCTGCGAGGAGTCGCGCTGCCCCCTGGCGCTGACCTTGACCACCTCAGAAGTCGCTACGGGACGGGACGATCACCCCTCACCGTGGCCCTGGTGGCACTTCTCGTTGTCCTCCCTTTCCTCGGTTGGGTGGTCTGGGCCGGCCTGCTGCAGGCTGACCAGGATGTCCGTTGGAGCACCACAGGTTTCGGCGACATCTCCAACACCTCGGTCACCGTGGAGTTCGACGTGTACCTGCCGGCCGGCACAGACGTCACCTGTACCGTCCGCGCGCTCGATTCCCGTGCCCTCGAGGTCGGCCGCGCCGAGGTGCCAGTGACGAGCAACAGCACCAACACCCACGTCGTCTACGCTCTACCGGTGACGGCTCGCCCCAGCAGCGCCTTCGTCGATGTCTGCCGGGCAGTGGAATGACCAAGCAGTCAGCTGGGCGAGAGTCCGCCTGCCACCGATCTGCCGAAGGAGCACGCGCATGACTACCTGGCTCTCCCAGGACGCTTACGACCGGCTCAAGGACGAGTACGAAGAGCTGAGCACGACCAAGCGTGCCGAGGTGGTCCAGAAGATCGCGTCGGCGCGCGAGGAGGGCGACCTCAAAGAGAACGGCGGCTATCACGCAGCCCGTGAAGAACAAGGCAAGCTCGAGGCGCGGATCAAGCAGTTACGGCATCTCCTGGAGAGCGCCCAGGTGGGCGCGCCGTCTGCCGCAGACGGAACCGTGCAAGTGGGACACGAGGTGTCAGTGACTTTCGTCGGCGGCGCCCTCGACGGCGAGCGGGAGACGTTTCTCCTGGGCTCACGCGAGCAGGCCGGTCACCACGAGATCGATGTCTACTCACCTCAGTCACCGCTCGGCGGCGCCGTCCACGGTGAGTCCATCGGCACCGAGATCGGATACACGCTGCCGAACGGCAAGCAGCTGACGGTCCGCGTTGACTCCTCGGCGCCGTTCGACGCCAGCTAGTCGGTCCACACTCTTCGCAACGTGTGCCCTCACCGGCCCTATAGGGCCGACCAACAGACACGTTGTGGAACTAGTTGTCGAACACGACAACGGAGGCCGAGAAGCCGTGCAGA
Organism: Candidatus Nanopelagicales bacterium; assembly: GCA_038316135.1. Taxonomy (GTDB): domain Bacteria; phylum Actinomycetota; class Actinomycetes; order JAHEKZ01; family JAHEKZ01; genus JAHEKZ01. Next base: position 3,846 of record JBBQAL010000023.1, on the reverse strand, counting down.
TGGTTGCGACCGGCGACCGGGCCGATCTCGCCAGCGGCGAAGTATCCGGCAACCTCTGCTCCCCCGAGCTCGTCGCGCACGGTGAGCGCATCGTGGTCGCTGGTGGTGAAGAACCTCTCACCGCGTCCATTGCACGAGAAGAGCAGTGCACCAGACGGACGTCCTAAAGCGGGGGGTTGGCTCCAGCGGGCCAGGGTTCGTTGCAGATCGGCGCTGGCGGCGTCGGCGTCGCGCAGTTGGAAGCTCACCGTTTGACCGACCTGGACGTCGTCAGCGATCACCAGCGCGCGACGGTCGGAGTCGACCCGCACCAACGACCGGATCAGGAAGTCGCCTTGTTCGTGCTGATCGGCGTACTCATCGTGCACAACGCCAATCTGCAGCCCCGTGCCCGCGATGGCCTGATCCTCCGGCGAGAGAGTCATCAGGAGGTCTTCGAGACGCTGCAATGCTGGCCGCCCTGCCAGCTCGAGAACGATGTTGCCCTCGCAGCGCGTCACGGTCATGGGGTTACCCACGGGCCGGCACCCCTGGCTGACGACCGCCTCGATGGACGCCGACCCGCCAAGCACAACACCGACGGCGCCCCTGTCGACCACCCGTCCATCAACCAGCAGCCGCGTCGAGCCAGACCCATGGCCACCCACGGCAATCCCCCCGGCGACCGGCAGACCACCGAGCGACTGCGCGGAGTCTTCGACAAAACCCTCTACCGGGAACGAGTAGGCATCGGCCAGCACGATGGCGACCTGATCGTCCGGCTCCAAGAGGGGAACGCCTACAACGGCGATCGAATCCGGTGTCGGTATGACCTCAAGGTGGAATGAGCGGACCGAGAGCCCCTTCCCAGCGGCGACGAAGACGCTGACGGCCGATACGTCCTCGATGCCATGGCCGCCGCCGATGACGCCGTGCGATGACGAACAGCCAATGCTGTGAACGGCACCGATTGTGCGCTGCGCCGCCGACAGCGCCTCCGCTACGTCTTCTGGCGTTCCTCCACGCGCGAAGACGCACGCGAAGACAGGCGGCTCAGCAAGCTCGGCCAACGCCCGCGACGCCGCGATGACGGCAGTCCGGGAAAGGTCGAACCCCACGGCGACGCCAGAGCCACAGGAGATCATCAATCCATCGTGGCCGATGTATGAGGGCAGCGCACCACCCCACTCCTACGGCCACCCATCCGGCCCACGGACACCCGGACGAGAGTGGATGGTTGGATCGAGCCCGTGAGCCTCATCGATCGACCTCGCGAGTGGGTGGCGTCGACTTTCCGGGGCCTGCCACGTGAAGTGGCCGTCCTCACCGCCGTGGCCTTCGCTGTGGCCGTGGGTTTCGGCATCGTCTTCCCCGTCATCGCACTATTCGCCAAGGAGTTCGGCGTAACGACAACGGCCGCGGCAGCTGTGATCTCTATCTTCGCGCTGACGCGGTTTGTCTCATCCCCGGTGGCTGGCTGGTTGGTTGACCGCACCGGGGAACGCCTCATTCTCGGCACCGGGATCTTCATCGTCGGCATTTCCAGCGCCCTTGCCGGTTTGTCGCAGAGCTACTGGCAGTTGCTCGCACTTCGCGGCGCCGGCGGCGTCGGATCGGCGATGTTCACGGTCGCGGCCTACGCCCTGCTGCTGCGGGTGGTCTTGCCAGAGCAGCGGGGCCGAGCAGCACTGGCCTTTCAGGGCGGCTTCCTGATCGGCGGTGTCACCGGCCCGCTCTTCGCGGTACCACTCGTGGCAATCTCGATCCGACTGCCGTTCTTCGTTTACGCGGCCACCCTCCTGATAGCAGGTTCGATCGGGCTGGTTTTCCTCGCGCAAAGCAAGCTGCAAGAGCGGGAGGAGGAGGTCGGCACCGATATCGCGCCGACTCCACTCGCGGTGGCGATCCGCCACCGTGGCTACTGGGCAGCCGTTGCCAACAACCTGGCCACCGGATGGTCCCTCTTCGGGATCCGCGGCTCGGTGCTGCCCCTGTTCGTCACCGAGGCAATGCTGCTCTCCGAGTCATGGGTGAGCATCGGGATCTTCATCTCGGCACTGGCCCAAGGTGTGTTGTTGATCCCAGCTGGGCGCTCGTCCGACATGCGAGGGCGGCGGCCGTCACTCATCCTGGGGTCGCTCGCTGTTGCGCTGGCCTTCACTCTCCTGGCCGGGTTCGACACCGTGCCGCCCTACGTCATGGCCATGGTGCTGTTCGGTTTCGGCTCTGCTCTGATCGGGACCAGCAGCACGGCGGTCGTTGGCGACGTGGTGCGCGGACGAGGCGGGCCGTCGATTGCTGTCTTCCAGATGTCTTCTGACCTCGGAGCCTTTGCCGGACCCCTGATCGCCGGGCTGCTCGTCGACACCCTCTCGTTCTCGTGGGCGTTTGCGGCGACGGCTGCCGTCTGTCTCATGGGTACCGCCACGGCTATCGCGATGCCAGAGACCCTGAGCAAGAAGGCGACCGCGCTCTAGTTCACGCCCACCCCGGAGCCGTCGCGGCCCAAGGTCGCCACGCCTCAATGCGCGCCGCCGCCGAGAGAAGCAGGCACTCTTGACCGTGTCGGGCAGCGAGTTGCAGACCGATCGGTGTGCCGGTGACGGTGTCGATGCCGAATGGAAACGTAAGAGCCGGGAAACCAGCAACGTTCCACATCCCGGCAAATCCACCGCTCGCCGCGACGTTCGAGCGAACGTTAGCGGCCCATGCCCGCTCGCTCCAACGCTCAGCGCGCAGTGGATGAGTGGCCGTGACCGGTGTCAGCATGAGGTCATAGGAGTCGAAGAAGGCATCAGCTTTGTCGCGCCACTCGGTGAGCTGCTCACTGCGCACCAGCGGACGCAGTCGGCGCCCGGCGCTTGCGTGACCAAGGGTCCGGTTCTGCAGCAGCGACTGGTCAGCGACACCTTCGACGTAGTCAGCCGCAACGGCGAACCACCGGAAGGTGCCGACCATGCTGAGCCGTTGGGGGTACACCGGCTGGTCGCGCTCGACGTGGTGACCATTCCGACGCAGCAAGGCAGCTGCCGCGAAGAGGGCAGCGGTGATCGCGGGGTTGGTACGCACGCCTTGTACGGGCGCCTTGGCCGAAACCGCTACCCGCAGCGAGCGGCGCAGAGGGCGCACCCGCGCTAACTCCGGGTCATCGGCCATCACCGACAGCATCAGCGCCAGGTCTTCGGCTGTTGTCGCCATCGGCCCGTTTTCGGCCAGGCCGTACCAGTCGTTCTGACCAAGCTCGGCAGGGATCAGACCCCGACTCGGCTTCAGACCCAGGACGCCACATGCCGCAGCCGGTTGCCGAATCGACCCGAGCCCGTCGGTGCCGTGAGCGAGGGGGACCAGCCCAGCAGCGAGCGCCGCAGCGCTACCACCGGACGACCCGCTCGCCGAGCGCTCCGGTTGCCAAGGGTTGCGAGTGATCCGGTCACCGTCAGTGGTCAGCCAAAGAGCAGCCTCCGGCATGGTTGTCGTGCCCACCACCACCGCACCTGCCCGACGAAGCCTGGCAACGACTGGGTGATCGGACGTCTGTGGAGCCCGGTCCGTGGCACGCGAGCCGGCCCGCATCACCTCTCCGGTGATCGCAACGACGTCCTTGATGGCCACCGGTACTCCAGCTAGTGGGAGCGGCTCGTCGCCGGCTGCCAGCCGTTTCTTCAGCTCCTGGGCTTCGCGAATGGCGGCCTCGGCTCGCACCGTGGCAAACGCCGCCAGCACCTCGTCGTGGCACGCGATCCGTGCCAGTGAGTCCGCGACGACGACCTCGGGGTCGAGCGTGCCGCTCCTGACGCCCTCAGCGATTCTGGTCGCGGTGAGCGCCTCCGTGCGCTCACCCGTCACGGTCATGGGCGCAGCCTAGCC
>JBBQAL010000037.1:0-24994 GCA_038316135.1 Candidatus Nanopelagicales bacterium | reverse complement strand
CCTTGACGTCGCTGCCGAGCTGGTGAGGCGTGGTGCAGATCCTGATGCGGTCGATGATCAGCGTGATACGCCATGGCTGGTCACCGGAGTGACGGGGAGCGTCGCGATGCTGGAGGTGCTGCTTCCCGCGGGACCGGACCTAGCGAAGCGCAATCGGTATGGCGGAGTGTCGGTCATTCCCCACCGCCCTGCTCGAAGCGGTCATCCTCGGCGACGGATCACCGCCCTATCAAGAGATCGTTCAAATTCTGCTGGTCGCCGGGGCCGATAAGAACATCGCAGACAATGACGGAGTCACTGCCTTCGAGCACGCGCAACGCCAGGGTTTTGGTCAGCTGACTGCGATACTGCAGGAATGACTCGCATTCGAATCGTGGTGGTCCTGTCATCAGCTGTGCTTGTCCTGGCCGGTTGCGGTGCAAGTGGCGAGAAGCAGGTCGACCAGATGACCGAGACGCTGGTTCGTACGGCCGCTTCGACTCAGGGGCAGGCGGAGTTGGCTGGGGTGGGGGTGGAGGTCTCCGGACCACTGTCGTGCCAGACGACTCCCAAGGGAGACACGTACGACGTCGCTTGTAGCGGCACGGCCCTCGATGGCCGACCGATCACCGTCACGGGGAATGCTGTGACATTGCCTGGAGGTACCTCTGTTCAGGGAAGCTTCGTCGGAGCGGCTGGCGGAACGCAGGTCTTTGCCCTCGACTGTCTGGGCTGTTGACGTCGCAAACGCTGGTTCAAGGTGGTCGGTAGGCTCTGCGTATTCAGCGCGAGGAGCATGGTGATGAGTGAGTTTGCAGACCGTCGTCGACGTGAACGAGAGCTGGCTGCAGCGCTGGCGGGGCGTTCTCCCGACGACCGGCGTGGCCATCTGCGAGCCATGGTGGGCAACTACATCGCAACCTGGGTGGTCCTGGCGATCACGATCGCTCTTACGCCGGGGATCTATCCGGACTACTGGTGGTCAGTGGCCTTTGCTGCGCTGCTCTTCTCTCTGTTTGCCCCTGTCGCTCAGTCCCTGCTGGCGAGGTTTGCCTTGCTCTTCGGCTGGGCGGGTGCCTTGTTCTTGGCCGTGTTCGCCAACGCGATCGTCATTGACATCATTTTGAACCTGACACCCGGAATGGTGGTCGGCAGCTTCTGGAACACCTTCGTTGCCTCATGGGTCTACGCACTGATTGCGTCGGCGCTGACCTGGATCTTCTCGTCCAACAGCCAGAACTACCTGCTGGTGCACGCCGCCCGCATGAGCATGCGCGATATGCCCTCGGAGAAGTTCGAAGAGCCGGGCGTGCTCTTTCTACAGCTCGATGGCGTGCCCGAGCCAGTCCTCCGGTGGCATGTTCAAGCCGGAAACGTCCCGACGATCAGTCGCTGGCTGCGAACGGGCACGCATCGGATGGACGGGTGGGTTGCGGCCCTTCCCTCAACGACCCCCGTCAGTCAGGCCGGCATCCTGCACGGAAACAACGACAACATCCCTGCCTTCCGTTGGTATGAGAAAGACACTGGCGATCTGGTGGTGGCCAACCACCCTCCGGACGCTGCTCTCATCGAGTCGCGAGTGAGCGACGGGCGCGGCCTCCTGGCCGATGACGGTGTGAGCATCAGCAACCTGTTCTCCGGGGACGCCGGGATCTCGCTGCTGACGATGAGCGGAATGAAGCAGCCGAAAGAAGGGCTCGGCCCTTCGAGGTCTTATGCGGCTTTCTTCACCCACCCGGCAGGTCTGATTCGCGCCATCGTCATGACCATTTCCGAGATGCTCAAGGAGCTCTATCAAGCGCGCCAGCAGCGCCGTCGGGGCATTGAGCCGAGGATTGACCGGCACGGCAGTTACGTTCTGCTGCGTGGTGTCACCAACGTTCTGCTGCGCGATCTCAACACGGCGCTAGTGGTCGAGTCGATGATGCGTGGGGCGAAGTCGATCTACGTGGACTACGTCGACTACGACGAAATCGCTCACCATGCTGGGGTCGTTCGACGCGAGTCCACTGACGCGCTCTTCGGCCTCGACCGGGTGGTCGAGTCCTTGGAACGGGTAGCGAAGTCGGGAGTCACGCCGCGGCGGTACGAGATCGTGCTGGTGTCCGACCACGGGCAGAGTCAGGGGTCGACGTTTCTGCAGCGGTACGGACTGAGCCTCGAGCAGCTGGTCGAGGAACTCATGGGTGAGACGCACACCACCTCGTCGGTCTCCGATATCGAGGGCTGGGGTCCGGTCAACGTGCTCATCGGGCAGATCTCGGCTCAGGGGTCGGTCACCGGAAAGGTGGCGGCTCGCGCCGTCCGCAGCCGTGACGCCGACAGCTCTCTCGGCCCGCTCGCGGCTGACAAGGAGAGTGTGGAGGTCGAGGGCAGCGAGCAGCGGCCGGCCCTGGCTGTGGTCGGTTCCGGCAACCTTGGCGGGATCTGGTTCCCGCGCCTCGACGGTCGGCAGACGGTGGCCCAGATCGAATCGATATACCCAGGGCTCCTTGCCGGGATGATCGCGCACCCCGGGATCTCCTTCGCGACTGTCATGACGGACGCCGGTCCGGTCGCTATCGGCGCAGACGGCACCATTGACCTTCGCAGCGGCGCGGTTACCGGCGAGAACCCGCTCTCAGACTTTGGGCCGCACGCACAGGGAGATCTGCTGCGAATCACCGAGTTCACCAACGCTCCCGACATCTATGTCAATTCGCTCTACGACGCAAGCACTGATGAGGTCGCCGCCTTCGAAGAGCTGGTTGGCTGTCACGGCGGTCTCGGGGGTTGGCAAACGCAGCCGATGATCGTGCACCCGAGCGGCTGGACCATCGATGATGAGTTTACCGACCAGAGTGGACAACTCCACGGGGCACCGAACGTCTACCGCCAGTTCGTCCGGTGGCTGGAGCAGCAGGGGCACCGACAAAGCTTGGGCTGAGGATTAGTGCCAAGGGGAGGATGTTGCACCGCGGGGCCTTATGCCACTATGAGGCCGCATCGCCACCAGTCAGGTGGCTCAGAAAGGGGTACTAACCGTGTCCTTCGGAGAGTTTCTCTGGTACACGATCGCCATCTTTTTCTTCGTCGCCTACTTGATGGTGCTCTTTTACATCTTCGCCGACTTGTTCCGCGACCACGAGATGAACGGCGGGGCCAAGGCACTCTGGATTCTTGCCTTGATCTTCACCACCTGGATCGCCGCGTTGGTCTACCTGATTACTCGCGGTGGAGGCATGGCCGAGCGCAACATGAAGGCAGCGAAGGACGCGCAGGAGGCGCAGAGTGCCTACATCCGCGACGTCGCTGGCTCCAGCTCGGCCGACCAGATCCACAAGGCCAAGGAGCTCTTGGACTCCGGTGCGATCACACAGGCTGAGTTCGACGGCATCAAGGCCAAGGCCCTCGCGTAGGCGTGGTACCGCTGGTAACACGGAAGCGCCGCCCCTTGGGTTGGCGCTTCCGTGCATCCCGGCCAGTCGAGCCTCCGCTAAGGTTTGGCGAACACACACTCGAGCTAGGGAGCACCGAATGACCGACGTCACGCTCGACGAGATGGGACCGATCGACTACGTGGTCATCGAGTTCCCCGGCAACAAGATGACCGGTGAGGGGCTTCCCATCATCGTCGACCTGGTCGACCGGGGAATCATCCGGTTGATCGATCTCGTGTTCTTCACCAAGGCCGACGACGGTTCGGTCGCCATGGTCGAGATCGCGGACTTCGACGGTGACGGAGAGCTCGACATGGCGATCTTCGAAGGAGCCTCGTCTGGCATCCTGGGCGAAGACGACATCAGTGAGGCAGCGGCGGCCGTCGAGGGCGGTAGCTCAGCGGCGCTACTCGTGTACGAGAACCGTTGGGCGGCCCCGTTCGCGGCGGCTGTCCGTCGCGGCGGTGGCCAGTTGGTCGCCTTCGGACGTATCCCCATCCAGGCGCTGGTCGCTGCGCTCGACGCCTGATCACCATCTGACCGAGGAGGACACTCATGCCAGGACTGATCCGCGGAGTTGCTCGCACCGCTGTCATCGCAGGAACTGCAACGCACGTCTCCAACAACGTCTCCAGGCGTCAGGCCAACAAGTGGGCTAACCAGGAGCAGCAAGGGCAGCCGGAGCAGCAGCAGTACGCGCCGCCGCCCCCGCCGGCAGCGCCCGACCCCATTGCACAGCTCAAAGAGCTTGCGGAACTTCACACACAAGGCGTCCTCACTGACGACGAGTTCGCTGCGCAGAAGGCCAAGCTGCTCGCCTGACCCTTTGCGGGGTGGTTGTCCCTGGTGGCTGTGGCTGCCAAGGTGATCGTCATGACCAGTGATGAATCACCGCGGTGGGAGCAGCGACTTCGGGCACCACAGATTCCACCGTGGACGTTGCTCGGAAGCGCGGCCGTCTGGCCACGCGACGCGTCCTCGGCGGCCATTGTCATGGCAAACCTCAGCGGACGCGTTGAGGCTCACGTCTACAAGCCAGGCGATGAACCGTCGCCCCTGACCCAGGTCACCGACCGACCGCAGGGCACGTTGGGCGCAGCGATGACTCCCGACGGTGCGGCGGTCCTCTGGTTCGACGACACCGGAGGCAATGAAGTCGGGCGCTGGGTGCGGCAGCCGCTGGACGGCAGTGCTGCGACGGTGCTCGCTGCCGACCTTCCTCCTGGGTTCATGGCCGGGATCGCACCGACGTCCGATGGCGGTGGCGTCGTCGGGTACCTCGGCGAGAGCGGGATGACGATCATCTCAGCTGGTCCATCTGGTGCCGCGCATGTTGTGACCGAGTTTCCGGACGCAGGGCAGGTTGTCGCCACCGATGGCGATGAGCAGCATGTCCTGGTAGCGGTTGCCCCTGGAGGCGACTGGCAACGTATGGGAACGCGGGTGATCCGACTGTCCGACGGGGTGACCGCGGCCGAGCGGTTCAACGCCAGGGGAGAGCTGTTGCCAGTTGGATTCGACCCGGCTGATGCATCGCGGGTGCTGGTAGTCGACAACAGCGGTGGACAGCCGCGTCCGGCCCTGTGGGACCTTGCCGTCGACCGGCTGCATGAGCTGTCGATTGACCTTGACGGTGACATCGAGGCGAGCTGGTATCCGGATGGTTCCGCGCTGCTGGTGACCGCTCTGCACAATGCGCGCCACACGTTGCACCGGTTTGAGCTCACGAGCGGCGAGTTGATGTTGATCCCCACGCCGAGTGGTTGCATCGGCGCCGCATCCGCAAGACCGAACGGCGAGGTGCACGCTCTCGTGTCCAGTGCCGCGACACCACCCATGGTCTATCGGCTCGTCGGTGGAGACGCCCAACCCCTGGTGGAACTTCCTGGCCCGCTGCCTCCTTCGTCGACTTCGGTCGAGGATGTCTTCGTCGAAGGCCCTGGTGGGACGGTTCACGCTTTGCTCCGACTCCCCGAAAACGCGAGTGGACCACTGCCGATGGTCGTCGCAGTGCACGGAGGTCCGACTTTCCAGGACTACGACCTCTGGAACACGACGGCAGCGTCGTACGTCGACCTCGGCTATGCGGTGCTGAGTGTCAACTATCGGGGGTCGACCGGGTACGGGGCTGCGTGGCGCGAAGCCTTGCACCGACGACTGGGGTTCATCGAGCTGGAGGACGTCACGACAGTTCTTGACCACCTGGTGAGCGAGGGGGTTGTGGATGCTGGGCGGCTGTCGATCGCCGGCGGTTCCTGGGGCGGCTTCCTCACTCTGATGGCGGTAGGAACTCAACCGCACCGTTGGCGTTCGGGGATCGCGCTCGTCCCGGTCGCCGACCAGGCTAAGTGCGCCGAGGTCTCACCGCGCTTCATGCAGAGCTACCTCGAGTCACTGTTCGGCGGGACGATCGATGAGATCCCCGAGGTCTTTGAGGCATCGTCACCGATCACTTATGTAGGCGCCGTCCGTGCGCCACTGTTCGTCAGCGCCGGGGTGAACGACCCACGGTGTCCGGTCGAGCAGGTCGACACCTACGTCGAGGCACTTCGCGCGGCTGGAGGTGATGTGCACTACCACCGCATCGACACCGGTCACGCCGTCCCCGACGTCGACACCATGGTGGACGAGCTCACGCTATTCCTCGACTTCCTGGTGCGCACCAACCCGCCTGGCTAGCGCGTCAAGACTTAAGGGTGTCCCCGGTCTCGGCGTCAAACAGATAGATCTTACGAGCGTCGACAGAGAGGGTCAGCGTCTGGCCAGGTGCGACTAGCTCGTCCGGACCCAACCTGGCGATGAAGACTGAGCTGGCATCAACGATCGATGGAGCGTCTTCTGCGAGATGGTGGGTGGCGACTCCGATGGGTGGCGCGTCGACGCCGAAGAAGACATGTGACTCGGTCCCGAGATTCTCTACGGCAGCGACCGCGACATCGAAAGAGGCGCCACTGCCATTGACGCTGAACGCCTCCGGGCGGAGGCCAACGATGACCGTGGTGCGTCCTTCGAGGGCCTCTCGCTGTGCGTCCGACATGGGCAGGGTGAACTGCCCAAACTTGAAAGTGCCGTCAGAAACCGCCGCCTGCGCCACGTTCATCGACGGTGATCCGATGAACGTGGCGACAAAGACGTTGGCAGGTGATCGGTAGAGCTCTTGTGGGTTCGCAACCTGCTGCACGGTGCCGTCCTCGATCACTGCGACCCGTTGTCCAAGCGTCATGGCTTCGACCTGGTCGTGTGTGACATAGACCGTGGTGACGCCGAGACGCTTGTGCAGGTTGGTCAGCTCGGCGCGCATCGATACACGCAGCTTGGCGTCGAGGTTGGAGAGTGGTTCGTCCATCAGGTAGGCGGTGGGCTCGCGAACGATTGCGCGCCCCATCGCAACGCGTTGGCGCTGACCACCGGAGAGCTGCCCCGGTTTGCGGTCGAGGTATTCGGTGAGCCCGAGCATCGCGGCAACGGAGTCAACCCGCTGTTTCAGCTCGGCCTTCGGGGTGTGGCCGACCTTGAGAGAGAACCCAAGGTTGTCGCGCACCGACATATGCGGGTAGAGCGCGTAGTTCTGGAAGACCATCGCCACGTCGCGGTCGCGGGGGGCGGCCCTGGTGACGTCATTCGCACCGATCATGATGCGTCCGCTGGTGGTCTGCTCGAGCCCGGCGATCATCCGAAGCAGCGTCGACTTGCCGCACCCGGAGGGGCCGACCAGCACCATGAACTCGCCGGAGCGCACGGTGAGGTCGATGCCTCGGACGGCAGTCGTGCCGTCGGGGTACACCTTCGTGACGTCCTCGAGGACGATGGGAGCCATGGCCACCTCATGGGGGTTCATGAGCGTTTCGCTCACTCAGGGGGGGATTCTGCCGTATCAACACGCTCGTTGACCAGTACCTCGTGAAGGTTCTTGACAGAAACAAGCAGAAACAGCCATGATCGCCACCATGGCGAGCCGGTCGACTCTTCGCGTCAGCAGGTTGACGCAGATCCAGCAGATGCTGGCGGACGACGACGCCGTCACCATCGGTCAGCTCACCGACCGGCTCGGGGTCAGCGAGGCAACGGTCCGGAGGGACCTCGACGCCTTGCAACGCTCCGGGTTCGTCCAGCGCACCCACGGCGGCGCAGTGGCGACCCAGGTTCACGAACTCCCGTATCCGGCGCGGGGGTCGCGCAGAATTGCTGAGAAGCGGGCGATCGCGAGGGCTGCGTCGGCTCTCGTCGAACCCGGAGCGACCCTGTTTCTGGGCGGCGGTTCGACCACGCTGCACCTTGCCGAGCAGTTAGTTGAGGTCGATGTCACGGTCGTGACGAACTCGCTGCCAGTTGCCACCGAACTTGCCCGCGGACGCCGTGGGCAGGTGATCGTCATCGGTGGCACGTTGCGCAGCCCTGAGCAGTCGATGGTGGGGCCGCGAGCGGTCGAGGCGATCGGCTCATACCGAGCCGCTATCGCCTTCCTCGGTGTTCCAGCGCTCGACAGCGAACAAGGATTCACTGCCGATGGTGATGTCGAGGCCGCAACTGACCTTGCCTTCATCGAGAATGCTCAGCGCTGTGTCGTATTGGCAGATCACACCAAGCTTGGCCGAGTCTCGACAACGCACGTCGTTCCACTCGCGGCGATCAACACCGTGGTCACCGACACCGGAGCACCCACTGACGTGATTGTTGCGCTCCAGGCGGCTGGAACACATGTCATTGTTGCGGAGGTCACCCCGTGACCACGCACACAGAGCAGGAGATCCTGTCGCAGCCGGAGGTATGGCAGCAGACGATCGATGCCCTTGATCCCATGACGTTCACGTCGGCCTTCGGCGCCGACATCACTGATGTGCTCGTCACCGGGTGCGGGTCAACTCACTACCTGGCGATGTCTGCGGCGGCACTTCTGCGAGACGCAGGACTGCGGGCGTTGGCGCTGCCTGCGTCCGAACTCATCGCCCAGGCGGACCCGAAGCTGGCGAATCCGCAGTGCACGCTGCTGCTGGCCATCTCGCGATCGGGGACCACGACGGAGACGGTCATGGCGGCTGAGCACTTCCGTCGCATCGGCGGGCGTTCCATCGCCGTCATCACGTGTTACCCCGACTCCACACTCGCTGAAGCTGCCGATGTCGTCTGGGCCGCTCCAGCTGCAGCTGAGCAGTCGGTGGCTCAGACCCGCTCGTTCTCTTCGATGCAGGTGATCGTGTCGGCCATCGCGGGTGCACTGCGAGGCGGTGACCTGTCAACACTGCATGCGCTACCGCCGGCCGCCGCCACGATCTTGGACAAGTCGCGGTCAATGATGCGAGCACTGGCCACCGACGAGGCCAACGAGAGCTTCTTCTTCCTAGGATCTGGAGCTCTCTACGGGATCGCATCGGAGGGCATGCTCAAGCTCAAGGAGATGTCGCTGACCGGGTCGGAGGCGTACCACGCGATGGAGTTCCGGCATGGCCCGATGTCGATGTGTGACGAGGGCGCGGCGGTGGTTGCGCTCGTCTCGCCCCAGCGGGCGTCACTGGAAGAGGCGGTGCTTCGCGACATCGAGCCCTTTGGGGCGCGAGTGGTCACAGTGGGTACCGAAGGCCATCATCAGATCCCCGCCGATATCCCGAGCTGGGCGTCCCCCGCTCTCTACCTTCTGCCCCTTCAGTTGCTTGCCCTCGACCGCGCCCTGGGCAAGGGTCTAGATCCCGACAACCCCCGGCACCTCACTGCAGTGATCCACCTGAGCGCTTCGCCCGAAGCGGTCTGAACGAGGAGGCAGCATGAGAAGCGCACGTTCTCTGGCCGTAGTTGCGGCGTCGCTGGCGCTGCTGGCGTCCGGGTGCAGTTCCGCTGGCGATGATCAGGCCGCACCAGGCGGCAGCATCACGGTGTGGACGCACACGAACAGGTCATTCAACACGGAGTACCGAGCGCTCGGCGATTCTTACATGGCTGAGAACCCGGGCACCGAGATCAATTTCAACTCCTTTGACTACGACACCTACATCCAGACGCTGCAGACGTCTTTGCCGGCCGGCAATGAGGCGGACATCCTGCAGATGTTCGGAAGCTGGACGTGCAGCTACGCCGACAACCTCTCCACCGTTCCGGAAAGCATCTCAACGGTCAAAGAGGCAGAAGGGGCCTTCTTTCCTGGCCCGCTCGGTGGCTACAAGTGCGACGACCAGCTGTACGGGATGCCGCAAGAGTCGAATGTCGAGTACGGCGCGACTCTGGTCAACACGGCAATGGCTCAGGACGCCGGCGTCGCCCTCGACGGTTGGGCCAACTTCGATGAGTTCAAGGCAGACGCTAAGAAGTTGACCGTCGTCGACAACGGGGCGATCACCCGGGCCGGTTACCACTTCACCACCAACGACGGAATCTCTTACACCCTTCTGTCGCTGATCCTTCAGAACGGTGGAAGCTACCTGGCTGAAGATGGCACTTTCAGCTTCCAGACGCCCGAGGCACAGGCTTCCATGGAGCTGATGAAGAGCTTCGTGGACGAGCAGATCGTCGATCCCACACTCTTTACCGACACGGCTAACTGGGTGGGTGATTGCTACTTTACTGAACTCTGTGCCATGGGACTGGTCGGTCCGTGGGTCGTGCCCGAGTATGCAACGGACTTCCCCGACGTCGCAGCTAACACTGAGTACGTTCCGCTCCCGACGCTGGACAACAGCAGCTTCGCCGCTGACTCCGGCTGGGGTCTGGCGGTGTCGTCCAACAGCCCGGAGCAGGAGCTGGCCTGGGACTTCGTCTCGTATGTGGCGCAGAACGACCAGAACGCACTGGACTGGAACCTGGCGACCGGAACGCTGCCAGCGCTTAAGGCGAACACGCAGGGGGACGCGCGCGACCAACTGCTCGCAGACTCCGCCTATCTGGAGCCGTGGCTCAACATCCTGGGCGACGCCCAGTACGTCGGCAGCTTGCCCGACCGTGACCGGCTGTTCTACCGGGTCATCGTTCCCAACGTGCTCGACTACCTCAACGGGCAAGCCAGTGTCGACGAGGCCCTCGCGGCCATCGAGCAGGAAGCCAACTCCCTCTAGTAGGGGATGTCGTCATGACCGTCGAAGTCGTCGAGCGCCCCCCGGCGGCCGACCCCCCCAAGGGTCGGTCGCGGGGGTCGCTCGTGGCGCCGCAGAACCGGTTCCGGCGCATCGTGCTCGGGCCGATCATGGTTTACCTGGCCTTCTTCACGCTGCTTCCGCTCGTTTGGGTCTTCGCGCTCTCGCTGTTCAACTACAGCCCCCGGCGTGAGGGCACAGGCGTTGGTGGTCTCGGCGGCGACAATCCCTTCGTGGGTCTGGAGAACTTCCAGCAGCTCTTCGACTTCTCAAACCCGTCGCAGCTGACGCAGACCTTCCATACCGCAGTGGTGGTGACACTTGTCTTCGCCTTCATCGTGCTGCCACTCAACCTGCTGATCACGTTGCCCCTCGCAGTCATGATCGAGGCAGCTGCTCGCCGGCTCCGCCCACTGCTGCGCACGATCTTCTTCATGCCGGTGCTGACATCTGCCGTCGCCGTTGCCGTCATCTGGCAGTACGTGCTTAACCCGCAGTTCGGACTGCTCAACGGGATTCTGACGAAGATCACGGGGGACACCACGGTGATCTCGTGGCTCAACGACCCGTCCCTCACAGTGGCAGGCGTTCCGGTGGCGCTGCTCGCAGTCACGACCTCGTACCTCTGGATGGACATCGGCTACAACCTGGTGATCTTCATCGCGGCGCTGCAGGGCATCCCGAAGCAGCTCACGGAGGCGTCCCTGTTGGACGGTGCCAACGCCTGGCAGCGTTTCCGGTACCTCACCTTGCCCCTGCTCAAGCCAACCATCCTTTTGACCGCAATCCTCACGATGATCTCGTCGTTTCAGGCCTTCGACCTCTTCCAGGTGATGACCCTGGGTGGCCCTGACAACCAGACGCGGGTGCTTCCCCTCGACATCTACCAGAATGCTTTCACCTTCCAGGCCATGGGGTGGGCCGCCGCTGAGTCCTTGGTGCTACTGGCCATCGTCCTGCTCATCACCCTGATCCAGTCGCGCATGCTGCGTACGAAGTGGTCGTACTGATGGCGACGCTCTCAGTTTCAGACGTGCGTCCGGAGGCCGTCACGGTCGTCAAACCTCCGCGTCGGTCACCGGCTGTCGGACGCGTGGTGCTCTACCTCGTTCTGGCGATCGGCGGAGTCATCGCGGCACTACCGTTCTTCTGGATGATCTTCGGAGCGTTCAAGACCGGCGCTGAGATTCGCCAGATCCCACCTACCGTCGTGCCGCAGGACTGGACGCTCGACAACTTCAGGACCATTCTCAATGACCCCGAGCTGCCACTCGCCACCTTCTACCGGAACTCACTCTTCGTCGCACTGACGAACGTGGTCGTGACACTGTTCACGTCTTCCATCCTCGGGTTCATCTTCGCCAAGTACGTCTTCCGGGGACGAGACATTCTCTTCTGGTACCTCATGGCGATGATGATGGTGCCGCCGAGCGTGCTGATGATCCCCAACTACCTGATCCTCAGCAAGATCGGCCTGCTCAACAACCTTTGGGGCCTGGTCGTCACTGTTGCCGTCGACCCGTTTGCGATTCTGATCATGCGCCAGTTCATCAGGTCGCTGCCCGATGAACAGATCGAGTCAGCACGGGTCGACGGCGCATCGGAGTTTCGGATCTATTGGTCGGTAGTCCTTCCGCAGGTCAAGCCAGCACTTGCGACGCTGGGACTGCTCACCTTCATGTTCAACTGGAATGCCTATTTGTGGCCGTTGGTCGTGCTGACGGAGAACAGCAAGCGCACGATTCCGGTGATCTTGTCCTGGTACTCGACGCAGCACGCGGCACAGCTGAACCTGGTGATGGCGGCGTCCGTGCTGATGGTGGTGCCGGTGCTGATCGTCTTCCTGGCCACCCAACGTTGGATCGTCCAAGGGCTGACCCTGTCCGGAGGCAAGTGACATGACCGTCGTGACCATCATCGGAGCTGGCAGCACGGTGTTCGCCGCCGAGCTAGTGACTGACTTTCTTACTGCTCCTGGGCTGGACGCTGGCGAGTTTCGACTGGTCGACCTGGATGCCGAGCGCCTCGAGCTGGCCCATGAGTTCGCCGACTCCCTCATCAAACGGTCCGGCCGCGACTGGACGGTGCAGTCATCGGTCGACCGCACCGAGCTGCTCCCCGGGTCGACGGTCGTGATCAGCACGATCGAGGTGGCTGGTCTGGAAACGGTCGACTTCGACTACGACATCCCAATGAAATACGGCGTCGACCAGTGCATCGGCGACACGATTGGCCCTGGGGGTCTCTTCAAGTCGTTGCGTACCATCCCGTCGTTTCTGGCGATTCTGAGCGACGTCGAGCGCCTCTGTCCCGATGCGCTCGTCCTTAACCACACCAACCCGATGTCGATGACCATCCTGGCGGCCTCCCGCGCGTCCAGCGTCCCGGTGTGGGGCATGTGTCACTCGGTGCACTACACGGTCGAGAACTTGGCCGACTACCTGCAGATCGACAAGAGCGAGATCGAGTTCTCCGGTGCTGGCGTCAACCACTTGGCCTGGCTCACTGAACTGACGCGAAACGGCGAGGACCTCTACCCGCTGCTCCGCGAACGGGGACGGTTGCCTGAGGTGCTCGAACAAGATCCGGTTCGCTTCGAGCTCATGTACCAGTTCGGCGCCTTTCCCACCGAGAGCAGCGGCCATGTCTCGGAGTACTTGCCGTACTTCCGCACGCACCCCGATCTGGTCAAACGGTGGATGGGCAAGGAGTACATCGGTGAGTCCGGTTTCTACGCCCACAATTGGCCGACATGGCGGCGCGAGAACGATGAAATGTTGCGGGCAGTGCTCGCAGGCACTCGCGAGTTCCCGATGGAGCGCGGCGGCGAGTACCCGTCACAGATCGTGCAGGCGATGACATCCGGGGTCCCGACCACCGTCTACGTCACCACCCCGAACGCAGGGTGGGTCGACAACCTGCATCAGGGCAATGCCATCGAAGTAGCAGCAACAGTCGATTCAGCCGGCATCCACCCCCAGCACTTTGGCTCGCTACCCGAGCACATGGCGTCGTGGGTGCGACGCCACCAGGAGTTCAACGATCTCGCGGTCACGTCGATCCTCGAGGAAGACCGTGAAGCAGCAGTTCATGCGTTGATGCTCGACCCGCTGACGTCTGCCGCCTGCGAGCTGCAGCAGATCCGGGATATGTTCGACGAGATGGTGGACGCACAACGCGAGCACCTGCCGAGATACCTGCACTGACGAGGAGCCCCGTGTCCGAGCTCGACCTATTGGTCGTCGGCGACGTCAACCCCGATGTCATCGTCGCTGCGCCGGGGCTGATCCCTGAGTTCGGCCAGGTGGAGCAGCTGGTCGATAGCGCATCGCTGGTGATGGGTGGTTCGGCCGCGATCACTGCGGTCGGCGCTGCGCGACTGGGTCTGCGAGTGGGGTTGTGCGGTGTCGTCGGTGGCGATGATCTGGGACAGTTGATGATGGTGCGCCTCACCGAGGCCAGGGTCGATCTTCAGCACCTACGCGTGGACGCGTATGCGCCAACGGGTATGTCGGTGATCCTCAACAGGGGTGATGATCGGGCCGTGCTCACTGCGTCCGGAACCATCCCAGCGCTGTCGCCCGATGACCTTGGTGCACTGCCGGACCGTCCGGCGCGACACGTTCACTGCGCCTCGTACTACTTGATGTCGGATGCCTTTCGCGACGCGTTGCCCGCAGCGTTCGGCCGGTTCCGTAGAGCGGGTGCGACCACCTCGCTCGACACCAACTGGGACCCTTACCAGCGGTGGGACCTGTCGGCACTGCTCGCCGAGACCGACGTGTTCCTTCCCAACGAGGCTGAACTGACCGCCATCGCGCGCTCACCGATCCTCGACCGTGCCATCGAGGTTGTCTCCGAGAACGGGTGCGATGTTGTGGTGAAGCGCGGCCCGCAGGGGGCGGTCGCGCGAATTGCCGGGCAGAACTTTCGGGTGCACCGCGCGCCGCCTGTCGACTTCGTCGACGCGGTCGGCGCGGGTGACTCCTTCGACGCCGGGTTCTTGACCGGACGGATACTGGGGCGCGATCCGGGCCGATGCCTGGCGATGGCGGTGATTGCCGGAACGCTGTCAACCGCTTCGACCGGCGGCACTGATGCGCAACCGACGACGGACGAGGTCGAGATTTGGATGACCTCGGTGAAGGTAGAGGATCTGGGCGGGGGCTTCCAGTGACCGAGCATGTGCTTGACACGCTCGCGGCGGCTCATCGCGCGGGACGCCCCGATGGAATCGCGTCGATCTGTTCTGCCCATCCCCTCGTCCTGGATGAGACAGTTCGCCACGGCGTCGAAGGTGAGCACGTCGTGCTGATCGAGGCGACCTGCAACCAGGTCAACCAGGACGGCGGATACACCGGGCTGCAGCCGGTCGAGTTCCTCAATCAGGTGGTGACACTGGCCGAGCGGTACGGGCTGCCGGCTGAGCGGTTGGTGTTGGGCGGCGACCACCTGGGACCGAACCCATGGAAGCACTTGCCCGCAGCCACGGCGATGGCCAAGTCCGAGGAGCTCGTCGAGGCGTTCGTGACCGCTGGCTACTCCAAGATCCACCTCGACACGTCGATCCGTTGCGCTGACGATCCTCCGGGTGCCCTGCCCCCTTCGCTGGTGGCTGAGCGCGCGGCCCGGCTCGCTGTCGTGGCCGAGCGCGCGGCCACTGCGGCCGGCGTCCAGCTGCGCTACGTGATCGGTACCGAGGTTCCCGTCCCCGGTGGCGAGGCAACTGGCGAGCACGGTCTGCACGTCAGCACCTTTGACGACGTCGCCGAGACGATCGAGGTCACCGAGCTGGCGTTCGCGTCAGCTGGCGCGGCGGATGCCTGGCAACGAGTACGCGCAGTCGTGGCACAACCAGGGGTTGAGTTCAGCGACGAAGAGCTGCATACCTTTGCGCCCGGTCAGGCGTCCGGTCTGGCGCAGTGCCTGGACGGTGACGTCCCGCTTGTCTTCGAGGCTCACAGCACCGACTACCAGTCCAGGCAGTCGCTTCGCGGACTGGTCGTCGACCACTTCGCGATCTTGAAGGTCGGCCCTGGCCTCACCTTCGCCTATCGCGAGGCGCTCTTCGGGCTCTCGTACATCGAGGATGAGCTGCTAGGGGTCGACGCCTCCGGCGTCCGAGCGGTGCTGGATGCCGCCATGCTCGCCGACCCCGGCTACTGGCGGCCGTTCTACCCCAGCGAGCCTGCAGCTGCTGCTCACGCGCGACGGTTCTCGCGCAGCGACAGGTCGCGCTATTACTGGCCGGTGTCCGCGGTACAGCGAGCGGTCGGCGAGCTTCACCAGAACTTGGAAGGTAGTGGCCTTCCGGACGAGCTGGTCAGCCAGTACCTACCGTGGTTGGCCGCGCAAGAAGTCCCAGGTAGTTGCGGAGGACTCACCCTCACGCCGGACGCGGTGCTACGTGCCGCTGTGCGGCGCGTGCTCGACGTGTACGCCTCCGCTATCTGACCATGCGTCGCGTGGACCTCCGCTAGCTGACAGCTGGTCCGATGCCGTTCAGGTAGTCGGTGATCCGCTCGGCCGTCCACTCGTTCTCGAGCTGTTCGACCACGACACCGGCGAGGTGAGCGTGGTCACCGTCGGCCGCCGTCCACCCCGAGCGCGTCCAGCCGGCCAGGTAGTCGTCGCTGCCGACCTCTCCAAGGCGCATCGCCGCCTCGTCGATCGCTTCCTGGAATCGCGCTGCGAGCTGGATCTTGGTGACATCGTCGCCATCGCGGGCAACGATCATCGAGGGGATATCACGCCATGAAGTGATCTGGTATTCGGCCATCCCCCGAGCGTACGGGGCGCCGGCACCGGAGGGGCTACCGACCGACCCAGGCTCGAAGGACGAACTTGCGCCCCTCGCTGAACCACAGGACGGTACTGGCCATCGCCAGGCACGCCAGCCACTGCTGCCCACTCAGGGAGGTGGTTCGGAAGGCCTCATTGAGGAATGGCATCTGTACCACGGCGATCTGCAGCAGCGACGACAGCGCCAGGGCAGCCCATAGCCACGGGTTGGTGAACATGCGGTGGAATGCCGAGCCGGTCTCAGAGCGAGCGTTGAGAGCGTTGAACAACTGCGCGAAGACGAGCACAGTAAAGCCCGCCGTTCGTGCGGTGTCGAGGCTCTGGGTGCCGTCGATCAGTCCGCCAGGCAGGTACAAGTCAATGGTGACGAGCGTAGCGAGAGCCATGACGAGCCCAATCATCAGAACGCCCGTCCACATGTGGCCGTCGATCACTCGCTCACCCATCGAGCGGGGCGGCCGCATCATCACGTCATCGGTCTCCGAATCTATGCCCATGGCCAGTGCCGGCGCTCCATCGGTGAGCAGGTTGATCCACAGGATCTGGGTGGCAAGCAGCGGCAGCGCTACCGCGCCGCCGGCGTGTGCCAGTCCGATGACGTCGGCGAGAACGACGCCGAGGAAGACGGTGAGTACCTCGCCCATGTTCGACGACAGCAAGTACCGCAGGAACTTCTTGATGTTCAGGTAGATTCCGCGTCCCTCGCGGATCGCTCTCACGATGGTTGCGAAGTTGTCGTCGGCGAGGATCATCTTCGCCGCTTCCTTGGTGACCTCGGTTCCGTTCACTCCCATGGCAATGCCTATGTCGGCGGACTTCAGGGCTGGCGCATCGTTGACGCCGTCGCCCGTCATTGCGACGACTTGGTGGTCCGCTTGCAGCGCGTCGACGATCCGCAGTTTCTGCGTAGGGGTGACTCGCGCATAGACCGATCGGCGACGCGCGACGTCGCAGAACTCCTCGGCTGACATTCGGTCGAGCTCGGCGCCGGACACCGCAACGGAATCGTCTTGGGCGATTCCGAGGTCACGGGCGATCCGGGTGGCCGTCCGCGGATGGTCTCCCGTGATCATGATGACTCGGACACCCGCCCTGTGGGCCTCCGCGATGGCGTCTGCAGCCTCCTGGCGAGGAGGATCGATGATGCCGACCATGCCGGCATAGATGAGGTCATACTCCAGCGATTCAGTGATCTCTGGTGGGGTGGTGACCTCCAGACGTCGGTAGGCAACGGCCAGTGTGCGAAGGGCTCCGTCAGACAGACGCGCTACGTCGCTCAGGATGCGTGTTCGCCGAGCGTCGTCGAGAAGTTCGACGCCGGCGCCGATCTGCACGTGCGAGCATCGATCCAGCAGGACGTCGGGCGCCCCTTTGGTGATCACTGCGACTTTGCCGGATCGCTGGGCGTCGGACTCAAGGCTGGTCATCAGCATGCGCTCCGAGGTGAACGGAATTTCGCCGACGCGCTCGAATCGGTCAGCACGATCGTCACGAGAGCCGAGCTTCCGCTCGGCGACCAGGAAGGCGGCCTCAGTAGGGTCGCCCTCAACTATCCACTCGCCCTCCACCTCGAGAAGAGTCGCGTTGTTCGCGAGGCTGCCCCCACTGAGGACGAAGCGGGCTTGCTCCCACTCATCGCTTCCGACTTCGAGCTGACCATGTTCGTGCTCCACGCGCCCCTCGGGGTCGTAGCCCGCTCCGGTAACGGTCAATTCACCGGCAGCCGTAACGACTCGGACGATCGTCATCTCGCCCTTGGTCAGCGTGCCTGTCTTGTCGGTGCAGATCACCGAGGCCGAGCCGAGAGTTTCAACAGAAGAGAGCTTCTTGACGATCGCATGGTGATCGGCCATTCGTTGAACGCCGAGGGCCAGAACGATGGAGAGGATCGCTGGTAGCCCTTCGGGTACGGCGGCCACCGCCAGTGAGACGCCGAGCAGCAGAGTGGTCGCGACGTCTTCGATGTCGTCCACACCGAAGAACAGGACGATGGTTGCCGTCACGAAGGTTGCGATCACCACCACCGCGATGCCAAGCATTCGGCCGAGCCTGGCCATCTCACGCTGCAGTGGTGTTGGCGACTCTTTGGTGTCCGCGAGCAACTTGGCGATCAGGCCCACTTGGGTCGTCATCCCGGTCGCAGTGACGACGGCTCGCCCGACTCCTCTTGTCACCGCGGTCCCGCTGAAGACCATGTTGGTCCGGTCGGCGAGGGCGGTTGGCTGTGGTAACGCGCGAGTGTTCTTGAGCACTGGTTCGCTTTCACCGGTGAGTGACGCTTCTGAGACCTCCAGGGTGGCTGCAGATAGCAGCCGCGCATCGGCAGCGACCACGTCCCCCGCACCGAGAACCAGCAGGTCGCCGGGCACAAGTCCGCGGCTGGGTATCCGCAGTTGAGTACCGTCGCGGACGACCACAGCCGTGGAGGCGCTCAGGCGTTGCAGCGCCATCACCGCCTTCGCCGCTTTCGCTTCCTGTACGTAACCGAGGACCGCATTGAGCACAACGATCACCGTGATCACCACAGCGTCGTAGGGCCACCCTGATGCCCCCTCGACGACCCAGGCAACCAAGGAGATGGCGATGGCGGCGAACAGCAGGTAGATCAGCGGGTCCCTGAACTGCTCAGCAATCTTGCGCCAGGCCGGTACCGGTTGCTCAGCGTCGAGCTCGTTGGGGCCGGTCTCGACGAGACGGCGGGCGGCCTCGGCCTCGGTGAGCCCAAGTAGCGCGTCGGTGTCGACGAACTGAATGACCGTGTCAACATCGAGGGAAGAGGGGTCAGGGCTCACCGCCGCGCTCGTCGTCACGCCTTCCTCCGACCGCCATGGGTGCCTGTGACGATGCTGGCACACATAGAGTCAGGCGGCGTCGGCGCCGCTCAAGTGCGGGCCGCTAAGGCACCGACTGCCTGAGGTGCGAGGTCGGGGAAGACCGTAGACAGTCCTGAAGGGCTACTTCTGACCCTTGGGGACTCGCTTGATGACGTCGGTGATCGACCACGCGAGCCATGGGAACTTGCCGTCCGACTAAAGCACCTGACGCCGGGTGGGAGGGGTCGTGTTTAGGCGGTGGGGTCTATTGCGACAGCGCCACGGGGTCAGAACAGCGCGATCAGCAGAACGACGATGGCGATGACAGCAACGGCGATGCCGAGGGTGAGGCGCATCCGGTGTTCCCCTCGCGTGTGTTCCTGTGCCGGCGCAACTGAATCCAGCGGCACCTTCCTCGTCCGTGGTGAGGGCTGAGGAACCTGGATTGGCGTGTACATCGCCATGGGACACCTTCTTTAGGAGACAGGACACCTGCACTCTGGAGTCTGCCCCCACTCTGGCCGCTGGGGCAGAGGCCAAGGTCACCTGCCATCAGCGACTGCGTGCTGCCGACGATCAAGTGCGACCGTGGTGCGGTCGATTCACTGGGTATGGCTGAGCCATTGACCGGCGAGTTCGACTTTTTTGCGCCAGATCCACTCAGGGCGGCAAAGCCGGCCGAGCCTGCTGCAACGTCGCCTCCGCCCAGTCGGTTGGGCTTCACTCCGCCCCGAGACCTGACCCCCATCTCGCCGAGGGGCAAGGCGTCCCGCTGGGCAAAGAGCGACACGACCTTCGGGCCGGTCGGGCGAATCGTTGCGTCGATCGGTCTGCTGTTGCCCTTCCTGCTTCTTGTCGCTGCGGGGGTACTCACCTTCGATCCGTTCGTCCTCGGAGGGGCAGGGATCTGGGCAGTGCTGATGGTCGTTGGCCTACGTCAGGTCTGGCAGCTGGTCGAGCATCACCACCGCCGCTGATCCAACGGCAGAGTCGTACACCTGTTCGAATGAGTGCTAGCCTCGTGCACATGTCCGCGCTGCAGAGCTCGTTGTTCGACAGCGACGCTGCCACCGCGCTCAGCCACTTAGGCGCCGGCCTCACGCGGACCCAGTTGGACGGTCGCAGTTGGGTCGAGCACCAGCTCGGCTGGGTTACCGGATCGGATGCGCTGTTCGACGAGGTTGCCGAGTCGGTGCCGTGGCGTGCCGAGCGGCGTCAGATGTACGACCGCGTTGTCGACGTGCCGCGTCTTGTTGGTTGGTACGACGAAAGGGCGCAGCTGCCACACCCAATCCTCGCCGATGCGCGGTTCCGACTCTCGGCGCACTACCGCGAGGTGTTGCCCGAAGGCTTCGCCACCGCGGGGATGTGCCTTTACCGCGACGGGCGCGACAGCGTCGCCTGGCACGGCGACACGATCGGGCGTGGCCGGACAGAAGACACCCTGGTCGCAATCGTCTCACTTGGCACGCCGCGGGCATTGCTCCTACGGCCACGGAACGGCGGGACGTCCCTGCGCTTCATGCTCGGGCACGGGGACCTGCTGGTCATGGCCGGCGCCTGTCAGCGTGAGTGGGAGCACGCGGTGCCGAAGACGACAAAGCCGAACGGGCCGCGAATCTCGATCCAGTTCCGACCGCTGGGCGTCCGGTAGCGGCGCGCAACTTCGAGCGCGAGCGTCGCGTGTTCGTGCCGGTGGGCGTCGAGTACGAGTATGGCCGCAAGCGTAAGGCGCGACAAGGTGAGAGCCAGATAGCCGAGCCAACTCACGAGTCCGCGAACTGAGCTGGGATGTCAGGCAAGGTCACTAGTGGCTCGGACTCCAAGCCGACGTATCACGCCCTCGCCGGCCCAACCCCGCAACTCGTCAGGGTCACCACACACAACCAGTAGATCACGGGCCCGTGACATGCCGACGTACAGCAGTTCACGGGCCCGATGCTCGTCACGGAAGCCGTTGACTGCCAGGACGACTGCGGGTCGTTCGAGCCCCTTGAAGCCGAGCACGTGACCGTAAAAGGCGTCGTCGGTCTCCCAGAAGCTGTCCCAGTAGCCGGCAGTGCCGCGACTTTGCACCCGCTCTAGCTGGACGGGGTGGCGGCTGCCGGTGGTGAGCAACGCAAGTGACTCAGGCGGCCAGCCTTCGTCCATCAGGGCGAGCAGTGCATCGTCGGCAGCATCAACCGCCTGGCCCGTGGCGCAAGCAACGAACTTCACGGGGAGCCCGTCGAGCCCGGAGTACTTCATCTGCTCGTGAGCAAGAGAGCCGAACGTCTGCGCGATCTGCTTGGTGTTGCGAAGGTTCTCATCGAGACTGACGGGGACGAGTGCGTCAGGAGGGATGCCTTCCCGGCCGAAGACTCGCTGCCCTTCGTCGAGGAATATGGATAACCCGCCTGACTGCGGATCACGGAGTCCGGCTGAGAGTGCTGGCCACCAGGAGTCTGCGAAGTCTTGCGCCTCGTCCACGACGATCGCGTCGAAGCGGTCGGCGTCGGTGAGGTGCGCAGCCAGACGGAGCATCTCGACCGGGAGGGCTTCGTCCCAGTAGCGCTGGTCTGCGTCGCCGTGAGGTTTGGCCCCCCACTGAACGCCGAGGTTGTGGAAGGTCCCGACGTAGGCGGGGCGATCCGCCGCTGGGAAAGTGGCGACGCGCCGTTCGACGAACGAGGCGAGCCCACGGCTGTAGCAGACCAGCGCTACTCGCTGCCCTTCGCGACTGAGTCGTCGGGCTTGTTCGAGCGCCAGGTAGGACTTGCCGGTGCCGGCGCCACCACGGACCAGGAGCCGCGGGGCGTCGCGAAGCATGCGGAGGACCGTTGCCTGCTTGGCAGTGAGGCGGTCGACGGAGTCTTCATTCTCGGCGAGCGTGCTCAGCAACACTCGCTGGGTGCCTGGACGTGCGGTGAGCGCGTCGACGACGGCAACAATTTGCTCCGAGGTTGGGGCAGATGCTCCCTCGAGGTCGCGGAGTGCGGTGAACACTTTGCCCGCCGCGTTCATCTGGATATCGAGCTGATCCAGAAGCCGCCAACGCGGACAGTCGGGCGATGCGAAGTCGTCGTCGGCACGGGTGTACGGGAACGCCACTAGGTGTGTCATGCGTAGCTGGTTGAGCGAGGTGCGCTGTCGAATGAATCCACTCAACGCGTAGTGACTACGGTGAGCCTGGTAGATCGGATTGATCGTCTTCCGATGGTCGTTCTTACCCACCTGGATCCACGCGCCGTCTTCGTCACGAGTGACGTGTCCGCCTTTGACTTCGATGACCGCCATGCCGACGTCAGGCCAGAGGACGACGAGATCAGCCTCACAGTCACCTTTGCGATCGGTGAGCGCCAGATTCGCGATGAGGACAGCGTCGTCAGGGAGCTGGCTGCGCAGAGCCGTCCAAACTGCCTGCTCGGCCACCGACTCGAACGTGGGTGACTCGGGCAGGCAGCGCGGGCTCATGGAGACGTTCTACCGGATGCGGCCGACAGCCAAGAGCTGATTCGGGTGAATCTTCGAGGTCTACTCTGGCGGCGTGGCTATGACGACGGCAACGCCTGGTGTGCGGCACCTCGTCCGGGCGCGCGATCTTGCTGACGCTCGATACAGCGAACCACTCACCGTCGACGATCTGGCGGCGGCAGCGAACATGTCGCGGTCACACTTCAGTCGAGAGTTCCGGCGCGCCTTCGGCGAGACTCCCTACTCCTACCTGCTGACACGCCGTTTAGAACGGGCCGCCACGCTGCTAAGGGGCACCGAATATTCGGTGGCGGATATCTGTATGCAGGTTGGCCTGACCAGTGTCGGTTCGTTCACCTCGAGTTTCCGCCGCATCTACGGCAAAACTCCCACCGAATATCGTCGGTCCTTTCCGTCGGCTGCCAGTCTTGCGGTGATTCCACTGTGCGTTCTCAAGGCTTACGGTCGCTCGATGAAGAGCACGAATGGAGAAGACGAAGGGTGAGCGCCGAGCCTACGTTTGTGGAGAACGTAACCAACGAGCAAAGGAATCGACATGATCCGCATCAGTACGACGCAGCTGTGGGTGACCGACCAGGAGGAGGCGTTGGCATTCTGGCGCGACATGGTGGGAATGGAGGTTCGTGAAGACGTCACGGTGCCGGAGATGGGCAACTTTCGATGGCTGACGGTTGGCCCGCAGGGGCAGAACGACATCGCCATCGTGCTGATGGCGATTCCTGGCGAGCCCGTCATGGACGCAGTGACCCGGACCAAGGTGGCTGAGTTGACGGCCATCGGCTTCGCGGGAACGGTGTTCTTGACCACCGATGACGTGATGAAGACGTACGAGGATTTGTCGTCGCGCGGCGTCGAGTTCACTGAGAAGCCGACCCAGCAGCCGTATGGGATCGACTGCGCCTTCCGCGACCCCTCGGGAAACAACGCCCGCCTCACGCAGCGATGAGCCGGAGCAGGCTCTGTGCTGGGTGATTCCTCGGGGACTTCCCCCAAGCGTCCCTGAACTGCGCTGATCTAGCGCAAAACGGCTTCGATTTCGGCGGGAGTTTGGTGTAGAAGTGTGTCTGGCGCTGGGGACGCTGAGCCGGTGGACGACACCACACAATCTCGGGAAGGCATTCTTCTAATGGGCCGTGTTTCGCAGTGGGCTGTTCGACGCCCCTGGTTCGCACTTGTGACCTGGGTCTTGCTGATGGCGGCAATCATCGGTGCGAGCCTCGCCTGGGGCGGCGCGTACAACGACGACTTCGAGCTTCCCAACACAGAGTCGACGACCGCACAGAACCTGCTCAGCGAGCTGTCCGGATCAGCTGGAACCGGTGCTGGACTTGAGGGTCAGGTGGTCTGGAGCTCAGACACCGGCAGCGTGAGCGACGACGCGGTGCAGCAAAGCGTCACCGCCTTGCTCACCGAGGTGTCGAAGTCACCAGGTGTCGAGTGCGTCGTCTCACCGTATGGCGATCCCATGGGTACGAACTGTCCCAAGCAGCAGCAGGGCAACGGTGGGGGCGGACCTGGCGACGCTTCTCCCTCAGGTGCGCAGCCTGCCGAAGCGCCGTCTGACGCAGCCGCCGGAGCGATGGCGCACTTCGGCCAAGCGGGCATCAGTCCTGACGGAACGGTCGCTTACGGCACGGTGGACTTTGCCGGCGCATCGTTCGACGACCTCAACAACGACGACATCCTTACTGCACTCGGGCCAATCGAGGATCAGAATGGTCAGGACGGCCTGCAGGTGGGCGCGAACGGGGTCTTTGCCTTCGTGTCGGGCGAGGAGCCGTCGTCGGAAAGTATCGGCGTCGCAGTAGCGCTCGTCATTCTGCTCTTCGCATTCGGCGCGCTAGCCGGAGCGTTGCTGCCGATCGTCTCGGCAGCCGTGTCTGTCTCGATCAGTACTGGCTTTGTGCTGCCTTTGGTCGCGGCAAACCTCGATGTTGCGGTATTCGCTCCCATCCTGGCATCCATGATCGGTTTGGGGGTCGGGATCGACTACTCACTGTTCGTCATCAACCGCTATCGGGAGGCGATCACCCACGGACGTGAGCCGCGAGACGCCGCACTCGAGTCGGTGCGCACATCCGGACGCGCGGTGCAGTTCGCTGCGGCCACAGTCATCATTGCCCTGCTCGGACTGTTCGTGATGCGGATCAACTTCTTCAACGGCATTGCCGTCGCCTCCGCTCTCACCGTGTTCATGGTGATGGTCGGCGCGCTCCTGCTGCTGCCGGCAGTGCTGTCGCTGCTGGGAACCTGGGCGTTTGCCGGTCGGATGGCCTGGATCACTGACACCGAAGCGGTTGCACGCCATCGGCTGAGCGGCATCCCGCACGTCATCGGACGCGTGTTCCGCTACCTCGGCTGGGTGCTGGTGCTACCGGTGACGGTCGTCGGATGGCTGTACCGAAGGATTGTCCGGCGTGGCAAGGCGCCCGAGCCACACCGTCCG
>JBBQAL010000189.1:0-2775 GCA_038316135.1 Candidatus Nanopelagicales bacterium | reverse complement strand
GTGACCAACGAGCGCCCTCTGCGGTGTCATCGATCGCGATGCCGGCGTCGGTAAGTGAGTCGCGAATCGCGTCGGCGGTGGTGAAGTCTTTGTCGGCCCTGGCCTGAGCGCGCGCTGCGAGCTGCGCGGTGACCAGAGCGTCGATCACATCACTCAGGGCCGAGACACGTTTACGGTCACCACCGCGATCAACCCACGGGGGTACCAGGACGTTGATCCCGAGCACCTCGGTCATGCCGAACACAGCCCCGAAGGACGCCTTCACGGCGTCATGGTCACCGGCGTCGATCGCAGAGTTGCCTTCACGTACAGCGTCGTGGAGCGCCGCCAGGGCCGCTGATGTACCGAAGTCGTCGTCCATCGCGCTGGCAAAGGCGTCGGGAATCGACTTGTACACCGCCCAAGAACCCATCAACTGCGTTGCTCTGCGCATGAACGACTCGATACGGCGGAAGCCGGCCGCTGCTTCCTGCAGTGCCTCTTCGCTGAACTCCATGTGTGAGCGGTAGTGCGCAGAGAGCAGGTAGTAGCGCAGCTCGATCGGGCGCACCCGCTGGACGACCTCGGTGACCAAGAGTGAGTTGCCGAGTGACTTACTCATCTTTTCGCCGCTGGTCGTCACCCAGTAGTTGTGCAGCCAGTACGTCGCAAAGTCGTCGCCAGCCGCCTTGCTCTGGGCAATCTCGTTCTCGTGGTGGGGGAACACCAGGTCGAGCCCTCCACCGTGGATGTCGAACGCTGGCCCCAAATACTTGTGCGCCATGGCCGAGCACTCCAAGTGCCAGCCGGGACGGCCGTCGCCCCACGGCGTCGGCCAGGACGGCTCGCCAGGCTTCGCCGACTTCCAGAGCGCGAAGTCGCGCGGGTCACGTTTGGCGTCCGACGTCGAGTCTGCAGCCGGCTGCATCTCGTCGACTTTCTGGCCGGAGAGTTCGCCGTACTGCGGCCAGGATCCGACGGCGAAGTAGACGTCACCCTGTGCCGCGTAGGCGTGGCCACGGTCGATCAGCCGCTGCATCAGCACGATCATCTCCGGGACGTGGCCTGTTGCGCGCGGCTCACCGGCTGGCGGCTGGCAGCCGAGGATGTCGTACGCGGCGGTGAAGGCGCGCTCGTTGCGCGTCGCGAGCTGCCAGAACGGCACGCCCTCGGCGTCAGAGCCGGCGATGATCTTGTCGTCGATGTCGGTGACATTGCGGACCAGGGTCACCTCGTAGCCGCGGTGGACGAACCAGCGGCTCATCACGTCGAATACGACGCCGCTGCGGATATGTCCGATGTGCGGCGGAGCCTGCACGGTCGCGCCACAGAGATAGATCGACACCTGCCCGGGACGGAGCGGGTTGAACTCGCGCGTCCGGCGCGAAGCGGTGTCGTAGAGCGAGATCGTCACTGGTGAAGGCTACCGGGGTGTGCGCGGGATGAACGCATCGCTTGTTCCGTGAGCGCGGGTGAATGCGTCGTTCTTGAGGTTAGCGGGGGACGATCAGGGCGGTGGCGACGGCGGCGACGCCTTCACCACGTCCGGTGAGACCGAGGCCATCGGTGGTCGTCCCACTAACCGAAACCGGTGCATCAACAGCAGCCGAGAGCGCCGCTGCAGCCTCTTTGCGGCGAGGCCCGATCTTGGGTCGCTCGCCAATCACCTGAACGGCGACATTGCCGATCCGATACCCCGCATCGCCCACCAGACGTGCGCACTCGGCGAGCAAGCGGGCACCGGACGCCCCTGTCCACTCCGGACGGTCAGTGCCGAAGACGGATCCGAGGTCGCCCAACCCGGCCGCCGACAAGAGCGCGTCACAGCAGGCATGCGCCGCGACGTCTCCATCGGAGTGACCGGCCAACCCGGCCGGCTCGTCCGGCCATGCCAGCCCAGCGAGCGCCATGGGGCGGCCAACCTCGAGCGGATGGACATCAACGCCGACGCCGACGCGGGGAGTCGGCACTAGTGCACCCCTGCCGAACGGCGGCGGGCCAACACGGCTTCGGCGAGCAGCAGGTCGATCGGACGCGTGACCTTGAAGCCGTCCTCCGAGCCCGGGATCACCATGACCGGACGCCCGAAGTGCTCAACGAGCCCGGCGTCGTCCGAGGCGTCCTCGAGCCCTTGCTCGGCGGCGTCCCGATGAGCGGACTCCAGCACGATGCGGGCAAAACCTTGCGGCGTCTGCGCGGCACGAAGCTGGGAGCGGTCAACGGTGGCCTCGACGCGACCCGCGGTGTCGACCTGCTTGATGGTGTCGGTGACCGCGACAGCGGGTACGACGGCGTCGGCGCCGGAACGCACTGCCGATGTGACGGCGTCGATCACTTCGTCCGGCACCAGGGGACGCGCGGCGTCGTGGACGAGTACGACGTCTACGTCGTCCGGGATCACCCGCAGGGCCAGCGCCACCGACTGCTGACGCGTCTCACCACCCGTCACGACGTGCAGCTCGGTCTCACCGGCAACGGTCTGCAGCAGCCGGCCGACCCGAGACTCTTCGCCAGCAGGGGCAGCGACGATGATGACGTCAACCGACCTGGCCTCAGCCAGCGCACGCACCGCATGGGCCAGTAACGGCTGGCCGGCAAGGTCGCGGAGCGCTTTCGGCTCGCCAGGGCCTAGCCGATCACCTCGCCCCGCTGCCGGGACGATGGCAGCCGCCCTCACCGGGTCGGCACCACCTCGTGCTTGTTCATGGGGACAGGTTCCCCTACTGGCCGGGAGAACACCAAACGCCCGTTGGCGGTCGTGAGCACACTGGTGACCTGTACGAGCAGTTGGTGGCC
>JBBQAL010000184.1:0-3156 GCA_038316135.1 Candidatus Nanopelagicales bacterium | reverse complement strand
TGATACATGTGGCGGCCCGTTCCTGGAGTATTGAGTCTGGTAACCCAATTCTCTCAATGAGCGGGTCGTCGCTCAGTTAGGCACGCCGAGCGGCGTCACGGTTTTTATGCTATTTTTCGGCATTGTGAATAAGCCTCTTGGTGTCGGTTGCGTTCGTGGCACCTGTTCCACCTTGTCGACGACGCTATGGACTCGTTTCCAAGCGTCGTCGACACCCGGGCCGGACAGTGCAGGCCAACATTCTCAACGTCCGCGGCCGCGAGCCGCGCGGCAGGACCGAAGCTCATGACCCGCACCGTCTATGTCGTGCGTTCAGGCTCGCTGGCTGTTCCGGAAGCGGAACGGTGGCCGGACGCCGTCGAAGCGTGGGCGGTTCCGGTGGCGCGCGGTCCTCGGCGTCCCGCAGGGGATCCCCTGCGGGGACGCGAGCGTCGATGCCGACGACCTCCACCACCAGGTCGAGCTAGATCCGATAGTGGTTCGGCTGCTGCGACTTTCGGCGCGGTCGGCGAGGAAGCTCGCCGTCGTGCCGCTGGCGTTAAGGAACTGCAATCGTGCTCGTGAGCACTTGATCAATCGTGTCCGTTGTCGTTGAAGATGGCGTGGCAGATCAGGTCGGCCAGCCATGCGGCGTACTCATCGGTGCTCCAGCCGTGGTCGAGCAGGAGCCAGCGAGTCGGAGCTGAGTTGAGGGCCCAGACGGAGTCGATCGCGTGCTCGGTGGTGACGTCGGCGCGGAGCCACCCGCGTCCCTCCCAGCGCCGGACGTAGAACGAGCTGCCGTCGTGGCGCTCCCGGTCGGTCGTCGCCGCGAACTCCTCCAGTGCCTTGTCGGTGCCACGGGCGCTGAGGAGGACCCGCAGCAGCGGATCGACCCGGCTCGAGATGAGCTGGGCCAGTTGGGCGTACGCCGCCGCGGCAACTGCCGGACTCTCCGCGTCACGCACAGCGATTGCCTCGGGCCGCGCGGACAACGGGACGTCCTCGTCGTCCCCGGCGAGCGAGACGTCGTAGACGGACTTGAGCAGCGCAGCCTTCCCGCCGAAGGTCTTGTAGATCGTCTCCTGCGACACGCCCGCGTCCTCGGCGACCTGCCGGATCGTCGTGCCGACGAACCCGCGCTTGAGAAACGACGTCTTGGCCGCGGTCACGATGCGCGCCCGGGTCGTCCGCGCCGTCTCTTGCCGCTGGCTGTTGTCGTAGGGCACTAGGTCTCCTTCCGGGCTTGCCAGACCCTTCATTACAGCCTACTGTAGGTTTATTCCAGTTCACTGTATCGAAAGGTAGCATCGCCATGACTGGCACCATCACCCGCGACGACGCCGTGACCGTGACCGAAGCGGCCATCCACGCCACCCTCGGCGGCACCCTCGCCGATCTCGCTGCCGTCGTCCACGCCGACGCGACCAATCGCGAGGCTGCTGCCGAGCCACCTGCCACCCGTGGCCGCGGATCCGCGGCGTTCCATGCGACCGGCGAGTGGCTGCGTACGGCCTTCTCCGACCTCACCTGGACGACCGAGCAGAGCGTCGCCGAGGGCGACCTCGTCGTCACGTTCGGCACGATGTCGGGTCGGCACACCGGCAACTTCGTCGTCTGGACCGAGGACGCGACGGTGGAGCGGGTGTTCGTGCCTACGGGCAAGTCCTTCAGCGTGCGCCAGGCGCACTTCCAGCGGATCCGCGACGGCCTCGTGATCGAGCACTGGGCGGTTCGCGACGACCAAGGCATGGCGATCCAGGCCGGCTGGATCCCACCCACGCCCGGGTTCCTCATCCGTTGCGCGCTCGCCACGAGGAAGATTCGCCGCGCCCGCGTCTGATGAGCCGACGAGCGACGCACCTCGCATGCCACCCAGCGGGGCACGGTCAACCGCGATGCCGCGCGCTGATCATGGGCGCGGCATCGCGGTTACCGATTCAGGGATGGTGGCGAGATGCAAAGCGCATCTTCGGCGGTGACCGCCAGTGCAGTGGCCGCGTCGTTGACCGTCATACCGCGCCCGGTGTGCAGAAGGTCGAAGGCTTCGAAGCTGCACAACATCCAGAGCAGGTCAGTCGCGTAGTCCGGGGCAACGTCGTCTCGGAGCGCGCCTTGGTCAAAGAGTCGTTGCACCAGGTGCGCCATGCCACCGCTGCGGTTGCGTTCCTTCTCGGCCACAGCGCCTGCGAGCGCATCGGGATCGAGTCGCGACATCGAGAAGAGCACCCGATAGATCGCCAGGTTGCCTGCGTACATGCGGCACGCCGCTCGGATCCCTCCGCGCAGGTGTGCGCGGGCGTCGGGAACCTCGACCGCGGTCGTGAGTTCGGTGAGACCGCTGCGCTCCCACAGGTCGGTGGCGAAGGCGTCGAACAGCCCCGCTCGTGAGCCGAAGACGGTGTAGATGGTTGATCTGGACACCTCCGCGATCTCGGCCACCTTGTCCAGGCTCAGTGGCTCCGTGGACGCCGAGCCCAGTCGTTCGGCCATGGCGTCCAGGATCCGCCGCCTGGTGTCGATGGCCGCCTTGGCCCTGAGCTTTTGCTCGTACTTGCGCGTCGTCATGGCAGTACTGTTTCATATTTCACTTGACAAGGCGACCGATAGAAAACATGCTGTAGCATCAATACAGTGTGTCTGATGAAATGAGCAGCGGATGAGCGAGTACCCCGTGGTGGTGGTCGGTGCCGGGCCGGCCGGCCTGGCAGCCACGATCGAGCTGGCGCGAGCCGGGGTCGAGGTGCTGCTCGTGGAGCGTCGGGCCTCCGGGTCGCCTCTGCCCCGCGCGACGGTGCTGAGCCTGCGGTCCATGGAGTTGCTTCGCTCGTGGGGTCTGGAGGAGCAGGTGGCAGCGGCGGCAGACGACGTCGAGATGACGATGCTGGCGATGCCCAGCTCGGCTCACGCCTCTGAAGGCGTGGTGATCGACGTCGGCTACCCGACGGAAGCCCAGAGCGAGGTGCTCAGTCCGAGCCGGGCGGTCTGCCTGGCCCAGGACCTCCTCGAGGCAGCGCTGCTGGAGCATGTCGCCGGGCTCGCGCACGTCACCGTCCTGCGTGACTTCGAGGTCATCGACGTGACCGCCGGCAGTTCCTCGACGTCGGTCGTCGTACGCGCCGCGACCGGGCAGGTGCAGACGTTCGACGCGCACTACGTCGTGGGCGCTGACGGCGC